>CANOLA010000160.1 GCA_947566705.1 uncultured Lachnospiraceae bacterium | reverse complement strand
GGATCTTGAGGTGTATGGATTTGAAAACGGATACAAGGGACTGATTTATGGGGAATTCCGTCTGCTGACATCCCGTGATTTTTCAGGAATCCTTACAAAGGGCGGAACCATTCTCGGAACCTCACGCCAGCCGTTCAAACTGATGCGGACACCGGATGAAAACGGACTGGACAAGGTCGAGGCAATGAAACAGACTTACTTCAAGCTGAATTTGAACTGCCTTGTGATTCTTGGCGGTAACGGAACACAAAAGACCGCAAACCTGCTTAGGGAGGAAGGATTAAATATTATCCACCTGCCGAAGACCATTGATAATGATATTTACGGAACAGATGTAACCTTTGGTTTCCAGAGTGCGATTGACATCGCAACGGATGCCATTGACTGCATCCATACAACCGCTGCTTCCCATAACCGCGTATTTATCGTGGAAGTCATGGGGCATAAGGTAGGCTGGCTGACACTGTATGCAGGCATTGCCGGCGGCGCGGATATTATCCTGCTTCCGGAAATCCCATATGATATTGACAAAGTAGTGGAAGCAATCCATAACCGTACCAAAGACGGCAAGGGATTTACCATTCTTGCCGTGGCAGAGGGTGCGATTTCCAAAGAGGACGCAGCACTGTCAAAGAAAGAATACAAAGCAAAAGTGGCTGAGCATAAATACCCTTCTGTTTCCTATGAAATCGCTGAAAAGATTAAAGATGCATGCGGCACAGAAGTACGAGTGGCAGTTCCGGGACATACACAAAGAGGCGGAAGCCCGTGTCCGTATGACCGTGTGCTCTGTACCAGACTTGGTTCTGCAGCAGCAAAAGCAATTATGGACGGCGAATTTGGCTGCATGATCGGTATGGTAAACGGCAAAACCAAACGCATTCCGCTTGGCGATGTGGCAGGAAAGCTTAAGATGGTTGACCCGGACAGCCAGATGATAAAAGAAGCAAAGAGAATGGGAATCAGCTTCGGTATTTAGGAGGAATCATCCATGTCTTATACGGCGCTATACCGTAAGTTCCGTCCGCAGCAGTTTGAGGATGTCAAAGGACAGGAACACATCGTTACCACCCTGCAGAACCAGATGAAGGCTGACCGTATCGGACATGCCTATCTGTTCTGCGGGACACGCGGAACAGGTAAGACTACCGTGGCAAAGATATTTGCAAAAGCAGTAAACTGTGAACATCCTGTAAATGGAAGTCCTTGTGGAACATGCCCTGTATGTCAGGGCATTTCCGCCGGGACTTCTATGAATGTCATAGAGATAGATGCAGCATCCAACAATGGTGTGGACAACATCAGGCAGATTCGCGAGGAAGTTGCCTACCGTCCGACCGAGGGCAGATATAAGGTCTATATCATTGATGAGGTGCACATGCTTTCAACCGGCGCATTTAATGCGCTCTTAAAAACACTCGAAGAGCCCCCGGCATATGTAATTTTTATCCTGGCAACCACGGAAGCGCACAAAATTCCAATTACCATTCTGTCCCGCTGCCAGCGGTACGATTTTCACCGGATTTCCATTGACACGATAGCAGAACGTCTTGCCGAGCTGATGAAAGAGGAGCAGGTGGAAGTGGAAGAACGTGCACTGCGTTATGTGGCAAAAGCAGGGGATGGTTCCATGCGGGACGCCTTAAGCCTTCTCGACCAGTGTATTGCATTTCATCTTGGTGAGACACTGACCTACGAAAATGTACTGGAAGTACTTGGGGCAGTTGATACTGAGGTTTTTTCCGCCCTGCTCAGGCAGGTGCTTGGGCGTGATATCACGGGGGCAGTCAGGACAGTTAATAATCTGATTGACGAGGGCAGGGAAATCGGACAGATGGTTACGGATTTCACATGGTATATGCGTAACCTCCTGCTGATTCAGAGCTCGGATGATATGGAAGAAGTACTTGACATATCGGCAGATAACCTTGCTTCCTTAAAAGAAGAAGCAGAAATGATCAGTCCGGAGACGCTGGTACGCTATATCCATGTTTTTTCAGAACTGGCAAACCAGATAAAATTTGCAGCACAAAAAAGGATATTACTGGAGATTGCAATTGTAAGGCTGTGCAAACCCCAGATGCAGCAGGACTATGCGGGACTTCTGGAGCGGATTGACGAACTGGAATACAAAATCGAACACGGGGCGGTTGCAGCTGCTCCCGCGGTGCCGCAGAAAGCAGATGCACCCATGGAAAAACCGCAGCTTCCCAAAGCGGTACCGGATGATATAAAACAGATCATCAGACAGTGGAAAGCCATCATTTCAGAAAACGGCGGAATTACCAGACAGTACTTAAACAAGGCAGTGCCAACGCTTGGAAACGCCGGGGAGCTGGTACTGGTTTTTGATGATTCCAACGCCTATGCCTATCTGAACGAGGACAAGGCGGACTGCATGAGTGCATTTAAAAGCCGGCTGTCAGAAAGAAGCGGCAGCGAAATCGAAGTGGTGCTCCGCATGAACGAAAGCGGGCGCAGTGCTGCAGCAGCAGTACCGGATTTACGGCAATTAATTAATTTTGATATTGAGGAAGAGAACTTCTAATGGTATATTAATATAAAACGGAATAACAGGAGGATGCCGACATGGCAAAAAGAGGCGGATTTCCGGGCGGAATGCCGGGAAACATGAATAATCTTATGAAACAGGCGCAGAAAATGCAGAAGCAGATGGAGGAAGCGCAGAAAGA
>CANOLA010000159.1 GCA_947566705.1 uncultured Lachnospiraceae bacterium | reverse complement strand
GATTGTAAAGCGCAGGCTGGGCCAGTGACCATCCGTCCAGAACACAGGTATTACATCCAAGTTGCCGCAGGGCAGCCGCCCATTCATCAACATATTTGCTGCATGAGTCATACCGTGATATAATTTTAAGTAACAATATATTTTTTCTTTCCACACTCAAATCCCCCTAAATTTCTCTAAATCATTGATACTGATCCGCACACACTCCCATAAAAATAACGTCTTTATATTCCCCCTGCACTATCACATCCTGTTTAAAATATCCCTCTGCTTTAAACCCTGCTTTTTCATAGCTTTTAATCGCATAGACATTATCCGATAAAACACGAAGAAATACTTTATTTAACTTCATGGTATGAAACGCATAGTCCAAAACCAGTCCTGCCGTTTCACATCCGATTCCTTTTCCAAGATAATCCTTCTCCCCCAGAAAAATTCCGTACTCCGCTTTCCTGTTACTGTAATCTATATCCCGCAGATACACACTTCCAACATGCTTCTGGTCTCTTTTATATTCAATGATAAACTGTACCACTTCCCCTGAAGCCACCTTTGTTTCGATCCATTTTCTCTGGGACTCCACCGTAAAATCTTTCTGGTAAATAAATCTCTGCTTTACAAATTCCTGGTTTCTCCATCTGACAATATCTTCTGCATCGCACAGAGAGACCGGATGCAAAATGATATTTTCGCTTTCAGACATACCTTTATTCTCCTTTGAAAAATTTATGAACCATATCGGAAATATAAGAAACCTCTTCCTCTTTTAGTGCAAAAAACATTGGAAGTCGTATCAGTCTGTCACTTTCGGATGTCGTATATCTGTCTTCCCCTATAAATTCCCCGAGTTTTTTTCCTGCAGCAGATGTATGTAACGGCACATAATGAAATACTGCTTTAATACCATGCTCTGCCAGATATTTTAACAGCTTTGTTCTTTCATTCAAATCCCTTACCTTAATGTAAAACATATGTGCATTATGCTGGCATTCATCCGGTATATATGGCAGTTCCAGTTTCCCTTTATCCTGTAAATCATCCAGTTCCGCATAATATCTGTTCCACAGTTTTTTTCTCCTGGCGTTAATTTCCTCTGCACATTCCAATTGTGCAAATAAATATGCAACATTCATTTCGCTCGGAAGATAGGATGACCCCAGATCAACCCAGCTGTATTTATCTATTTCCCCCCGGAAAAACTGTGCTCTGTTTGTTCCCTTTTCCCTGATGATTTCTGCCTTGTGTCTGAATTTTTCTTTATTTACCAGACACAGGCCGCCTTCACCCATGGTATAATTTTTTGTTTCATGAAAACTGAATGTGCCAAAATCGCCAATCGTTCCCAGTTGTTTCCCTTTATAGGTTGACATCATCCCCTGTGCCGCATCTTCAATGACATATAAATGATGTCTTTCTGCTATATCCATGATTGTGTCCATCTCACACCCCACACCTGCATAATGAACCGGTACAATTGCCTTTGTTTTTTCAGTAATGGCATTCTCAACCAGCCTTTCATCAATATTCATGGTATCCTTCCGGATATCCACAAACCTGATTTTCGCACCCCTGAGTGCAAACGCATTTGCAGTTGAAACAAAGGTATAAGCCGGCATAATCACTTCATCCCCGCTTTTTATTTCGGTCAGAAGCGCCGACATCTCAAGTGCATGGGTACATGAAGTAGTAAGTAGCACTTTGGTCTGGTATTTTTCCTCAAACCACTTTGTACATTTTTTGGTAAACGGTCCGTCCCCATTCAGACAGCGGTTCATGATAATCGCTTCAGTTATATAATCAATCCCCTTTTTTATGTAAACCGGTTCATTAAAAGCAATCATTTATTCCCCTCCAGTACAGCATTTATACCATCTACCATGGACTGTACAAATTTTATCATTTTCTCTTCCGCATTTCCGGTCCCGCATTCTCCGGCGTATTGTTTCATCCCTTTCATGAAATCCTGTTCCGTGACATATTTGTTTATAACCGCTTCCATTTCTGTGTAGTCAGATACAACAAACCTTTCTCCCACATTATATGCCACATCACAGTTCGGAAAAGTAACTACTGGAACACCGGCCATTAATGCCATCGCGCTGCTCCATCCACCTCCGGCTCTTTCAGGGTTCAAATACAAATCCATCACCCCGTAAGTCCCAAGTAAGTCTGGACAATACCCTAGGTAAAAAATTTTGTTCTGATATTCCATTCCCCCGAAATACTTCTTCAGTTCTATTACTTCCCCAATTATTGAAAAAACGCAGTCCGGATTTTCAGTTAAGACGGACTTCATCAATGCAATAAATTTCTCATCGATTTCTATGTCCAGTCTATTTCCCACGATTACAATGATAAATTTATCAGAAGGCAGTCCCAGTTCAGCCCTGCTGTATTTTCTATTTTCCTGTCCCTCCACAATAACCGGCAAATTCTGCCCCATAAAAATCTGTCTCTGGTTTTGGTTCAGTTCCGCTTCGTATTCCCGTTCCTTTTCTTCTTCCTGTCTTGCCAGGCGGAACAATATCTCGCTGTCAGATAATGGACAAGTAGTTGACATTGCCATTACTGCCACTGTTGTAATCTCATTAACTAAATCCAGAACCGGATTTGCCACGCCCAGCCCCAAAACAAATGCCGGATTCCATTCCTCAATCATCTCCAGCATCCTGCCATATTTCTGAATACAGTCAGGCGTATCCATATTAATCTGATATCCAGGAAAAACCTCATCCTTGTATCCTATATCAATTTGCATATCCCGGATACCGTCCACAGACGCCGTATACATCGGCTGATACCACATCCCCTCAGGAATTTTTTTATAATCACACGGGCATATAAAAATAAACACTTCATAGTGCAGATGCTTCTTCAAAATATATGCAATATTTAAAGTAACAGCTGTTGGCGCATGTAACAATACCGCACTGAG
>CANOLA010000158.1 GCA_947566705.1 uncultured Lachnospiraceae bacterium | reverse complement strand
GAAAAAGGGACAGTATATTTTATCTGGTTCACAAAAACTTGAGCTGATGAAGAATATGGGCGATTCGCTTGTCGGAAGAATATCGGTTACAGAACTTTTGGGGTTGTCACTTCGTGAAATACATGGAGTTGCATTTAATAAGCATTTTATTCCTAATGACGAATATATAGACAGCCGTGAAAAGGAATTGAAAGATTATACGGACTTATGGGAGACGATTCATAAAGGCTCTTATCCGGAATTGTATGATTCTGAACGTGAATGGCAGGAGTATTATTCTTCATATGTTGCAACATATCTTGAAAGGGATATAAACGAGTTGATTGCAAGTGACAGTATTACATTTACGAAGTTCCTTACAGCAGTAGCAGCCAGAACCGGAGAGATGCTCAGCTACTCGAATATTGCCAGTGAAGTCGGAGTGAGTGAGCCAACAATAAAAAAATGGATTTCAATACTGGAGCGTACAGGAATTGTGTATATACTGCAGCCGTACAGTGCAAGTACCCTGAAAAGAGCCATCAGAACACCAAAGCTTTATTTCAGGGATACAGGACTGGCATGTTATCTCACCAGGTGGCTGACGGCGGATGCATTAAAATGTTCGGCGGTTGCGGGTAGTATATTCGAAACCTTTGTGGTATCTGAAGTAATAAAGTCGTATGTGAACGAAGGGAAAGATTACCGTTTTAATATTTATTATTACAGGGGAAAAGATAAGGCAGTAAAAGGGGAAAATGAAATAGACCTGATTATCGAAGAGAACGGGGTTTTATACCCTGTTGAAATTAAAATGTCGGGCAGCCCCAAAGCCGCCATGGCGGGAACGAATACAGTGCTGGATAAGATAACCGGCAAATCCAGAGGGATGGGGGTTATTTTGTGCCTGGTGGATAAGAAGATTTATCTGAGGGAGAACCTTGTTGCTTTGCCTATAGAGTATATTTAGAATTAAGAACTGCATGAGTTAATGAACAAACAAAAATCCATAAAATTTAACTTCATAATGAACAACATCCTTACCCTCTCCGCCTTCTTGTTTCCGTTAATCACGTTTCCCTATGTATCCCGGATACTCCTCCCGGCAGGAATGGGCAGGGTGTCTTTTGCAACATCCGTGGTATCATATTTTGCACTGTTTGCCCAGCTTGGCATTCCGACCTATGGAATCCGTGCCTGTGCAAAAGTACGGGATGACAGAACGGAGCTTACCAGGGTGGTGCATGAATTGTTTGTCATTAACCTGGCAATGAGTATTTTTGCATATGTACTGCTTGTACTTGCAATTTTTTGTGTACCAAGATTACGGATGGAAAAGGCGTTAATACTTATTATAAGTGTAACGGTTATATTTAATGCAGTTGGCATGGAATGGCTGTATAGGGCGCTGGAACAGTATACTTTTATTACCGTCCGTTCCCTTATATTTAAAGTCATTGGACTGGTATTTTTATTTCTGCTTGTGCATGAAGCAGAGGATGTCGTAATTTACGGCGGTATTACCTGCTTTGCTGCGTCAGCATCATCAGTGGCAAATTTTTTGCATGTGCATCATTACATAGGGATGAAGCCGGTTGGCGGATACCGGTTCCGGCGGCATTTTAAGGCGGTTCTGGTATTTTTTGCAATGTCCTGTGCGACCGTTATCTATACAAATCTGGATACAGTTATGCTGGGATTTATGAAAACAGATGAAGAGGTCGGTTATTATCATGCGGCAGTGAAGGTGAAAACAATTCTGGTTTCTGTCGTGACGTCGCTTGGAACGGTTCTGCTGCCGCGGCTGTCATATTATGTGGAGCAGGGGAAAAAGCAGGAGTTTGAGCGTCTGGCAAAAAAGGCGATGAACTTTGTTGTTATGCTTGCACTGCCGTTAATGATATATTTTATTCTGTTTGCGCGGGAGGGGATTTTATTTTTGTCAGGAAGTGCATATAAAAACGCAGTACTTCCCATGCAGATTATTATGCCGACGCTGCTTTTCATTGGGATGACAAATGTAATGGGAATACAGATACTGGTTCCGGCAGGAAAAGAAAAAACGGTTCTGGTATCAGAAATAGCAGGAGCGGTTACAGACCTGGCAGCCAATGCAGTCCTGATTCCGAAGCTGGCATCCGCTGGGGCGGCAATCGGTACACTGCTGGCAGAGTTTGTTGTCTGGCTGGTGCAGTTTTTTGCTGTCAGACATGTTGTGGATAGAACGTATGAACAGGTGAGGTGGTTTTATCTGTTTCCTGCACTTGCGGCTGCGGGATTTTCCTGCGTCTGGGTAAAATGTTTATCAGCGGGCGATTTTGTAAAACTGGTATTTTCTGCAGTCATGTTTTTTGGTGTATACTTTCTGGTACTGGCAGCAGTGAAAGAACCGCTTGTGACGGAACTGAAAAACCAGATGGCTGCACATATACGCAGCAGAGGAAAGTAATTCATTTGCATGGCTGCCGGTTCCAGCAGGAATTGACAAGGTTAAGGAAGAAATTGATAACTGGAATTATTCAGGAGGGAATTGCCATTATGAACAAACGGATACCAATAGGAATAGAATTTTATAAAAAAATGATAGATGGTAAATATTATTACGTGGATAAAACCATGCTTGTGCAGGAGGTTCTGGACAATGGAGCTTCGGTAAGCCTTTTCACCCGTCCGCGCCGCTTCGGGAAAACTCTTGCCATGACTACCCTGCGTACATTTTTTGAAGATGAGAGGGATGCGTCAGGGGAAAAAATTGACAACAGCCATTACTTTTCCGGAAAAAAGATTGCCGGATGCAGCGAAACCTGTGAGAACCACATGGGAAAATACCCGGTAATCAATCTGTCCTTAAAGTCTGCAAAACAGCCGAATTATGAGATGGCATACGGCGCACTGCGGAACCAGATTCAGGATGAATTTGGAAGGCATCTTTATGTTCTCAAAGGAGAGGGGCTGCCGGAAAA
>CANOLA010000157.1 GCA_947566705.1 uncultured Lachnospiraceae bacterium | reverse complement strand
ATAGTACAAAAAATACTTTTACAATAAGCCACAAGTGAATGTATATTAATAAAATTAAAATATATATAAAAAGCAGTAATAAAAATAAAGGCGTATTTAACAAAGTAATAAAACATGAAATTCTCCTTAAGATAAAGAATAAATTATATAAAAATTATTATTGAAAATTCACAGAGTCCACAAATTTGTGAAAATAATTATAGTTTGATTTAATAATGCATTAATAGCATATGCCATAAGCTTTTGATGGAAAGAAATGTAAATAATTGAATGAAAACATATCTGTGAACCTAATGGCTGTATTTGGATTAAATATTCTATGCTTCTATGTAAATAAACAAGGAGGTGTGGAACATGAGTTACTGGGAATGGGTTTGGACTAATATTGCTAAAGTTGTTTTTGGTGGTTGATTAACTGCGTTACCAATTCTCCAGCTTCAGCACATTCACATAATTGTATACAAACTCCATCATAGTGGGAACACCTTTATCAGCCCGTACCCGTGCCTTGTAGTGTTTCAGCAGGTCATCAGGATCACTGATTCTCCATGCGCGGTTAATGGCATTCTGCATGGCACGTTCAATACTGACGTCAGTCTTTTTGTATTTTTCACTGAGCCTGCGGCAGATGTTTGGCGCAGGATCGTGGTAGGTCAGAAGGATTGCATCTGTCAGGTACTGGTAGCCGATGGCTTTCGGGCTGATGCCCACGAAATCGAGTTCACGCTGTATACGTTGTGTGAGTCTGCGGTCGCGCTGGTCATCGGACATAATGTCCGGGGAATCTGTGGAAGAGGAGGCTGCTGAAAAAATAGTGGCCTTCATCATCCGCAGAAATTCAATTACATACTGTGCGGAGTATTCGGACTCATATTTGGCCAGAATGAAGTCCGCTCCGAGATTTCTTGTCTGTTCCAGCGTAATAATGCTGGAATTATTTGTCGTTATCAGAATATACGGGTTTCTTGGCAGGCTTAAGGCTTTCAGTCCCTGAAGGTAAAATAAGCCGTTACCGCCGCCATGATGAAGCTCAAGGTCCAGTATTACCACATCCGGCAGCAGGTGCTGTGTCAGTTTCAGGGCTTCGTTAGAATTGTTTGTCACACCTGTAATGCGTACCTCTTCAATTGTATCTGCATAATTCTGGATATCCCTGCATGCATTCTTGTCATCTTCCACAAGTAAAATCGTTAGTTCCCGTTCGTCCATATCAAATTTCCATCCTTTTCCAGTTTCTAACTAAAACCATTATATGACACAATTTGACAAAATACAACAAAAACTAACGAAAACAAATAAAAACAAATATCGTAATCACACCTTAAGGAAGCAGGCAATACGTTAGAATAGCTGTATCAGGATGGATACTGCATAACTGTATCTTTTTATTAAAGGATATAAGCCGTTACGTAATTATATGTGCAGTTATTTCCCTTGCCGGGAATTAAATTATGAAAAAATAAAAGGAGGTACAACAGATATGTGGGAAATTGCGATTTGTGAATCGGATCCGTTGTTTGCAGAGGAGCTGGCAGATGAAATTTATACTTTCTATAATGAAAGGGATTTCAAAGTGCAAATCACCATTTATGGGGAAGGTGCCAGACTGATGGAGGAAATGGACCGTCCAATGGATGTAGTATTTCTGAATACCCGTCTGTGCGATGCACCGGGATTTGGCGTGGCAGCCTTTTTACGGCTCAATAACGAAATAGACCAGCCGCTTCTGGTGTTTATCGGTTCCCAGAAGGAGGATATGCAGGCAGCGTTTGAATACCGTCCGATAGATTTTATCCGTCCAAAGTCATGGAGAAAGGATCTGGAGCGGGCAGTGGAACGGCTGTGGGTCTGGGAGCACCGGACAAAATATATACAGCTTGGAACAAAAACGCGCAACACCCTGGTCCGAACGGCGGATATTCAGTATTTTGAAAGCCAGGGACATTACCTGACAGTATATTTTACGGACAAGGAGAACCGTTTTCAGGAATACCGCTTCCGCGGAAACCTGTGGGAATACGAAAAACAGTTGAAAAAGCAGTATTTTGTAAGGACTTCCAAAAGTTATATGGTAAACTGCGCATTTACTGACAGCATAGAAGACAAGGTGGTGTTGAAAAACGGAATGAAAATTCCGTACTCCAAGAACAGAAAAGATGACGTGGAAAAGATGCTGGACCGTTATTCCCATGAAATGTTAAACAGGCTGTAACCAGTTTACAGACGGCTTTGTTAAAATAATGTAAAAATGCACAAAGAAAGGAGCAGGCGAGGAAACCTGCTCCTTCTTAGTTACTTAATTGTTGAGTAACTGAGTAGTTAATTAGATAATTGTCTAATAAAATTGAACTACATACTCATTTGCGTACGTGACACGTTATCTCCATAACATGTTTCAATATCTTTATTATACATTTTTATCCAGATATTGCAAGCTTTTTTTGTGAAAAAAGTTACAAAACAGGAAAAAATTCCGGTTTACGGGCAGAAAACACGCAGAAATAGCGGAATCCGGCATCCAGAAGAATTTTTTTCACCCGGTCATAGGCGAAGGCAATATGCTCAGGAGCATGGGCGTCTGCACCAATGGTGATGATTTCCCCGCCAAGCTCGCGGTAACGGGAAAGAATTTCCTCGGAAGGGTTCGGGTGGTCCAGCCCGGCTTTGTAACCGGCAGTGTTCAGCTCGATTCCTTTTCCCTTATCAATAAGCTTTCTCAAAATTTCGTCAATGACACCGGAAAACTTCTTATATGAATAGTTTCTGTTCCTGTCCGGACCGTAGCGTACAACATAATCCAGATGGCCGTAAACATCAAAATCCGCATCAGTCTGCAGATTTTCCAGAATGGATTCAAAATATTCCGTGTATGCCATGTCCTGGGTTCTGCCTTCATAGTATTGTGCATAGTAGGGGTCCATGCCGTGGACCGCATGGGAAGAGCCGATAACGAAATCAAAGGGGCAGACAGCTGTTACGGCATTGTTTTTTCCGGCGAGGTGCGGCTGCAGGCCGAGTTCGATTCCCCAGCGGATTTCAAGCCGCCCGGCATATTTTGTCTGTAATTTTTGTGTTTCTTTTTCATATGATTCGGTGTCCAGAAGGAATAAATCAGGTTCCATGGGGT
>CANOLA010000156.1 GCA_947566705.1 uncultured Lachnospiraceae bacterium | reverse complement strand
AAATTATATAAATGCAAGGTGTCTGTATACCGGTAATACCGCAATCCCAAAAAACAGCATAAAGAGTTGATGAATCGGGGACTTTTGATTATAATAAATGTCAAAAGTCCCCGTTTTTATACAAGTTTCGGTTTGGGTTTGGAAAAAAGATCAATTTATTCTGTTTTTGGTTAATGGATTTTCGGATGAATTGACGAAACTGTCCAGTATGAGAAAGAATCAGATAGGTATTTAAAACTTTATCTGTTCAAATAGGTCTGGCTGTTTATGATGGTCTGTGATAGAATAAAAATGTGATTGAGAGAACGGGATATCCAATGGAGGAAACCGGGATTGAAGGAGAAACCTGCCAGTGATATAAATTATATTTTTACAGAGGAAAAATTTTATCCGGAAATCATATTGCAAGCGGGTTCGTCGTTAAGTGAACTGCAAAAATGTTTCCAAAAAGACAGGCATCGGGCATTGTATCAGATGGGATTCGGGAAAAAGACTGTCAGTCTGACACCGGCAGGCGGATTTTTGTACCTTCTGTCAGAGACCTTTATTAAAATATTGACAGGTTGTCCGGAACTGGAGCGGAAGAACATAAAGCTGGAACTCACGGCAGCAGATATGGAAGAGCTGCTGAGTGCGGTTCCGTTTTCAATTGGAGCAGAGTATGTAACTTGTCAAAAACTGGTGGGGAAAAGCGTGGTGCGATAACTTAGAGCGTTATGCAGATTATGAAAGCCGCATGGAACGTGGATAGCGTTATATTAGAACCGATGCGGTTCTGGATTTGAAAATCCAGAAGGGTAAAATCCTTGCAAGAGTGCAGGGAACCCGAAAGACACCCTACAAGATTGAAATAAGTTGTTCTTTGAATTGAGGGGAATTGACGTAGGCCGGTTTATTGATGTGACGCTGGCAAATAAAGTAGAGGAAATGTTGGTGAATGGATATTGGAATTATAGCTGATGTGATTTAAAGGTGTTTTATCTCTGCCCAAAATGCAGGGAAAAAAATAAAAGGAGGTATTTACTATGGTCTATATTTGCAGTATTTGCGGATATGTATATGATGAGGAAAAAGAGGGTAAACCGTTTTCCGAATTAACCGAATGCCCGGTCTGTAAACAGCCGCCGGAGAAATTTGAACAGGCAGAAGTCAAAAGGACCATTGCCGCTTTGCCTGAAGCCAAAAAACAGTCTGCGCCGATAAATGCAGGGAATCTGGATTTAAGTTATCCCCAGGAGACTCGAAAGACGGACAGTGATTACCGGTACATGAAGGAAATCCATGAAATGGCTGTTACAGGAAAATCAGCAATTGAGGCAATGGGAACGCAGATGAAAATGCCAGGCTGGGATGATGTGCTGGTGCTTGGTGCGCAGTTAAATCCCATGCCACTGGATGAACATGCAGAAGTGTCGCTGAAAACCGTGATTGGCAAACATGCTCAAAAGCCGATGGTGCTTGACATGCCGGTGTATATTTCACATATGTCCTTCGGTGCGCTTTCCAGAGAAACCAAAATTGCGATGGCGAAAGGAAGTGCCGCAGTCTCTACAGCAATGTGCAGCGGTGAGGGCGGTATTCTTCCAGAGGAAAAGGAAGCGGCATATAAGTATATCTTTGAGTATGTGCCAAATCTGTACAGCGTAACAGATGAAAATCTGAAAACATCCGATGCCATTGAGATTAAAATCGGGCAGGGAACAAAACCGGGCATGGGGGGACACCTGCCGGGAAGCAAAGTAACGCCTGAAATTGCACGAATCAGAAATAAACCAGTTGGTAAAGACATTATCAGTCCGTCCAGATTTCCCGGCATTAACAATGCGGACGATTTAAAGAAACTGGTCAGCGAACTTCGCATGCGCAGTGAAGGAAGGCCGATAGGAATCAAAATCGCTGCCGGACGCATAGAAAAGGACCTGGAGTTTTGTGTTTATGCCGGACCTGATTTTATTACGATAGACGGGCGGGGCGGCGCAACAGGAGCTTCTCCTGCCATTATAAGGGATTCCACCAGCGTTCCGACCATCTATGCGCTTTACCGTGCCAGAAAATATCTTGATTCCATCGGCTCAGATATTGATCTGGTTATTACAGGAGGTTTCAGGGTATCTTCTGATTTTGCAAAAGCGATTGCCATGGGAGCAGACGCCGTGGCGGTTGCTTCAGCGGTCATGGTGGCGGCAGCCTGCCAGCAGTACCGAATCTGCGGAACCGGAATGTGTCCGGTGGGAGTGGCTACGCAGGATGAAAAGCTGCGTGAAAGGTTACATATTGACGCTGCCGCAAAGAGGGTGGAAAATTACCTGAAATGCTCTGCAGAGGAATTAAAGACTTTCGCAAGAATTACAGGAAATGCGGATATTCATGGCTTGTCCATAGATGACCTTTGTACAGTCAGTGAGGAAATATCAGAACACACCAATATTGCACACGCAGGAGCTGCATTCATGGCATCTGCGGATGTGTCATTCAATCATAAGGAGGAAAAAAACATGGAAACAACAAAGTATGCAGGAACACAGACAGAAAAAAATCTGGAGGCAGCATTTGCAGGTGAATCACAGGCAAGAAATAAGTACACTTATTTTGCTTCCGTAGCGAAGAAGGAAGGATATGAGCAGATTGCAGGCCTGTTTCTGAAAACAGCAGAAAATGAAAAAGAACATGCCAAGATGTGGTTTAAAGAGCTGAAGGGAATCGGTGATACCAAAGAAAACCTTGCAGCCGCCGCAGATGGCGAAAACTTTGAGTGGACGGATATGTATGAGAATTTTGCAAAGACCGCAGAGGAGGAAGGTTTTCCTGAACTTGCAGCAAAATTCAGACTTGTGGGAGCCATTGAGAAGCACCATGAGGAAAGATACCGCGCACTGCTGAAAAATGTGGAGACAGCGGCAGTATTTGAAAAGAGCGAAGTAAAGGTATGGGAATGCCGAAACTGCGGACACATCGTTGTTGGAACGAAAGCACCTGAGGTCTGTCCTACTTGTAATCATCCGCAGAGTTATTTTGAGGTACATGAAGAAAATTATTAATCAGAGGGAGTATCCAAAAGTTACAATAAGAGGGACAGCTTACTGTCCCTCTTAAAAATGTGCGCCTAGCGGCGCACGTTTCCAACGAGTGAAAGTCTCGAATCCGCCT
>CANOLA010000155.1 GCA_947566705.1 uncultured Lachnospiraceae bacterium | reverse complement strand
GCGGGGAAGCAGTAAAGGAGGATTCCGTGGATGTATCTGCCGTAGTTTGTGCAGCACACGGAGAATTAGATAAATAAATGCAGAAATTTGTACTGGTAACAAATACATATAAAGATAAAGATCTTCATCTTTCCAGGGAAATTGTTACATATATCAGAAAACGGGGAGGAGAGGCAAAAATCTGTATCAGCAGCATCCGCGGGGAGGAAGAGAAAAATTTCAGTCTTTCTGAAATCCCGGAGGATACAGACTGTATACTGGTACTCGGCGGGGACGGAACCCTGATCCGGGCGGCAACCAAAGTGGAATCCCTGCAGATTCCTTTAATCGGGGTAAATCTCGGAACACTCGGATATCTGTGTGAACTGGAAGAACAGTCGGTGTTTGATGCCATAGACCGACTGATGGCAGAAGAATACATGATGGAAGAACGGATTATGCTCCGAGGCTGGAAAAATGGTGAAAACGAACAGCGCCTTGCGCTGAATGATGTAGTGATTCACTGGGCCGGGGATTTGTCCATGCTGCAGCTTCATGTCTATGTAAATGAAAAATTCCTGACGACCTATCATGCCGATGGAATAATTGTTGCAACCCCGACCGGGTCCACTGGTTATAATATGTCCGCCGGGGGACCGATTGTGGATCCCAGGGCAAAGATGCTTCTTCTTACCCCGATTAATGCACATGATTTAAATTCCCAGAGTATTGTGCTCAATTCGCAGGATATTGTGGAAATAAAAATGGGGAGCAGACGCTTTCAGGAAGGCGAACGGGCAGTGGTCGGATTTGACGGGGATACCGCCCTGCATCTTCTGGCAGGGGAGAGCATTAAAATTTCCCTTGCCAGCCATGTCGTAAAAATCTGTAAAATCAGCAACGAAAGTTTTCTTGAAATTCTTCAGAAAAAGATGCAGTGTGTTCTTTAAAACGGGGGATATATGAAATCAAAAAGACAATCCAAAATTCTTGAAATTATAAATAAACACCATGTGGAAACGCAGGAAGAATTGTCAGCCTATCTGGAAAAAGAAGGGTTTGCTGCCACGCAGGCTACGGTTTCAAGGGATATCAGAGAACTGAAACTCACAAAGATTTCCGGGGATAACGGGAAACAGAGGTATGCCGTTATTACCGATGCAGATACCGGCCTGACCGGGAAATATGCAAGAGTACTGCAGGAGGGATTTTTATCCATGGACCGTGCAGAGAATCTTGTTGTGATAAAGACCGTGGCTGGAATGGCATCTGCAGTTGGAGCGGCAGTTGATGCCATGAAGATAGAGGAGCTGCTTGGCTCTCTTGCAGGAGATGATACGATTCTTTGTGTGATTCGCACATCAGAAGATGCAAAAAATGTGATGAAAAGACTGCAGAAATTGATTGAAGAATAAGATATTCCTGGTTGCAGTGTGAAAACAGACTTGTTTTTACACTGCAACTTCAGTAGTTTTATCTGAAAAATATTAAACCCAAAATTAATAAAATCAATAGAATAAATTAATTATTGATTTTATTAATTTTGCTCTTTTTTGACAAATAAAATATATGCAAAAAATAGAATGATAAATTATATTTAATTTTAATAAAATTGTATTCCTATATACAAAAAGTGCTATCGAAATTAAAAATATTAAATCTATATAAAAATAGTAACAATGACTAAATTTTATAAAAAATTAAGTCAATAAAATAAATTATATTAAAATATAACAAATATAAAAGGTGCAAAAAGGAGGAAAGATGTTACAAAATCTACATTTGAAAAATCTAGCTTTAATTGATGAAACAGAGGTTGAATTTAAAGACGGACTTAATATATTATCGGGTGAGACAGGAGCAGGAAAATCCATTATTATCGGCTCCATTAATCTGGCGCTTGGAGAGAAGGTGTCCAAAGAGTTATTAAGGGATAATGATGAAACTGCACTGGTGGAGCTGGTCTTTTTTGTGGAAAATCCCACTGTTCTGGATGAAATCCGGGCGCTGGACATTGAAGTGGAGGATGAAACAGTTATATTAAGCCGTAAAATAACTTCCGGGCGTGCAGTGGCAAGAATCAATGGTGAAGCGGTATCAGTTTCAAAAATGAAGGCTGTTGCATCACTTTTAATTGATATCCATGGCCAGCATGAGCACCAGTCCCTGTTATCTTCCAAAAAGCATCTAGAGCTTCTGGATGAATTTGCGAAGGAGTCTCTTGGGGATAAAAAAGAAAAACTCCGTGCATGTTTCCAGGAATACCGTAAGCTGCATGAGGAATGGGAAAATTCCAGAATGGATACAGGGGAACGCGCCAAGGAACTTTCGTTTCTGGAATATGAAGCAAAAGAAATTGAGGAAGCGCAGCTTACGCCCGGTGAGGATGAAGAACTGGAAAAGCGTTTCCGCAGATTTATAAATGGAAAAAAAATTATGGATGCGGTTGAAATTGCGGACGCCGCCATATGCGGAGAGGGGGAAAACGCCTCATCCCTGGTCGGAAGGGCGCTTAAAGAACTGACGGCTGTTGCCTCTGCTGACGAGGGTGTGGGGGAAATGCAAAAGCAGCTGGCGGATATTGATGCGCTGCTTGGTGATTTCATCCATGAACTGTCAGCGTACCGTGCCAGTGAGGAATTTGATGATGAAACATATTATGAAACCGAAAAACGCCTGGACACCATCAACCACCTGAAATCAAAGTACGGAAGTACCATTTCCGAAATTCTTGGCGCATATGAGGAAAAAACAAAGAGGATCGCTGTTTTAAATGATTACGACGAATATTTAAATAAACTTTCGGTAAATCTGAAAGAAAAGGAAAAACAGCTGGAAAAACTCTGTGATGAGGTATCGGAAATACGGAAAAGAGAAAGCGGGAAACTGGCGGATGCAGTTGCTGCTGCACTTGCGGATTTGAATTTTCTGGATGTTTCATTTTCCATGGATTTCAGGCAGACAGACTATACAGCGAACGGAACGGATGAAGTGGAGTTTCTGATTTCAACTAATCCTGGCGAACCGTTAAAACCGCTTGCGAAAATTGCTTCCGGAGGAGAACTGTCCAGAATTGCCCTTGCCATGAAAACTGTAATGGCGGCAGATTCCATCGGAACACTGATTTTTGATGAGATTGACAGCGGAATCAGCGGCCGGACGGCACAGATGGTATCAGAAAAAATGCATCTTCTTGCAAAGGACCACCAGATTATTTCCATTACGCACCTTCCGCAGATTGCAGCCATGGCAGATGC
>CANOLA010000154.1 GCA_947566705.1 uncultured Lachnospiraceae bacterium | reverse complement strand
CTTTTATGAACAGTTTTTTGTATTTTTTCAGGCAGCTTTTCGGGACTTTTATTACAGTGTTTTTGTTCAGTCCCCGGAATACTCCTTTGTAAATGTGTTTCAGTTTTTTGGATTTAATCGTAATTTCTTTTAAGTTTTTACAGTCCTGAAATAAACCATAACCGTTATATTCATCCTTTCCTACATAAAGGCTTGTTACATTTGCCGGTATTTCTATATGTATAATTCCGGAATATCTAAAAGCACCCATCTGTATCTTTTCTACTGCAAACGGCAATTCTATTTCTAATAATTCTTTACAATTAAAAAACAAACCAGCTTTAATTACTTTTAAGTTTTTTGGTAATTTAATGTCTGAAAGATTCTCGCAATTTGCAAAAGCGTTCTTCCCAATCTTAGTCACATTATCAGGAATTTCTATTTCTTTTAATCCCTTACAGCTTGCAAATACACCACTCCCTATGGATGTTACACTTTCTGGAATATTAATACTCTTTAGACTATAGCATCCCCAGAACGCATCATCGCCAATAGAAGCAATATTTTCTGACAATTCTATGCTTTCCATTGCTCTGCAATTATCAAACACAAAATCACCTATATAGGTTACCGTGTCTGGCAGCTTAACTGTTTTTAATTTACCAAAACGTATGAATTCGCCTCCCTGCAGGCTTGTAATTCCCGGTTCTATCACAAGATGCTCTGCCTCATCCTGCCAGCACCACCATTCCGGCTCTGAACTAAACTCATCCATATCATATTCTTCCAAATCTGTCGTTCCGGAAAAAATTAAGGTTTTTGTCTCTCTTGCATATATCCATTCATTTCCGTTGACATCTTGTCCGGATAATGGTTTTGGCTTTGCCGACAAGTTACTTGTATTTAAGAACAATATTCCAATAAATAACAAAAAAGACATTATCTTTCTATCTTTTCCCCATACTTTTATTTTTTTCCACTTTACTTCTTCCATTTGTCAATAACCTCCTGGACTTTGACATCACTAACATTATTTACTACTTCCTTTAACCTTTTATTATTACCAGGTTTTAAATAATCAGAAAGATTTATAATGCCATAAGAATAAATAACATATTTCTTTTTTTCACTATTTTTCTTATATTTCTGTGCAGTTTTACACTTTTTATCATACTTTATTTCCGTAAAAACATCCTTTGAACCTATCACATGATTATTAATTGAAGTAGCAATTATTTTTTCACATACGCATTTTGCGGATGTCCATCTGTTTTCCAGGCATTTTGTCTTATCCGCAAAATTTGTTTCCGGATACGGTTTGTCAGTTTTCGGATCCTTAGGACCATGTGTTAGTCTTTTCCAGTCTTTGCATAAAGTTTTTAGCTTTTTCTTCCTCATATTTTCTCTTTCTTTGTCTTTTCCTTTTATTCCCTTAGTACTGTGGGCGAAAATATCAGCAGCCGTATGAAGCGACATTCCGTATAAGAAAAGTCCTTTATCCTCATCTGTGAAACATCCAAACTCAGTAAATCCATTATTCTCTGTTGCGGCAATAATCTTTTTTAACAGCTTCTTCTCGGATTTTGTACAATCTTCTGCTTTAATCCATTCCCCCTTCTTATACATTTGTGTTGCCACCTTCGAAATAAATGTGTATGCCTTAACATAATTATATGTATAGTAACCATGGAAAGCCGGATTCTCCTTCCCATTCACTTTAGATTTCTTATCATCTGGCCAAACAACACCATCTTTTACTATTTCCATATTTTCCACCATCTTTGCATGTCTGTTTCCAGACCAGTACCCTTCCACCGTCTTCTCATCCAGGCACAGCAGCGCATCCATATTACTGTCTATCTCATACTCTTCCACAGCTGCCTCCGGCGCATGGTACTGCTGTTCAAACTCATGGTAGCTCTGCAGTGCATACTCACAGTCGATCAGCCCGTACCCGTATTTCTCCTTCTTTCCAAGGCTCCTTGCGGTCACATCAATTAACTTCCGGATAAAGTCACTGTTTTTTGACAGGTCCTGCTGCCACAGCACTGCCGCCAGTGCCGTCACCTGCGGCGCCGCCATGCTCGAACCGGAGAAGCTCGTCAGCATCCCGAACGGCCCGTAGGAGGTGACGTCCTGCCCCGGTGCAACCACTTCCAGTTCCTTCCCGGTGGAGCCTGATTTCGCACCCGTTCCGCTGCAGGTTACGGCACCCACTGCCATGACCTCCCCATATTTTGCCGGGTACTGGATGTTCCCGCCGTTTCCGGCTGCTGCAACCAGCAGGATTCCCTTGTCATACGCTTTCTTTACCGCGCTGTGCAGCTTTGCAGAACCGGAATTCACGCCGCAGCTGATGTTGATAATGTTTACGTTGTTTTCCACTGCCCAGTCAATTGCCTTTATCAGGCGGTTCACGGTTGTTTTGTTGTCGGAATCCAGCACCTTTGCGGAATACACGTTGATGTACGGACTAATGCCGTCTATCTTTTCGTTCATGATTTTCTGCAGGTATTTGTCCTCAAACTGGTAACTGTCCTCCTTTACTGCGGAGTTGGAACAGAGCAGTCCCGCCACCGCCGTGCCGTGTCCGGACAGGTCATCAAAAAGGGGATTGCTGTCGTCATACCCGTCCACGAAGGTTTCCCGCTTTACGATGTTCATGTTTGCGGAATAGTCAACCCCGGAATCTATGACCGCAACATTTACGGCATACTGGTTTTTCTTTGCCGCTTCCATGACGGTGCCGGAATCCGCGTGCGTCATGATGCGGTTCCATTCCTTGTCAAAGTCCACATACCATTTGCCTTTTTTGTACTGGGTTACGGATATGTTCTGCGGTTCATGCATGGCACTGCCGTCCGGAAAACTTAACTGCATCCCGAAGGTTTCGCTCATTCCCGGCTGTATCACGGCATTGTACCCGCAGTTTTTCAGCCGGTATGTATGTTCGCTGGCGGATGCTATCTCCGCCCTCCAGATGTTGTCAATCCTGTCCGGCAGGTCAAACTGCAGGGACCAGTCCTCTATGTTTTCATCGGAACTGTTGTAAAGGGTCACTTCCATGATACAGCCATTGTTCCACTGGTTCTGGATGTTACAGGTCACCTGGCAGTCACTGCCGTCCACCGGCTGGCTTTCCCCGAGCATCTGGTAGCTTTTCGGGATGTCAGGGGTCCCGGTAAAGGATGCCTGGAAGCCAAAGGAAACGGACTGTCCCGGCGCAATGTTCTGGTTATGCCCTGCATTTACTGTAATGTTCCTGCAAAGCAGGGACATTGCCTGCGCAAATCACTTCGCGAAGCGAATCAGCATGTGATTTGCTCCATGTAATTACGTGCAGAGTGGTAGGTTACCTCCGCGTTCCAGATGTTGCTGTATTCATCTGCCGACTGGTAGGACAGCT
>CANOLA010000153.1 GCA_947566705.1 uncultured Lachnospiraceae bacterium | reverse complement strand
GCAAATCATACCGGAACCCGCATCGCCCGCAATAGTATATGTTTCAAAACGGTTTCCATTTTCCACATCCACAATCTGGACCATTTCGTATTCCAGAATACCTGCAGCATCCAACAAGTCAGTATCCACTGTGATGCTGCCGACATAATTGAGTTCCGCCTGCTTAACAACAGCACGGTGGATTTTTCCTTTTAACATTGTAAAATTCATATCCGGCTCCCCTCTATAAGAAAATTATCAATCAAACGCGTTTTTCCTATATAAACTGCAATGGCAACGAGCACTGAACCATCTATCTTTTCAATTGGGGTAACAGTGTCAAAATCCACCACATCCACATAATCAATCTTTGCAAGCGGCTCTGTTTCAAGTTCTGCGGTAATCGCCGCCTTTATTGCTGCCGCATCAGTTTCCCCGGACTCCAGAAGCGCTTTTCCCACCTCCAGGCTTTTATGCAGGATTAATGCGGCTTTCCGCTCCTCTTCATTTAAATAAGTGTTGCGGGAGCTCTTTGCCAGTCCGTCTTCCTCACGGATAATCGGACAGCCCACAATCTCAGTTCCAACATTTAAGTCTGTTACCATCCGTTTAATCACCGCAAGCTGCTGAGCATCTTTCTGTCCGAAATAAGCTCTGTCCGGTGTCACGATATTAAAAAGCTTCAAGACAACCGTCTGAACACCGCGAAAATGTGTCGGACGGCTTTTCCCACAAAGCTCTGTGGTCAGCCCGTTCATATCAACATAAGAACAGAAACCCTCTGTGTACATCTCCTCGGCTGTCGGATGGAAAATAACATCCACACCTGCATCCTCACAAAGTTTTGCATCCTTTTCCAAATCCCTCGGATAGCTTGCAAAATCCTCAGAAGGTCCAAACTGCATCGGATTGACAAAAACACTGACTACCACGCGGTCGTTTTCCCGGCGTGCCGTATCAATCAGACTTTTATGTCCCTCATGCAGATAACCCATGGTCGGCACAAGCCCAATCGTCAGTCCGTCTTTTTTCCATGCAGTTACGGTTTCCCTTATTTTGCTTATTTCTTCATATATTCTCATTTTTGTACCATGCTGCAGGCGCTGACACGCTTTTCTGCGGCACAAATAAAGATTGAAAAATCACCTGCAGCCTTTTTCCTTTCTTTCATCTTTTTATTTTTCACTCTTTCCTGCCTCCTGTGAAACATCTGTCCATACAAAAATGGCATGCGGCATATTAATATAACTTGTCAAGTAATGTTTCGTCCATTTTGAATGTATGCTCCTCTGCCGGATAAGTACCTTCTTCGACTTCTTTTTTATATTCCTGAAATGCTGCTTTCATCTGCTCGCCAATCTGTCCGAAATGCTTCACAAATTTCGGCTTCATATTGGAATACATGGCAAGCATATCCTGATACACCAGAATCTGTCCGTCGCAGCCTGCGCCTGCACCGATTCCAATGGTCGGAATGCCGATGCTTTCTGTAATTTTTGTGGCAAGCGCCTGCGGCACACATTCCAGTACAACCGCAAATGCGCCAGCTTCCTCAACCGCCCTTGCCTCATCCAGAATTTTCTGTGCAGCCTCTTCGCCTTTTCCCTGTACCCGGAAACCGCCAAAAGCATTTACCGACTGCGGTGTAAGTCCCAGATGTGCACAAACCGGAATAGAAGCATCCACGATAGCTTTAATCTGCGGACAGACTTCTTTTCCGCCCTCCAGTTTTACCGCATGCGCATGACCTTCCTGCACCAGGCGTCCGGCATTGACAACCGCATCATAAACCGATGTCTGGTAGGACATAAACGGCATATCTGTAACCAGTAATGTATTGGTAATTCCGCGGGATACTGCTGCACTGTGATGGATCATGTCCTCCATCGTTACAGAAAGTGTATTTTCATACCCAAGTACAACATTACCAAGGGAATCCCCTACAAGAATTCCATTAATCCCCGCCTCATCCACAAGTCTGGCGGTTGTATAATCATAGGCTGTCAGCATGGACAGTTTTTCACCCTTTTGTTTTGCTTCCTGAAATGTAACGACCGTATTCTTCATTTTCCAATCCCTTTCTTACATTATATATTCCAGCAGCTTCCGGTAATCCTGTTCCGGATGTTTTTCCTCTGCAATCCGCACAAGGGCTTTCGCCAGTGTACGATACAACATAGCCGTATCCTTGTCCAGACACGCAAGATGCTTTTTTATGGTTTCCACATCATTCCGTTCCACCGGACCTGTAAGGGCGCTGCTGCATCCCTGCGAAATCACATTTTCCACGTTTCCACGAACCAGCCCTGCGGTTGCCTGCATGGCTTTTTCCCTGGTAAACCCGCATTCCTCAAGCAGCCGGTATCCGCTGTCCAGCACTGCAACCACCTGGTTGCTCAGCATACTCGCCGCCGCGTGGTACTTCGGTTTTTCTTTTGCATCAATCCGGCAGACTTCGTTTCCAAACGAGGTAAGCAGGTCTGTAACACATTCCACTGCCCGCTTTTGGCCTTCTACGGTAAAAAATGCATGATTCAGTTGTTCATAAGATGAAAATCTGCTACTGAACGGTAACATCGGATGAACCGAGCAACACGATACTTCCATGTTTTCAGTTCCTGAAAATGAATCGGACGATAGTGCGCCACTGCAATGACATATAATCTGATTCTTAAGCGGCAGTCTTTTAATCTGTTCCCAAACGGGAACAATCTGTGCATCCACTGTCGTAATGAATATCGTCTCCGAATCCTCAACAAGCTTTCGCATATCATGATAAAAAGCTGTCTTTGTAAACTCTGCGGCCTCTTTTGCTGCCGCATCATTTTTATCATAGTATCCCACGAGTTCCACGCCGTGATCCGCCAGATATTTCCCAAGCGAACAGCCTGCGCGTCCCGCGCCTATGAATCCTATTTTCATGCTACCACCTTCTTTCCGAAGTATCATTTCCCTTTGGGAAATCAGTCGATAACTGTTCAGATCTTTCATAAAGTATCTGTCAGTTTTCTGCTTCTTGGTTATTTCAGGTGACAACACATCCTCTGATACAGTTTCTTTCGAATACCGTTCCAAAAGCTACTATACCATATCGTTCCAGATATTACAAGAATACAATTTATTTTTGTCCAAATATGTAATGGTTCAGCAGCTACCATATTCCTTGCACCAAATTTACATAAAATACCTGCTGGCGTATCTGCCCACTAAGGACAAAACGAAATTCCTGCACACTGACCAGAAAGATTTCTGTTCATAATAGCCGGCCCCAATGTTTCACCGAAATGAGTAAAGGAACAGACGTCTAGTCCCTCCTTCCTTGCCGGGGAACGTTACATAAGCCATGACTTCCTTTGCCCCGTTATTTGTGGTGATCCAATTATAACAAACATTGTCCTCTGCAGCGACAAATGATATAATGGACGAAAAGTCAAATATTATTTTACAAGAGTTTTACCATGCAGACAAAAGCTCTGCTTTACCTTATACAAGCAAGAAAAAACAATTAAAACTTATGAAACACAGAAGGAAAAACGAATGATGTCAGCACTCAATAAATTAGAAATAATAGTAGTGGGATTATTAATACTTTCCACTA
>CANOLA010000152.1 GCA_947566705.1 uncultured Lachnospiraceae bacterium | reverse complement strand
TTGAAGGAACAGCTTCCAAAGCGGCAGCTTGTTATATCCGTCAATGCATCTGTTCCTCCGGCGGGGTGTACACGTGAGTTTCTGAAACTGTTTTAATTCACTTCGCGAATGGGATGTACGTAGGTAATGTCCCTGCTTCGCTGGAACAAGGAACACATCCCATGAAAATTCGCATCGCGAATGGGATGTACGTAGGTAATGTCCCTGCTTCGCTGGAACAAGGAGCACATCCCATGAAAATTCGCTTCGCGAATGGGATGTACGTAGGTAATGTCCCTGCTTCGCTGGAACATTACATTGACCAGAAATCCTCAAGTTCTTCTTTAAGCTGGACTGGACTACAGAGTTTATGGCTTTTCCATTCACGGGGAAACAGAGCCGTATAATCCGGCTGCTGGAAACGCTCATCCAGAAGAAGAATGATTCCATGATCCTCGCTGGTCCGTATAACACGTCCTGCCGCCTGCAGCACTTTATTCATCCCCGGATAACGGAATGCATAATCAAAACCGGACATCCCTTTTGCATCATAATAGTTTTTCAGTATTTCGCGTTCACTGCTGATCTGGGGAAGTCCGGTTCCTACAATTACAGCACCAATCAGCTTATCATTTTTCAGGTCAATGCCTTCGCCAAAAATCCCTCCCATCACACAAAACGCTACTAATGTACCATCCCGTTCCTCCTCAAATGCTGCAAGAAACTCCTCCCTCTCTGCTTCTGCCATATGGCTTCGCTGTATGCATGAAAAAAACGTTCTGCCCTTTGCCCCCGCCAGTTCCAGAAATGCCTCATATACATCCTGCATCAGCCTGTAAGAAGGAAAAAATACCATATAATTTCCTTCCTTTCCCTGAACCGCTATATCAATATACTCGGCAATCTTTTTGTATTCCCCTGGATTACGCCTTGTATATTTCGTGCTCACATCTTTTCCAAAAACAAGCAGATGCTGCTTTTCATCAAATGTGCTCTTTGCATAAACTGCATAATTATCATCTTTGGTGGAAAGCAGACGCTTATAGTAGGTAACTGGAAGCAGCGTAGCGGAAAAAAATACCGTTGACCTCGCCTTATCCAGGCATTTCTGCAGATTCAGGGACGGATCCACACAAAAAAGTTTAAGCAGAAAACGTCCGTCCTCGTCCACCATGGAATAAATTACATAATGCTCATCAACAAGGTCATAGATATTCAAAAAATTCCGCAGAGAAAAATAAAAATCCAGAACCTCTGCCTTTTCTGGAAATTCACGGGGTACCTCCAGAAACTCATCCATCTGGGATGCAAGTCTCAGTAAATGAAATGTCAGCGTCCCGACACTTTCCAGAACCTGGTATGTCTCACATTCACGCTTCAGCTCAAGCAGGCAGCGGTTACATTTTTCCAGAGTTTTCTCAATGCTGCGGCTCTGTTTTTTCATAATCCGCTTCACCGCCAGCACATCCTCTTTATACAAAGAAGCACTATACATTTCCCGGCTGCGTTCCACAAGATTATGAGCTTCATCCACCAGAAAGATATAATCGCCCTTTATCCCTTCCTGAAAAAAACGCTTCAGATATACATTGGGGTCAAATACATAATTATAATCGCAGAGAATATTGTCTGCCCATACAGCCACGTCCAGACTCATTTCAAACGGACATACCTGGCATTCCTGCGCCTGTGCCAGAATCTCTTCCCTTGTAAATACATCTGCCTTCTGTAAAAGATCAAATACTGCATCATTTACACGGTCATAGTGCCCTTTTGCATAAGGACAGCACACGGGATTACACTCCATCTCCTCACACAGGCACAGCTTTTCCTTTGCTGTAAGCTGAATAACCTTTGCCCGGTAACCGTGTTCACTCAAAAGCTGAAATGTATCCTTTGCAACGCCTGCAGTAACTGTCTTGGCCGTCAAATAAAAAATACGGTCTGCAATTTCCTCCCCCACAGCTTTCACTGCCGGAAAAATTGTAGATACCGTTTTTCCAACGCCTGTTGGTGCCTCCAGAAACAGTATTTTCTGTCTTTGTATGCTGCGGTAAACATCCGTGACCAGCTTCTTTTGTCCTTCCCTGTATGGAAAAGGAAACTCAAGCTTCTTAATACTGGCCTGACGAACTTTCTTCCAGTCCATCTGCCAGGCTGCCCATTTTTTATATTCTGCAATCAGACGAAAAAACCACTCCGCCAAATCTTCAAAGCAGAACACTTCCTGAAAATAACGGATATCTTCCGTGTCAAGATTACAGTACGTCATCTGCACCCCAATCTTTTCCAGTTTATTCTTCAGGGCATAAATATATGCATAGCACATTGCCTGTGCCTGATGAACAAAAACCGGTTTCTCAAGTGTTGAAAGATTTCGGTACATTCCCTTAATTTCATCAATATAATAAATACTTTCGGTCTGACCTTCGAATACACCTCTGGAAATACCATCTGCCCTGCCTTCCACAACAAGAATATATTCCTTCTCTTCAATCTGCAGCTTAAGCGGAACCTCTGCCATATAGGATACTCCCTGCTGTTTCTGAATTTTACGGTGAATACGGCTTCCCTCCATCATTGCTGAATTAGCAAGCCTGGCAGAGCGGTTATCAATATCCCCTTCCCGATAAATAAATTCCACAAGATCACGCACCGATATATGAAGTTCCGATACCTTTATACCTTCGTCTTTTAAATTTGTATTTTCCAGTATCATATATATTAAAAAGCTGCCCGCATATTGGAGCAGCTCCCCTTACTTATACAACAGCATACTTATTTATCAGCGTCTCAAAATGTTCATTCGAACCGCTGTAACAAATGACAAGATTTTTCTGTACTCCCAGTGCTATCATACCAAGCAGTGACTTTGCATCAATCAGTGTACGGTTATAACGCACATCAATTTCAAAATCACAGTCTCCTGATGCCTGAACAAAACTTTTAACATCCTCCATATCTTTCAAACGAATAACTTTTACCTTTTCATACATAATAAACACCTCTTTCTTATGACGTCTGCACCAAGCAGACAAATATACCATCCCCCTGGTATTTCTTGCGATTATGACACTTTTTTGTCCATCTGTCAAAAGCTGTCAGTTTATAAATCTGCAAAAAAAAATGACAGTTTGACGATAAATCCCTGATAGTTTATACATATTATTGGCTTTTTGATTGTTAATTCGTTTTTCTAAATAGTAAATTATTTATTTTTCCAAAAAATTCACAAAAAAAGAAGAAAAAAATTAGCTAATTTGCAAAAAATATGCCTTGTTTTCCCACAAAAAAACACATCCTTTACGATGTGTTTAAAATGATGCATCTACATTATAACAAATTAATAAAAACAGGGGATGAGAGAATCGAACTCCCACCAAAGGTTTTGGAGACCCCTATCATACCATTTGACCAATCCCCTATATATAACAAATACTATACCTTCAAAACTTCATACAGACTTGTGCGGCCAGACAAGTTCTCCAGCGGACTCCCTTGTCCCGGGGAACCCTCCTGCGGGTTTCTCCTTATGACAGTCACTGGTCACAAGGAATCCCCCCCACTGCGTGGGTCCCTCCTTATGACACCGGTTAAGCCCTCGACCGATTAGTGGCAGTCAGCTCCGCATGTCGCCATGCTTCCACCCCTGCCCTATCCACCTTGTGTTCTCCAAGGGGTCTTGCCCTTTCGGG
>CANOLA010000151.1 GCA_947566705.1 uncultured Lachnospiraceae bacterium | reverse complement strand
CTGTATTTTACGGTTTATCAGATTTCTGCCCGCATGGCTGTATTATGAAAACAAGGTATTCTGTCTTCTGTATGCATCGTTATCCTTCTGGCTTAATTCATTTTCCACCTGCACCAGCTCCTTCTCCAGCTTTCTGGCAGTTTCATCATCCTTTGCTGCTTTAATCTGCTGCATTAACTGCTGCCTTTTTTCTTTCAGCTTTCTGATTTCCAGGTCAACTTTATCTGTATCTGCAGTACATTTCTCCTTTTCCGGCTTATCAAAAAAAATCTTTTTGTTTCCGTCTTCGTCCTGCCCTACCCGGTACAGACCGCTGGGTTTTACATCTGACTTTTCGCTGCTGATGTATTCATCCTTTGGAACCGGGAAATTATCAGCCGCTCTGTCATCGTTTTCCCCCTTTTCCACTTTCTCCGTCTTTTCACGCTCTGCTTGCAGCTGCTCCACATAATTTGTCCGGCAACCATAGCTTCCACTGATTTCCATTGGCATATGCTTATCCTCCTTTTTCTAAACATCGGTCCATTTTCGTCAGGCAGCATGGTCTGTCATTTACCGCCTGCACCGTTTCTTTCGTCATTCATGAAACGGTGTTTAACCGATTTGCTGTGGGATGCTTTGTGAATGCTGTGGAATGATAAGAAGTACGCTGAGGATAAATGCCCCGTCCCCCGCCTTTATATTCATTGCTCCATGGTATTTTTCTGCACCCGCATCCATACTGCTGCATGCCCTGACTGCATTGTCCAGCGCGTTTGAAAGGATAATGCAAAAATCGATGTCCCGCACCGGACAAGGACTGGGAAGATGCAGGGAACAATGAACATCTATTCCCATATTCCGGGCATATCCCAGTTTCGTTCCAATCAGTATATCTGCCACCGGATGACTGGTGCTGTACGGAAACGATAATTCCTCGGTCATTTCCTCCATATCTCCAATATAATTCAGTGCCTGACCGGCTTTTCCATTCTGCAGAAGCCCCTTTACTACTGTAATATGATTTTTAATGTCGTGGCGGAATGCCTTTGTTTTTTCATAACGGGACTTTGCCTCCTCCACATACCGGGCCAGGGTATGTTCCTCCTGCTCCAGCAGCGAAAGCTGTGTCAGCAGATGAAAATTTTCCAGAAGTTTTCTGTAAGCATACATCAGACAGAACAGACTTGCCAGTCCCAGCAGCTGAATCACAAGCATCTGGTAATGGTTTGTACCGGATACAATTATATTTCCATCGGTAACAACCGTATTTCCGTAAATGATGGAACTGATATATTCACCCATTAAAAAAATCATTACTACCGGAATCAAAATCGCAGGCAGGTATCGTTTTTTTACCAATTCATGATATAAAAAGTAACGGCAGACCATGCGGTAACAGAAAACGGCAGCCAGCAGCGCCATATTCCCCAGCACGATAAATATAATGCCGGCAGCTTCCTTCATATGAGGAAAAATCAGCGGAAACAGCATTCCCAGCACAGAATTGACAGCTCCATAACAAAGCTGCATAATCTCAACAACCAGTACCGCGTACAAAATAACGGGTTCCCAGTCTGCATGGCATACAAATATTCCCCCTGCTGCCAGCAGCAGGACAAATACCAGAATTCCAGCTGTGCTGCCAGCAAAAATCCCCCTTATGATCCCGGTTCCCACCACTGCAGACAGCAGATAATAAATAGGCTTTACTTTCTTCTTTAAAAATCTGGTCAGAAAATAAAAACCTGTAAAAATTTGAAGAAATACTATCATATACCCGTTAAAAAAGTCCAGATAATCTGCCATTTCACAGCCTCCATTCTTTCATATACTGCAGAATCACACTGGAAAACTCTTTACTCCGCAGACGCGACACCGGTATTTCCGTACCATTTTCCATATATGCTGTTTGATTTTTATAACTTTTCAGATATTTCAGGTTAATCAGGAAACTCCTGTGGCAGCGGAAAAACCTGCTGTCCAGCTTGCTTTCCAGATTTTCAATCCGGTCATAATAATCAATGGTTTCAGATGACGCCAGATGCAGGTAAACCTTTCTGTCAATAATCTCACAGAATACAATATCATCAAACGGAATTATGCTGCTCTCATATCCTTTCTGAACGAGTAAATTCGCTTCACAGGCATCCTGCATGGAAATAAAAAGACGTTCCATGGTTTTTTCAAATTGCTTTTTTTCTATGGGTTTTACCAGATAATCATATGCCTGCACCTGAAACGAATCAAATACCATTTCCTTCAGAACCGTGATAAAAATCAGAAATCCCTTAAACTTATGGCCGCGCAGTATCCGTGCCGTTTCCATTCCATCCATATCCTTCATCTGAATGTCAAGAAACAGGATATCTATTGTTTTGTCAGATTCCAGCAGTTCCTTTCCACCTGAAAACTGCCAGATGACCGTCTCCATATTTTTCCTGCGGAAAAAATCATACGCCATGGTTCTGATGGCATCCGACATATATTTTTCATCATCACAGACCGCAATGTGAATCACAAAACCACCTCCTGAAAATTAGTATTCTACCATTTCTTTTCCGGTAAAACAATAAAAATGATGCGGAATGCGGTTTGGGAGTTGCAGGAGGTTTCACTTCACGTCAATTTATTGACATAAAGCAGTTCATGCGTTATATCTTTATTCGGTAATGACAAAAAACGACAGTTTGCGTCAGATTATCTTGGAACGTCTGGTGTGCATCCTGTCTGCATCTTTGATGTTTCTGAAAGGAGAATAACTACTATGAATGAATTACAGACTGCCATACAAAACTACCTGGACTACTGCCGCTGCCAGAAACGGCTGGATACCAAAACATTAAAAGCATACCGCATCGACCTGACGCAGTTTTGCACACAGATGCCGGTTTCCCGCATTCCGGAAATCAGCCCGGATATACTGGAACACTTTATTGCAGAACTTCATGAAAATTTCAGGCCCAAAACGGTAAAAAGAAAAATCGCTTCTGTAAAGGCATTTTTCCACTACCTGGAATACAGGGACATTATCAGCCAGAATCCTTTCCACAAGCTGGAAATCAAATTCCGGGAGCCTGTAATTCTTCCAAAAACGATTCCGCTGCATACCCTGGAAACTTTTTTATCCACCATACACCGCCAGCGGCAGGAAGCAAAAACCCCTTACCAGCGCAGAAATGCCTTAAGGGATGCGGCGGTCATTGAACTGCTTTTTGCCACAGGCATGCGGATTTCGGAGCTGTGCAATTTAAAATCTGATGATGTAAACCTCGACGACAGAAGTGTCTTAATTTATGGAAAAGGGAGCAAGGAACGGAAAATCCAGATTGGAAACCAGGAGGTTGCGGAAATCCTGGAGGAATACCGGGAGAATTTTTCTGCGGAAATCAAAGCCTGCGGGCATTTTTTTACAAGCCAGGACAAAAAGGCCCTCTCCGATCAGGCCATCCGCAGGATGATTTGCAAATATACTTCTCTTGCTTCCATCAGTCTGCACATTACCCCGCATATGTTCCGCCATACGTTTGCGACAAGTCTGCTGGAGGCGGATGTGGATATTCGCTATATTCAGGAGATGCTGGGGCATAGTTCAATTAATGTTACGGAGATTTATACGCATGTGGCGATGGCGAAGCAGAGGGATATATTGGTGAATAAGCATCCGCGGAATTTTTTTGTGGTGTGAAGGGAAGGAGAATGAGGGATTGGGGCTGGGGAGGAAAGAAGGTGGTGGATAATTAAAAGTTATCCGTTGGAAAGGGATTCCGCATTTCAAATTGCTAATTT
>CANOLA010000150.1 GCA_947566705.1 uncultured Lachnospiraceae bacterium | reverse complement strand
TATTACATACTCCCTGTCATTCACAAAGCCCGATTCTCCGGCATATCTTCCATCCGTTTCGTGCCATTGTCCCCTCAGGGTGTTTTTCTTACTGTCATAAAAATAAAACCCGTCCTCATAGGTACGGACTGCATAATAGCTTTCTTCTGCGGAAACCTGAATTTCTCGCACGGAACTTTCATAGCTTTCCAGTTTTTCCATTCCCATACCCTCATGGTATTCCATCACTGTCAGGGACGGAGATTCATAGGAACGCATTACAAGAATTCCGTTTTTCACCTGTATGTTCTTTAAGCTTTTTCCTGTATCTATTGCGGCACCGGAATAAATGGTTCCGTCCAATAAATTCACAGCATCAATTACCCCGCTGCTTTCCGCCAGATAACCGATACTGCTGCGGTCCGATACCAGCATGTCAAGAATTCCGCTTCCCACACTGGTTTCTGCAAGCAGTTTCCCGCTTCTGCAATCCCACGCATATACGGTATTATCCACAGACAGCACAATTTCCTCATGCAGCTTCCCGCTTTCCTTATCTTCGTAACAGCAGCTTTTTAACTGTGTTCCTGCTGCATTTATGCCAAAAATCTGATATTCAAATTTTTTCTTCCACAAAGAACTCTTTTCTCTGGTATCCAGTATTTCCACATATCCTGTGGATTTTCCGCTGTACTGTTCCAGATCGGTGATGCTGTCTTTCGTTCCCACAGTGGCAAGTGTATTTTCGTCTGCAAATACCAGATCAGAAATATAGGAAGCTGAAACAGAAATATCAGTAATTTTTTTTGTTTTAAAATCATAGATACTGACATGTCCTTTTTCCTCCTGTCCGTCCGTCAGATGCGCAACTGCAAACTTATCCTTACCGGGACCAAATGCCATTGCAGAACAATAGGAATCCTTTGTCCGGTTTTTCATGGTATAACGCATGGTTCCGTCTGTCATGTCAAAAAAGACAGCTTCTTCATTGGAAACACATACGGCAAGCTGTAAATCCTCATCAAATTTACAGTAATTAATCCCCTCTTCCTTCCGGGACCTCCAGAGCTGCTTTCCGTCAAAATCCACCGCACGGATTCCGTTTTCATCGCAGATTAAAATATGTTCTTTGCGTACTGCAGCGCCTAACGGTTCCACCAGATAACCACTCTCGTTTATTTCCGGTGTAATCTCCGCCAGCTTTTTTTTGCTTTTTGCATCCCAGACATATACCGACGCCCCCTGGTCAATGGAAACCAGCTTTGAACCATCCGCCGTAAAGTCGAATGATTTTACCGGAAAATCATGCTTTAAGCTTCTGTCCATCTGGATTTTTGTTCCCATATCGTAGCTGTAAAGCGCCTGGCTGAGCGCATACTGCGCAGCTGCTGCATAAGGTCTTTCATTTTCCTCTGAAGGAAGCGCCTCCAGTGCCACAAGCGCTGCTGCACGGCGGTCCCCGTCCTTTAAAAGGGCAAGGGAGGTTTCCGCCAGGTATTTTGACTGGCTTTTTAATTTTTCCTCATAATTTTGCCTGATGACCCTGGCATTATGCGTACTGTATGCGGCAAACGCGAGCGCAAACACGGCAGCTGCCGCGGTAACGGACACCATTTTTCTGATATGGCGCTCCCTGTGGCGCTGTCTTAAATCATCATAGCTGCAGTGCAGCAGGGGCGCGGCAAGACGCATAATTTCTGTTTTTAATTTCTTATTTATCTGTGCTTTTGTTTTTCCCCGTATATCAGCTGCAAGCGGCTCCACCGGACTGCCGTTTTCATCTTCCAGAAGCTGCTTTGGAAAAGACTCCCCCGGCTCTCCCTCCGCAAGGACGGCAAGCACATGCTCCCTGTCATGTATCCTGATAAAGTTTTCTATTTCCTTCTGTACCCAGTAGGATTCCGGCGTCCTCGGCGTACAGATGACAAGCAGAAATTCGGATTCCGCCAGCGCCTTTTCAATGTTGTCCCCAAGGTCGCTTCCAACCGGCAGTTCCTCCTGGTCGCGGAATACCCTTTTTATGTTCTTTTTGCCCGATTTTTTGGCAATGGCACGGGGTACATGAAATGTCTCCAGTTTTCTGTGCAGCTTCTTTGCCGCAAACAAATCCGTATCCGCATGGCGGTAACTAATAAATGCATCGTATTTCAATTCTTGTACCTCCCCTGTATACATTTGCTCGCATCGGCTGCATGTTCTTGATTCAAGTATACATCAGTTATGGCTTCCGCGAAAGTCTCTGTGTAGGAAATTCCGCCGTCTTTTTGCACGGCAAGTGCATATTCGGAGATGCTGCGGCAGAAACTTTCATAGTCCTCTCCCTGATGCGTCTGTTCCCAGGTTTTGTACGCCTCTTTCAGAACAACCTTTGGCACGGTCTGCCTGCTGCTTAACGAATCCGTAAGATACAGGTTATACGCATCCTGGTTTTCCTCGGTAATATAATAAATATCATCAAAACCAAACTCTTCCATCGTATGTACATTTAAAACCTGGTGCCCCAGTTCATGGACGACAATGGCGGAAATATCCATGTTCTCTGGCCAGTACCCCTGTTTGGCACCGTCTTTGCATTTTTTTAAAAGAGTATCCCTCTGTAAAAAAGAAGGTGCATAAAGCACAATTTCATGTTTTACCACAAAAGGACAGACCGCCAGTTCACCGTTAATAACAAACTCGCGGGATTCTGTCTTTGCAATGTTTCCGTCTGCATAATTGTCCGGGTTTCCAAGCGTTACACTGGTAAGCGTTCCCTGAAGGCACGGATAGGTTTCATACATATAGGAAAATGCACGCTTTACATCCTTTGCCGTTTCTTCATCCATTTCCCCAAGATTTACGGCAAAAATTCCAAACTCATCTTCCATCTGTTTTTCTATTTCTTTGACTCCGGGGTTATCGTATTTTTCCCGCTGCTTCCTCCCGTATGCCGCAATTTTCTCTCCGGCATCCTTTTTTGAACCTATATATCCGTATACCTGCCCGCTGTAGTCAATGGCAGTCACGCGCCCCTTTTTTAAGGAATCTGCACTCCACTGCGTACTTTGCTTTTCCGTTTCCCTGTTTTCCGGCGGGGTGTCCTGTTTTTTTAATAAAAACAGAATCATTCCCGCCAGAAGTAAAATTAAGGCAAACAGCAGCCCCATAATAATTTTCATTTTTTTCATAATGAATCAACCGTGATGGAAAGGAATCCTTTAATATCGTCAAGTGTAAGGCTTCGTTCATAGTCTGTTACCGTTGCTTCCACAGAATAAATCCATCCGCTTTCAGAAAGCCCGCAGGCTGCTGTGACGTACTGGACCTGCTTTCCATCGATGTCTTTTTCCGAAATAGCATAATAATATGTTCTGCCGCCGGCCTCCACCGTTTTTATTTTGGCATTATCATAATTCCAGTCATCTGAAATTACTGATCTGGCATCCTCAAAAAAATCTTTTGTCACACGGCAGGATACGCTTACATAATCATTGGTCATATAATCATCCGAATAATAGTCTTTTTCCTCTGAAACATAAACTTCATCAGTTTGTGCATAAAATCCTTCCGGAACCGGAAACGTAACCGTAAAGTCATCCGTTGTTATGCTGCCCTGTGACCGTCTCTCACCCACGTTGATTTGCGGTTCCCATGCCAACAGATCTTCCTCAGTGCTGTCTGGTTTATCTGTTTTTTCTGCGGATCCAATTATCTGCGCAAAAACATTTAAAAAATCCTCCTCCCCGATATCCTGCGAAAAAATAACCATCTGTCCGCTAAACATACGGTTTTTATCGGTCTCTGACCACATCACAACC
>CANOLA010000149.1 GCA_947566705.1 uncultured Lachnospiraceae bacterium | reverse complement strand
ATGAAATCCATGGGAAAGTAAGTTTTGTTTATTTGAATTTATTCTTTGCTGCTGGCATATGCCCAAACTGGTTGACATTTCCACATAAGAGAACTATAATACATTTAAATAGCGCGGGATGGAGCAGTCTGGAAGCTCGCCGGGCTCATAACCCGGAGGTCATAGGTTCAAATCCTATTCCCGCAATTACAGACTATATTCGAGGGAATATGGTCTGTTTTCATATTTATAATATTACTGGAGATACGAGAATGAAACAGATACATTTACAGAAAAAACGGCTGACACAAACACAGTACATTGCGTCAGGTTTTTTTCTGATTATTCTGGCAGGCACGCTGCTGCTGATGTTGCCCGCTGCATCGCGCAGCGGAAACTGGACAGGTTTTTTTGAATCATTGTTTACAGCGACCTCGTCCACCTGCGTGACGGGGCTTGTTGTGTTTGATACCTACAGCCACTGGAGTCTGTTTGGACAGCTTGTGATTTTGCTGCTGATTCAAATTGGCGGTCTTGGATTTATTACAATTAGTGTGGGACTGGCAATTGCATTCCGTAAAAAAATCGGACTCCGGGAGCGTGATCTTTTGAAAGAAAGCGTCAATGCCCTGGAAATCGGGGGAATTGTCAAGCTGGCACGCAAGATTTTTCTGGGAACGCTTTTATTTGAAGGAATCGGGGCGATACTGCTGTCTGTCCGGTTTATACCGGAATTTGGTCTGGGAAAAGGGATTTATTACGGTATTTTTCATTCTGTTTCTGCATTCTGTAACGCGGGATTTGATCTGATGGGATGCAGGGAACCATATTCCTCGCTGACTGCGTATGCGGCAGATCCTCTCGTTAATCTGACGGTTATGGCGCTGATTACAATCGGCGGGCTTGGATTTGTGGTCTGGGCGGACTTAAGTGCTAAAAAATTTCACTGGAAATCCTATGCGCTGCACACAAAAATTGTGGTGTCAGTCACTCTTTTTTTAATTATTGCGGGTGCAGTCATATTGTATTTCTTTGAACAGGGCAGTACGCTGGAAGGGATGGGAACGGGCGGACAGGTTCTGGCTTCGTTTTTTGGATCTGTGACTGCACGCACAGCGGGATTTAATACAGTGGATACCGGGGCGCTGCGGGAGGAAAGCAAGTTTCTTACAACAATACTGATGTTTATCGGGGGAAGTCCGGGTTCCACGGCAGGCGGAATCAAGACCACGACCGCTGCGGTGATGGCGTTTTATATTTTTTCCAATATCCGGGAAAACGGTTGTAATATTTTTCACCGGAGAATCAGTGATGAGATTATCAAAAAAGCCAGTATGGTTTTTTGTCTGAACCTGATTATGGGAATTGTCAGTACGCTTGTGATTCTTGCGACAAACCGTCTGCAATTAAGTGATATTTTATTTGAAGTCTTTTCGGCAATCAGTACCGTGGGAATGACAACAGGGATTACGAGGGATTTAAATTTCGCAGGAAGGCTGGTAATTATTATTCTTATGTTTTGCGGCAGAATTGGAAGTATGACATTTGCGTTGTCTTTAATCCACCGGTCAGATACAAATAAAATAATGCTTCCAGTCGAAAAAGTTACAATTGGGTAATGGATTAGGAGAAAGATATGAAATCAATTTTAATTATTGGAATGGGAAAATTCGGGCATCATCTGTGTGATAATCTTCTGGAGCTGAAGAACGATGTTATGGTTGTGGACCAGAAGGAGGACAGGGTATCTGATTTAATTTATAAAGTAACGAATGTACAGATTGGCGACTGTACGGATCCGCAGGTGGTAAAGAGTATCGGCGTTGGAAATTTTGACATTGTATTTGTCTGTATCGGGGCGAATTTCCAGAGCAGTCTGGAAGTCACAAACCTTGTAAAGGAGATGGGGGCAAAATATGTTGTCAGCAAGGCAAACCGAGACGTCCATGCAAAGTTTCTGCTGAAAAACGGTGCGGATGAGGTGATTTATCCTGACCGTGACATTGCCGTCAAGGTTGCACGCAGATTCAGTGTTAATCATGTGTTTGACTACATTGAACTAAATGACGAATACTCCATATACGAGATTCTGCCTATGAAAGAGTGGATTGGGCATACGATACAGGAACTGAATTTCCGCCAGGTATATGATATCAATATTCTTGGAATTAAACAGGGGGAAAAAACAAATATTTCTCCTGCGGCAGATTATGAGTTTCAGGAGGATGAACACCTGATTGTGCTGGGCAAGGCAGAGAGTGTGGAGAGGATTCTAAAACAGATGTAGAGGGAGGTTTTTTATGGATAATATCGCAAAATTTCTGGAATGGGTAAAAGAATCAGATAATATCGTATTTTTTGGCGGCGCAGGCGTGTCCACGGAGAGCGGAATACCGGATTTCAGGAGTGTGGACGGACTGTATAACCAGCAGTATGACTATCCGCCGGAAACCATCTTAAGTCACAGTTTTTACCGCGCCAGGCCGGAGGAATTTTATCGTTTTTACCGTAATAAAATGCTGTGTCTGGATGCAGAGCCGAATATTACACATATCAAACTTGCTGAACTGGAAAAGGCGGGAAAACTCAAGGGAATTGTAACACAGAATATTGACGGGCTTCACCAGAAGGCAGGCAGCAAAAATGTCATGGAGCTGCACGGGAGCGTATTACGCAATTACTGTGAACGCTGCATGGAATTTATGTCTGCAGAGGATATTCTGCATTCCACGGGTGTGCCGGTATGCCCGGAGTGCGGCGGACCGGTAAAGCCGGATGTGGTTTTATATGAAGAAGGGTTAAACCAGAAAACCCTGCAGGATGCAGTATACTGTATCAGCCATGCGGATGTGCTGATTGTGGGCGGTACGTCGCTTGCGGTATATCCTGCGGCGGGACTGATTGATTATTATAGTGGAAATAAGCTTGTGCTGATTAACAAATCCGCCACGCCAATGGACAAAAGGGCGGACCTTCTGATTCAGGACGGGCTGGGAAATGTATTTTCACAGATACAGATATAAGAGGGACATATTATGAACCAGTACCAGTATGAAATCGGGGATATTGTGAAATTGAAAAAAACGCATCCATGTGGAAATCATGAGTGGGAAATTCTGCGTGTGGGTGCAGATTTCCGCCTGAAATGCCTGGGATGTGGTCACCAGATGATGGTAACGCGCCAGCTGGTGGAGAAAAATACCAGAGGGCTGCGCAAGGCGGAGAGCACGCCGTCTGGAAAGGAATAGACAATGGCAAAAAATGTAAAGCAGTCCGATGAAAAAACAAATGTCATGCGGCTGCTGGACGGAAAGAAAATCAAATACAAAAGCTACTGTTACCTGGATTCCGGCGTAGTAAGCGGAATGGAAGTGGCCAAAGTGCTGCACCAGAATCCTGCGCAGGTATTTAAAACCCTTGTTACAGTGGGAAAATCCAATACAAATTATGTGTTTGTGATTCCAGTTGGCAGAGAACTGGATTTAAAGAAGGCAGCAGCTGCCGTATCGGAAAAGAAAATCGAAATGGTGAAATCAAAGGATTTGCTTGGTCTGACCGGGTATATCCATGGAGGCTGTTCCCCGGTTGGCATGAAAAAGGCATTCCGCACGGTTTTTGATGAAAGTATGAAGCAATTGGATACAGTCATTTTCAGCGGCGGAAAGGTGGGTTACCAGGTGGAACTTGCCCCTGCTGACCTGCAGAAAATCATCCGCTTTGAATATGCAGATCTGACAGAGGAAACGTGATGTATCTGATATCAGTTTATTTTGACAGTGCTTCAGCAAAAAGGATTCAGTCGCTGATTGATGAGGTTGCCGCA
>CANOLA010000148.1 GCA_947566705.1 uncultured Lachnospiraceae bacterium | reverse complement strand
CTTTTCCGCTTATTTTTACAGAATCCCCCGACAGCGTAATATTACATGCATTTTTTGTATCTACGTCCGCAGCATTTTCTGTTACAGCAGTTTTGCTGCCCTCTTTTCCTGAAACCTTACTGCAGGCACACAGTCCTGACAGCATGGTAGCTGCCAGCATCATGAAAACTGCCTGTTTTGTTTTATGTTTTCTCAATTTTTTACCCTCCTTTGCTTTTTCACTTGTATTTTACAGTGGCTGGCTAAAGGGAACTTAAAGAATATACATCCATTTTATTTGTCTTGACATACAGGTAACTTGTTGCTATTATTAAATATGCAACAAGTTACCATAAGGAGAAAGGCAAATGCGAAGCATTTCTTAAAATGCCTTCCGAAGGAGGACCGTATGGAACTAGATGACCTGGTTTTACGATTTTCAGATACCACAGAAAACCGGAGAAAAGCTGTTTTCAGCACACTTTTCATTGCCGGAAATAAACTACAGACACTTTTTGATAACCACATTCCGGAAATCTCACTGAAACAGTTTATGTTACTGTCCGTTGTCAGACAGTCCGGTGAACCATTAACCTTTACCCAGTTAGGGCACATGCTGGGCTGTTCACGGCAGAACATTAAAAAATTAGCTGATGTCCTGATGAAAAAAGGATTTATTACTATCCAGCAAAGCCCATATGACACAAGAGCCATGTGTATCAGTTCCACAGAAAAAGCAGATGATTTCTTTCAGAATGAATTTTCACAATATCAGGAAGAATTAAAGTACCTTTTTGAAGTTTATACAGAAGAAGAAATCAAAACCCTGTTTACTCTCATGTCAAAGCTGTACACCGGAATCGAGAATCTGGAAAGGAAAACAAAAAAGGAGACTTAAAAAAATGAAAACAATAGTAATATATAACTCACAAACAGGATTCACAAAGCGGTATGCCATGTGGATAGCGGAAGCTGCAGGAGCTGAATGTTTTGAATTATCAGAGGCAAAAAAGAAAGATATGGCTGCATATGACGCAATCATTTTTGGAGGCTGGGCATGTGCAGGTGGAATCAGTAAACTGGGCTGGTTTAAGGGAAATATAATTAAATGGACAGATAAAAAGCTGATAGCCTTCTGTGTTGGCGGAAGTCCGGCAGACAACCCGGAAATTGAACCGGCCCTTAAACAGAACTTCACAGAGGCAGAGTTTGAAAAAGTAAGTGTATTTTACTGTCCCGGCGGATTTAACTATGAAAAAATGTCAGCTCCGTCAAAGCTTATGATGAAGATGTTTATAAAAACACTTAAGGCAAAGAAGAACAAGACGGAAGCAGAGGAAGAAATGATAAAAATAATTTCCTCATCTTATGATATTTCGGACAAGAAGTATATTGAGCCTATTCTGGAATGCCTGAACGGATAATCACAAAATTTTTTATTGTCAGGAGAGAAATACTCATGAAGCGCGTAATTGATATGCCATACTATGCTTATTCCATTTATGGTATCGATAAACCCGAAATTTATGTTAAATGTCCCAAATGCAGCGGTCCCGGCGTGGTAACTTCCGACCAGAGTACTGCACTTTTCCGGTGTACAAGCTGTTATCATACCACAACGAAGGAACTTACACAATACAAATATGATGTTGAGAATCTGTGTGAATCATGCGGACGGTTTTACAGGGTAAATATTACAGATAAAAGGAAACAGCGTTATCCCGGACTTGTTGTTTCCTGCCCGTTCTGCAGACATAAAATGCCAGGTAAAATTCTGAAAAAGACATATGGCAGTATGCCATATGGTGATTTTCGCAATGCCCATGATCCGTTTTTTGATTATGAGCTTTACTTTTTAGCATATTTAAATGGTAAGCCCGTATGGGCGATGAACCGTGAACATCTTGCCTATCTGATTGATTACCTGAGTGCAGATTTAAGGGAAGAACCCCATATGGAAGGAACCATGCGGACACAAGCGGACCATCTTCCCGGATACATGAAAACAGCAAAAAACAGGGATAAAGTTGTCCGACTGTTAAAAAACCTGCAGAAAACACTTTAACTTCTCTTTAGGTTGGCATATTATGATGACTCTGTAAAGGAGGTATCTGTTATGTCAAATTCTATCCAGTGCTGCTTCAAGCGTTATGAAAAAAAATACCTGATAACCAGGGAGCAGCAGTCAGTTCTTCTTGACACCATGAAACAGCATATGCAGACAGATACATACGGAGAGTATACTGTCTGCAACATATACTATGATACGGATGACTGGAAACTGATCCGCACATCCATTGAAAAACCGGTTTACAAGGAAAAACTGCGCGTTCGCAGCTACGGAGTCCCGGCAGAAGACGGAATGGTCTTTATTGAATTAAAGAAAAAGTATGATGGTGTCGTTTACAAACGGCGGATGACTGCAGATGCATATTATGCAAAACCGTTCCTATGCGGCAGTACAGCGGATATCAATGAAACACAGATTGAAAAGGAAATCAAATGGTTTCAGAAAACTTATCATTCAAAACCAAAAGTATTTATTGCCTATGAACGCACAGCATTCGCCGGAATATCAGAACCAGATTTACGGATTACATTTGATACTGGTATCCGCTGGCGTGATACGGACCTGGATTTATGCCTTGGGGATTATGGTCAGCCAGTAATTTCTCCAGAAAAAATACTGATGGAAATAAAAATTCCCGGTACTGCACCCCTGTGGCTTAGTCACATCTTATCAGAAACCGGGGCATTCCCCACAACATTTTCCAAATACGGAACTTGTTACCGTGATCATATTATGCAAAACCAGATAGGGCAGATAGTACATTCTGCCATACATACACCATCAACAAAACCATTACTCAGGGAGGTTTTATACAGTGCTTAATTCTATCATTCAAACTGAAATCACATTACCAGTATTTTTCATCTGTACCATAGTTTCACTTGTTCTTGGTACAGCCACCGCGTTCGTCAGCATGTTTAAGACAACTCATACACAAAGCTTTGTTATCACCCTTGCAGTTCTTCCAGCAGTTGTGCAGATTATCATTATGCTTGTAAATGGAAGCGTCGGTGCAGGTATCGCAGTTGCAGGAGCATTCAGTCTTGTCCGCTTCCGTTCCGTACCGGGAAGCGCAAAGGAAATCAGTACAATTTTCCTCGCCATGGCAATCGGGCTCGCAACCGGAATGGGCTATGTAGGGCTTGCAGCAGTTTTCTTTGTGCTAATTGCAGCAGTTATACTGCTGCTCACTGCCACAAACTTTGGACAGCAGGGCAGTCTGGAAAGAAGGCTTAAAATCACAATACCCGAAAATCTGGATTATGACGGACTCTTTGACGATCTGTTTGAAAAATACACAAAAGAACATGTTCTGGAAATGGTGAAAACCTCCAATATGGGGACTCTATACGAACTGCAGTACCAGATTACATTAAAAGACCGGCAGATTCCAAAAGATTTTCTGGACGAAATTCGGTGCCGGAACGGCAACCTGAACATTGTCTGCAGTAAGGAAATCACAAGGGAAACTCTGTAGGAACTTTACAGATATTGATTTTTCTATTTATTTATCATAAACTAAGGAAAACACCTGCCATATTACAATTTTGGAAAGGAAACCGTATGCGTATTTTAATTGCAGAAGACGAACTTGACCTTGCAGAAGCTCTGACCGTATTTTTTGAAAAAAATAAATTTACTGTAGATACTGTAAATGATGGTGCTGCGGCATATGAATATGCTTCCATGGGACAATATGATGCAGTTATTCTGGATGTCATGATGCCAAAAATGAATGGTATCGAAGTCTTACAGAAACTCCGGGAAAATGGATGCAAAACCCCCATTATGATGTTGACCGCCAAAGCCCAGAAGG
>CANOLA010000147.1 GCA_947566705.1 uncultured Lachnospiraceae bacterium | reverse complement strand
GTGGATTTCTTAGTTGTTACCATTTCAGGAAAACTGAATATTATTGCGGCGGAGTGTCTCGTTGCAGCACTTACAGCAGCAGTAGCAGGCGCGGCGTTTCTGCTCTGGCAAAAATATGAGAATGATGGTGACAGATAAACATATGATATAATAAGCAAAGAACGCTTAGCCGCACAGGACAGAATGGAGAAGAACATGAAAAATAAAATTGAAAATGAAATACAGGGCATTCTCTGTGAAATATTAAATGATTATAAAAAAGACCGGGCAGTTGATAAGATGGATATCTATAACCAGCCGGATAAGCAGGAAATTATGGAGATTCTTGAAAACCTGCTGACAATTGTTTATCCGGGATTTTTCCGTGACAAGACACACAAAATTTATAATGTGGAGCACACAGTATCCACGCTGATTGAGGACGTTATATTTCACCTGAATAAACAGATTGCAGTCGTGTTAAAATATACAAAAGCTTTTGGTGAAAACGGGGAAGAACAGGTGGAAGAATTTGCAGCAAAGGCTTCCGTGGCATTTTTAAAGACAATTCCAAAGGTTCGTGAATATCTGGAGACGGATTTGCAGGCCGCATATGACGGGGATCCGGCGGCAAGAAGCAAGGATGAAATCATCTTTTCCTATCCGGGAATTTATGCGATAACCGTTTACCGTCTGGCACATGAACTGTTTTTACTGGATGTACCGATGATTCCGCGTATGATGACGGAACAGGCACACAGTAAAACCGGAATTGACATCCATCCGGGGGCAACCATCGGCAAGTATTTCTTTATCGACCACGGAACAGGAATTGTGGTCGGGGAAACAACTGTGATTGGGGAACATGTCAAGCTTTACCAGGGAGTGACGCTTGGTGCGCTGTCCACCCAGGGAGGACAGAAGCTGCGGGATGTGCGCAGGCATCCGACCATTAAAGACAATGTTACCATTTATTCCGGGGCATCCATTCTGGGCGGCGGGACAGTGATTGAGGAGGGCGTTGTCATCGGCGGTAATTCGTTTATTACAAAGTCCATCCAAAAAGGCACAAAAGTCAGTGTAAAAAACCAGGAGCTTGTTTACCACAGTGAGGATGACAGACTGCACCGGCAGGATTCGGATGAATCATGGTTTTACGTCATATAGGAGGACTTTATGTCTTTAACGAATGAACAGATGGAGCGGTATTACCGGAATATTATTTTAAAAGAGGTTGGTGTCAGCGGACAGGAACGCTTGTATGACGGAAGGGTGCTTGTAATCGGAGCCGGCGGACTTGGTTCGCCGGCATCCATGTATCTGGCGGCAGCAGGTGTCGGAACAATTGGCATTGCAGACGCTGACGAGGTGGATTTATCCAACCTGCAGCGGCAGCTTCTGCATACCACTGCGGACATTGGCAGGGCAAAGGTGGATTCGGCAAAAGAAACGCTTTGTGCCATTAATCCGGATATTAATGTAAAGGCTTACCATGAACTGGTTACGGCGGAAAGCATCAGTCAGCTGATTGCGAATTATGATTTTATTCTGGATGCGACTGATAATTTTACTGCAAAATTTCTGATTAACGATGCCTGCGTCATGGCGGGGAAACCTTTTTCCCATGCGGGGATTTCCCGTTTTCAGGGGCAGCTTATGACTTACGTGCCGAACGAAGGTCCGTGTTACCGCTGCATGTTCGGGGAGCCGCCGTCAGAAAATGATGTACCGCCGGCAAAAACCTCCGGGGTGATCGGTGCGCTTGCCGGAGTCATTGGAAGCATGCAGGCACTGGAGGCAGTGAAATTTTTCACGGGCGCCGGGGGGCTTCTGACGGGACGGCTTCTGACATATAATGCATTAAATATGGAGTTTCATACAGTTAAGCTTCCAGGGGAAAACAGTAAATGCAGTGTACACCGGAGGTTAAGGGAAGCAGAAAATGCTGCAGATTAAGGAACCGGATTATGAAAAAATAATTTCATATGCGAAAGAGCATCTGCCGGAAGAAGCCTGCGGACTGGTTGCAGGCTGCCTGGACGGCGGGGTGAAAAAAATAAAAAAGATTTATTTCCTGACGAATACGGACAAGAGCAGTACGCATTATTTTATGGATATCAATGAGCAGCTTGCCGCGGTAAGGGACATGCGTAAACACGGGCTGGCGCTGCTTGGCAGCTGGCATTCCCATCCGGATTCCCCTGCCGGATTTTCCGAAGAGGACAGGCGTCTTGCCTATGATTCATCTATCAGCTATCTGATTCTTTCCCTGATGCACAGGGATGAGCCGCAGTTTAAGTCCTATACCATCAGCCGGGAAAAAGAAGTTACAGAAGAGCCGGTTATTTTGGAAAAGTGTGAAACAAATTCATAAAATGTATTTCATAAGTAAAAGAAGTAATGTATAATATGTAATGTACTCCGAAAGGAGCGCATTACGTATTCCATAACGAGCACATTATGGGAGGAGAAGCGGAATGAAATTACTTCTGACACTTGATAAACAAAATTATTCAGAAAATATGCCGGTTTTTGAGAAGTATTCCACAAGGGCAATCATTATCAGGGACGGAAAAATTGCTACACAGCAGGGAACTGCCGGTGATTATAAACTTCTTGGCGGCGGTGTGGAGCCGGGAGAGGACTTAAAAAGCGCCCTGATTCGTGAAGTCAGGGAAGAATCAGGACTTGTTGTAATTCCGGAATCCATTCAGGAAATCGGGGAAATCGTGGAGCGGCGGAGGGATATTTTTGAACCGGATAAACTATATGTCTGCCACTCCTGCTTTTTTTTCTGTGATGCCTTTGACAGGACAGAGCATACGCATATGACGGAAAGTGAGCTTGCGCGGGGATATCATCTGGAATGGGCTTTGCCGGAAGAAATCATAGCGGGAAATGAACCGTTTTTTGAATCACAGCCGTGGAGCTACCGCGACAGTGAATTTATCCGGATGATGCCGCAGATCAGCAGGGAAAGGAGCAGCGAGGGATGACAGACCAGGAAAAGGAAAACCTGACGATTAATGTCAGAAATGAAGAAATAGAGGAATTTATTGATACATATTTAAAAGAAAATACACCGCAGCATTTAAACCAGCTTGTTGTGAAGCTGCGTACCAGCAGGATTTTGGTTCCGGCGTCGTTAAATGAGGAGAAAAAGCCGGTTCCCTGTCTGCTGCCGGGACCGGAAAATACTTTCTATTTTCCGTTGTACACAAGCAAGGAGCATATTCCTGCAAAGCCGAGAAGCGAGCTGGTATTAAACCTTCCGTTTCTTGCGGCAAACCATATGGTGGAGCAGCATATTGACCAGATAGACGGAATTGCAATTAATCCTTTTACACAGAATCTGGTATTTAAGCGTGCACTGATTGAACAGATTGCGGAGACGAACCAGGAAACCAATCGGAACATGACGGACGGTATGCAGCATACGGTGGTGTGCAATTGCTGCGGACAGCCCATTCCGGTCTACCCCTCCCCGGAGGCGGCGGAATGCATGGAAGTCACCAAGAAATGGGGGTATTTTTCCGGGAAGGACGGAGAAACCCACCGCTTTCACATTTGCGAATCCTGTTATGACGCATGGATTGCCACATTTGCCATTGCGCCGGAGGTGACGGAGGATACGGAGCTGGTGTGACCGGCTGTTTGAAACGGTTATAAAAAGCATTGCCCCGGGGCATTTTCGGAAATTTTGTAAAAACCAGAACATGGTTTTCGCGGAAAATCTTGAAAGTGCCCCGGGGCTTGTGTTAGAATGGCAGAAGCGTCCGGCAGAACGTATCGGTGACGTGTTTTGCCGGATTCATAAAATTTGAAAGACAGTGAAGTGAGGAATCAAATGCTTGATATATGTTTACTTGGAACCGGGGGCATGATGCCCCTGCCCTATCGCTGGCTTACGTCCCTGATGGCCCGCAGCGGAGGCAGCAGC
>CANOLA010000146.1 GCA_947566705.1 uncultured Lachnospiraceae bacterium | reverse complement strand
ATATGCAGTTGTTAATTGGGCATGGTCAAGTACCCACCATCATGCCAGAAGCCTCGAAGTTTTGCAGTATTTCATTGATAGTTCAAATTTATAAATACTTGACAGCAGCAGTCTAATGCGTTAAACTGACAGTAGGTTTAATGTATTAGACTGCTTTATTTTAAAGTTTGTGAAAGGCGGAGATAAATATGGATACACCGAAAGTATTTGAAAGCGAATACCGTTTTTGTGAAATTTTATGGGAGAATGAGCCGGTGACAAGCAGGGAGCTGGTCCGTTTGTGCAGTGAAAGGCTGGAATGGAAAAAGTCAACAACCTACACCGTCATAAGGCGTCTGTCTGAACGAGGAATTTTAAAGTCCGAGAATGCAGTTGTAACATCCCTTGTTTCCAGGGAAGACATACAGTCTGCGGAAAGTGCGGAGGTTGTCGAGCGGACCTTTTCAGGCTCGCTGCCGGGCTTTATAGCGGCATTTACAAGGAAAAAGAATTTAACCAGGCAGGAGATAGATGAAATCCAGAAGATTATCGACAGTTACAGAGAGGAGTAACAGATATGGAAAAAATATTTATTAGTGTTTTACATATGGGTATTTCGGCTGGTTATCTGATTCTGGCAGTACTGGCAGTTCGTTTTTTGCTAAAAAAAGCCCCGAAAACCATGCGGATGTTTTTATGGCTTCTGGTAGGAATCCGTCTGCTTCTGCCGATTTCCATTGAATCTGCATTTAGTCTGATTCCGGATACACAGTCCGTGAATGAACAAATTAATGATATGGAAATGCCAAAACAGGCAGAAAATACCAGTCCCAAAGCAGCGCCTGGTCTGCAAAGTCCGCTTCCAGCAGCAGAAACGCGGACCGAACTGCCAAAAACCATGGTAAATGCTACACCATTGTATCTTAGGTTTGGTACGGGAATATGGATTGCTGGTATGATAATTATGGCAGTTTATATGACCATAAGTTGGATACGGCTCGCAAACCGTGTAAAGACTGCCGTTCCAGTGGATATTTCAGTGGACGAAACACAGAAAGTAAGGGTTTATCAGAGCGAAAGAATTGACAGCCCGTTTCTGTTTGGAATCATTCGTCCGCGTATTTACATTCCGGAAAGTATTGAAGAAAGGGATATTCCTTATGTGGTGCTACATGAGAAAACACACAGGGAAAGAAAGGATTACCTGATAAAGCTTGCCGGATTTCTGATTCTTGGTGTGTACTGGTTCCATCCGCTTGTCTGGACTGCCTATATTATGCTGTGCAGGGACATTGAGCTGATCTGTGATGAACAGGTTATCCGTAAGCTTGGGGAACAGTGTAAAAAGGCATACTCGCAGGCGCTTCTTGCAAGTGCCGCAGGTCACCGCATGATATCGGCATGTCCGGTTGCTTTTGGAGAGATTGGGATCAGGGAGCGCGTAAAAAATGTCCTGAACTATAAAAAGCCGGCCTTTTGGGTTATCATGGCTGCGATTTTGGCATGCGTTGCTGTTCCGGTCTGTTTTATGACACAGCAAAAAGCCGGAACTTCAAAACATGATTTTCGGTCACTTGCAGGCATTTATGAGATGACCGGCTCAAAAAAACCGGAATATTCCCCAGAGCTGACATTGGATGAAAAAGGAAGATTTACATTTTCCTATGATATGCTCAGTGCCTATTTATCTTATGGAAGTTATGAGCTTAACGGAACGATTCTGACGGCAGCCACAAGTGACGGAAAGTACCACTATCAGTTTACGCTGACAGACAGTGGGGAGCTGGTTTTCCAGGAGGCACAGTCGTCAAAGATCACGCTGACAGATGAAACAATGGGTATCACTGTCAGGGATGGTTCGGTATTTGCCAGAACAGAAAAGAATCCGCAGAATGTACCTGAAACAGAAGAAACACAAAATGCTTCCGGACCGGCAATACAGAACCAGAAAGAAATTGAACGATGGGCGCAGGCATTCTGTGCTCGGGACGGCAAAACCATTGCAGACATGCTGGAGGAGGGGGCCAGACAGGAACTTACGGATAAATGTAACTTTACCCGGCTTGAAGACGGCAGCATTGAGTTTGGCTTTTCTAGCCCGTGGCCATGGGCCACAGAGGATCAAAGCACGGCATCACGGAATTACCGCATTGTCAGCCTGACAGAAGCTTCTGCTGAAATCCTATATTACGCATGGGTTTCCGACCCGCATGTAACCGTCTGGAGAGAACAGCTTACCTACAAAATGAACGATGGCAAGTGTATGGTAACCTCGGAATCCATTCAGTTTATGGACTATATCTGCACCGCAGAAGAGTTTGAACAGGCATATCCGATGCAGGCCATAGCCGGGACAATGATGGATTATTACTCCTACAATGGCACCGGGGAAACGTTAAATACCATAACGCGCGGGATGGATGAAACACTTTTACAGCCGGACACGGCAGCCGTTTACCTGCTCAACTTGTTGAATAACCCGAACAAAGTTAGTACAAAAGTAGTAAAATCTGGTACGGACGAAAATACATGCAACGTAATCATTACCTTTCAACTGGCGAAGAAAAAATCCATAAACGTAACCATGATTCGTCCGTATGGGAAAAACAGCATTTGGGTGCCATATGGCAAAACCGACAGCAATAATAAAAATATTTCTTACAATGAAGAGGATCTTAAGGAAATTTCTGGGAAAAAGGCAGATGAGGATTTTGATGCGGCAATGCCCCGCATTGGCTATTCAGATGATGTGATGCTGGTTTTATATGATTCCTTTGGCGTATATATTTTTGATTTGGAATCTTCCAGCTTAATCGATTATATTGACTTTAAACAGTATCATTTAGGTCCGCTGCAGGGAGAACAGGCAACCTCGGTTTCTGTTACCGAATCGGGAAAGCATATTTTATTATCCTATGGAAAGATACAGCTGGTATATAACATCCCGGAAAAGAAATTTGAGGACAATGTTTTAAACCTGGTTAGCTCCGCAACATGGAAGCCAAAACCATCCGGGAAAGATACCATAAAAACTGCGGAATATTACAGCATAAGTGATATTTTCACAGACGAACATGGCGCAGACTGTTTTCTGGCAATTGACAAAAAATTCCGTCCGAATTTCGGAGCGCTTTTGTATGTTGTTTCAGAAAAGCGGTCAGATAAGGTTTATACACTGTTTAAGTAGAATAGGGTGGGCCATGCAGATACGCTGAATTTACCGTTTGAAAGTACTTGTCCCTTGAAAACTGTCCGGGTTAAATATCCTCAAGCCATCTCTTTGCCAGCGGCAGCCAGCTCTGGCATTCCTCCTGGATGCCGTATCCTTCCGGGTTTTCCACGAGACGGTCGCAGGTGCTGAGTCCGTGTCCGCCAAGAGGATACATATGAAATTCCACCGGAATATCATATTCTTTCATTGCAGAAATTAAAAGAAGTGAGTTTTCCACCGGAACACAGTCGTCTGTATAGGTGTGCCAGAGAAAAGCCTTCGGGGTATTTGCTGTGACCTGCTTTTCCAGGGAAACCTTCTCCAGCATTTCCGGTGTTTTCTGTCCGTTTAACAGGGCGTTAAAAGAGCCTTCATGGGAAAATTTGCCGGAAGTAATGACCGGATAGCAGAGTAACATTCCGGCAGGTTTTAATATGTCAGCCGTTACTCCGGTTTTTTCTGCAAGCCATGGTTCGTGCCAGAACATTCCAAGGCTGGCGGCAAGATGACCGCCGGCAGAGCATCCCTGAACCACAATTTTTTCAGTATCAACATTCCAGTCATTGGCGTATTCATGTATCAGTTTCATTGCCTGCGCCGCTTCAAGCAGCGCGGTGGGATAAACTGCAGGTGCAACGGAGTACCGCAGAATTGCCACATGGTATCCAATGCTCAGAAAATGCATTGCAATCGGTTCTGCCTCCCGGTCAGATGTCATTTCGTAGCCGCCCCCCGGACACATAAGAATGAGCGGGCGTTTTTTAATGCGGTATTCCACTGAATCGTCTAAAATGTATGTGTAAAGTGTTGCATACGGAAGGGAACCTTCCGCCTTTATCTGAAATTTTTCTGTCCGCATAATGGGAACCTCCTTTTTCTTATTTTATCTAGTGTGCTGACCTGCTGATATTTAATCAAATAATTCTGGTAATCACAGCTGTTTTGATATA
>CANOLA010000145.1 GCA_947566705.1 uncultured Lachnospiraceae bacterium | reverse complement strand
CTGATTATTTCCGGGCTTGCAACTGGTGCGTCATGGCAGTGTTATTACCATGCGCTGCAGATGGGGGAAGCATCCAAAGCTGTACCGGTTGACAAGCTGAATGTAGTGATTACATTTATTCTGGCTTTTATATTTTTCCATGAAAAAATTACAGTGAAATCACGGATTGGGCGTCTGCTGATTGGTGCAGGCACTCTGCTTATGGTTTTATAATTCGGGAAAGGCGGAAATGGTGAAGCAGTATCAAATTAATTATCATATTGCAGATTTATGTAATGAAAATAATGGCTGGAAAAAGGAATTAAATGTCGTACAGATAAATAACAGGGAATCGGTGTATGAAATTCGTTCCTGGAACAAAGACCATACAGAAATGGGTGATGGAATAACACTGACGCCTGCTGAAATCAGAAAGTTAAAAGCGGTATGTGAGAAAATGGATTTCAGGTGTATTGATGGAAGGCAGTATGAAAATAAGCCGGGAGAAGGTGCTGGAGGAATATAAATAAAAAAGTTGTTTTCATGCAACAAAACGCTTCTGGCCTGACACTGCATTTATAGAATAGGTTTAATGTTTTTAATGCAAAGAAAGGTCTGGTGAATCGTATGAAAAAGATATTTAAGATGGTTACAGCATTTGTCATGGTTTTGAGCCTGGCGTCCGGGTGCGGGGATACTGAAAGCAGTAATACAGGTAATGCGGGTTATGCCAGCACATCAGAAAATGAGGCAGTATTTACAGCAACGATAACCGAAGTCGAAGATGAAACGGTTCTGGTGACGCCGGAAGAGGGCGCGGAAGAACTCAAATCTTCTGACAGCTTCCGTCTGGCGGTCAAAGACATGCCGGCATCTTATGAGCCGCAGGTAGGAGATGTGGTTGAGATTACCTACAGCGGTGCAATCAGCGAAATATATCCGGCGGAACTGGATGGTATTAAAACAGTAACGGTTGTAAAACAGACAGAAGATGCTGGTGGTGAAACTGAAAAAACAGCTGGTGATTATCCTGCATGTGTGATGGTTGACGGTGTGGTTTATAAAGATACCGGCTATACTGATTCCATGATAAAATGCGGAAATATGGACGGGGAAATCACTTCTTCTGTTGATGGGATCCCTTCTGAAAATAACCAGTCAAACTTCGGAACCGGTTATGGATACCAGAGAAGCATTGAAGATTATGTTGTTGTGGTTATTGACGATGAGTGGCGGATTTTCAGGAATATAGAAATTGATGACGATTCCATGCCGGAGCATGTAAAGAATTTTAATGCAGAAGTTAAAGAGGTTAGAGATGATGGTACGCTGTTAGTTTCCTATGTGAGTATGCCGGACGGATTTGTTTCCATGTCTGAAGGTGACTATATTGTATCCGCTGATAATCTGCGGGGAGAAATCAGTACTGGTGATATAGTGACGATCTGGTTTAATGGCAGTATTATGGAAACTGACCCGACACAGATTGGGACGGTTTACAGGATTGAAAAGGTGGAAGGGCGGAATTGAGAATATTCAGAATTAGGAGGAACAATGCGTTATATTTACTGTCCACAATGTGGAATAAAACTGACAGACAAACTGGCAGGGGATGATGGATATGTACCGTTTTGTGAACGATGTAATAAGTACTGGTTTGACACATTTTCAAGCTGCAGTATAGTTTTGGTCGCAAATCAGTATAATGAAATTGCGCTTTTGAGACAACAGTATATATCTGATAAATTTTCATCTTTTGTTTCGGGATATATTACCCCGGGAGAGAATGCAGAGGAGACTGCAGTCAGGGAGGTTAAAGAGGAGCTGGGAATTGACATTGAAAAACTTGAATATGCAGGAACATACTGGTTTGATTCCAAAGAGCTTCTTATGCATGGATTTATAGGATTTACCTCAAAATCAGATTTTCGTCTTTCAGGTGAAGTGGACTCCGCAGAATGGGTTCCTGCATTAAAGGCACCCGAAAAAATGTTTCCGGACAGGCCGGGTAATGCAATGCATCCGATATATAGAAGATATATGAAAATATCAGATTTGTTTAAGTGAATAATTTTTCAGTTATCAGAGGGCTGCCAGAAATACCCCAAAAGATATTGGGATATTCACGGCAATGGCAGCTAAAGTTGTAAATCAGACAGAAAATGCTGATATTTCTATGAAAATAATCAGACCATGCATGGAATTGGAGAGGTGTATAATGATGGAGGAATTGCTGGCTCTTGCGATTTTACTGTATGAAGAGATGGTCACAAAAGATGAGTATGACAAAAAACTTGATGAATTGTTTCTGAATAACCCTGAAAATGATGATTTACTGTATCTTGAATGGGAAGAGGATATAGAAAAGGCTGTTACCTATATAAGGACACATACTGATTACAACTATTTTGACAACAAACGGTTTGGCAGAATTTTAATGAGCAGATTAAAGGTGAACTATAAGAATTGTTCGAATATCAGGGATTTTGCTGACCAAATGTATAATTTGTGGGAGAGTCTGCCTGGGATTATTCAGGACAGAGAACCGTTTTTAACCTTATGCTATGCGGATGATCCCTTATCATGGGGAGACGAAGAACAGACCAGAAACATTTATGAGAATATGATGAACTATTACGATTATTAGATTTGTACAACCAACCCTTGTTCTTAAGAGATTCTGGATATAATAATTGACATCTCCAGGATTTTTTATTATAATATTAATGAATAAATTTTCATTCAATTGATAAGAGGAGGAATTATGCCTAAATCGCAGGAACGGTGCCAGGAAATCCGTGAGGAAACTCGTTCTAAAATATTAAATGAATCAATACTTTACTTTGCCAAAAATGGTTTTGCAGGAACAAAGATAAGTGAATTGGCAAAACATATTGGTATCGGTCAGGGTACGCTTTATATTTATTTTAAATCAAAAGAAGAACTGTTTAGTGAAATATTTGCTTTAATAAACAGCAGCAAAGAGATTGAGGAATTAAATAATCTCATACGTTTACCTTTATCTGCAAAAAGAAAAATAAGGAAACTCTCAAACCGTATCATGACCAGACTAATGCAGGATGATATTTATGCGGCAAAGGTTGTATTAAATACGCAGATGATGCTTGAACAGAAAGATTTTGTTTTTGCAGAAACAACCTATCAGTCAGAAATATATCAAATAACGGAAAAAATCATTAAACAGGGGCAAAAAGAGGGAAGCGTTGTAGAGGGACTGCCTGTAAAATTAGCAGATTATTATTGGGGTGTTGTCTACCTTTATGCCCTGAAAAAGTTGTTTGCTACGAAGTACAAAATGATTTCAGAGGAAGATTTGTCAAGGGTTTTGCTGAAAGATGAAAGGGGTAACAGACTGATATGAAAAAAATTGCTATTGTAACAGGTGCCTCCGGCGGTATGGGACAAGTATTTGTGAGGGAGCTGGCAAAGGAAACTCTTGATGAAATATGGATAATTGGAAGAAGTGAGCAGCGGCTTCTTGCACTGAAAAATGAATTTGGCGAGAGAATCATACCGGTATGTAAGGATTTGACAAAAAATGAGGACATATTATCTTTTTCTGACCTGCTGAAAAAACAGAACCCGTCTGTTATGTGGTTGGTAAATAATGCCGGAATTGCAAGAATGGCACCTTCAAAGGAGTTTTCCTATTCAGAAATAGAACAGACAATAGACTTAAATTGTAAAGCTCCGGCTGTCCTGATTAATATTTGTATTCCTTTTATGGAAAAAGGGGCAAAAATACTCAACATTTCCTCTGCTTCTGCGTTTCAGCCTGTGCCATTTATCAATTTATATGCTGCCACCAAAGCCTTTGAACGCAGCTATTCACGCGCTCTTAATGCAGAATTAAAATCCTGTGGAATTACGGTAACAGCAGTTTGTCCCAGCTGGGTGGATACCGATATGCTGTCAAAAGAAATTAATGGTAAAAAGGTACGATTTCCGGGAATTGCTGCACCTGAAAGAGTTGTGGAAAAAGCATTAAAAGATGCAAAAAAAGGCAGGGATATGTCCATTTGTTCTTTATATGTAAAGTGCCAGCATTTAAATGTAAAACTATTGCCGCAAAGGCTGACGATGAAAATCTGGCTGCATGGCATAAAAAAATATTTTTGAGGGAATGGGGGAAATGCACATGGAGCGTAAATCAATCACCACATTCAAAATATCCTTCCTGCATCAGTAATTCTAATACACGTGTTTCTTGTTCACTGAAGTCATCCAGTACATT
>CANOLA010000144.1 GCA_947566705.1 uncultured Lachnospiraceae bacterium | reverse complement strand
ATCCTCCTGCATCTTTCATACTTAAAATATAAACTTTTCCGGATTCCAGATCCCGTACCACAACTCTGCCTCCAAAAAATCTCATTGAACTTTTATCTGCTATCTATTATAACCTCATATTCAGGAATTAGCAAAATTATTTCCAGAACTATTATATATAAAATTCCTTAATAATCCTTTCTACTTCCTCTTCTTTTTCAATCAGTTTATACCGCCATGGCGTTTCATTTTTACCTTTATATACATTTAAATATTTATCTCCGGTATTCCCATTTTGAACTTCCACATCAAGGGTAAACCGGTATTTTTCCTTTCTAAAGTCTCCTTCCATAGTAGCAAGTGAGGAATTTGTCAAATATGCAAATTCCCCGTATTTACGTATTAATAAAAGCATACATAAATCAATTATCATACACAGTATCCCAAGGATTAGATAAACTGACAGTGACCAGTATGCCGTATTCAAGTCAGCAAAAATTCTGCGGGAGCAAAATATCCCCAAAACAACTACCAGTATACCTATCAACATTGCAAGAAAAAATCCCCTTTTCTCCCTGCCATACTGCATATCATATAATTTCAGAGCATTTATACCCGACTTCTGAATCCACCTTATTCTTAAATGTCCTTTCCATAAATCAATCAATCTCCATATTGTTGTTATACAGTAATATGCTCCCAATCCAATCAAATACGCATTTATAATACTTTTCATATTCCCTTCCTGCTCCTTTTGTATTCCATTATTCATCTGTCACTACCATGAATATTTTATCACATAATGTCTCAGACTTACAACTTTTTTCCAGTCACATTACATTCCGCAGACGCTCCGTAATACTGAAATTTTGTGTTTTGGCATAAATAACGGCCGGAACTGTCATACACACCACAAATATAACTGTAAACAAAACCGCATTTCCCGTCCACGGCATAGAAAATGAAAGTAAATACCGATTCATCCCCTGAAAAACAGCATAGCTTACTGGAATCCCCACAGCCAAAGAAACCACAGCCGAAATGACTGCATAGCCGCCTCCCTCTGCACGCAGCATTTTTTTCATCTGACTGCTTGTCATTCCAATACTCTCCAGCGTTGCAAATTCCAGCGAACGGTTCCATATTTCCGCCGCCATCATATTAATATAATTTAATACTGCTAACAGTGCAATCATAAATCCAATACTGCCGCCAAGCACTTTTACCTGCTGTTCCGAGTTTTTCATCTCCAGATAACGTTCAAGCTTTGAATTAGAAGAAACCTGCTTCTCGTCTGCAAAAACTTCCTTCACCTGCTTTTCCGTTTCATAGGAAAAAGCGTCCTCATATTCCACCTGAATCAGTTCTGTCAACGGTTCTGCCAGAAGCTGTTTCGCATAATTTTCGCTCACAATCAAATCCGGGGAATATCCGCCGGCAAAGTAAGCCGGATTCAGCTGGATATCCCCTGAGGCGGCAATTAAAACAGTATGTTCCTCTGCCGGCTCTTTCCCGTCGGGAAGAAGAAAACGTACCGTCCTTCCTGTCATCTCATCACCTTCTGTAAACATTTTTACTGCCACAGCAGTATTTCCATTTTTAAACTCATCCCAGTCCAGAATATTCCCCAGACTTTCATTTAATATTTGAAACCCCTTTTCATCTATTCCAATAAACCGCGCCGAAAACAAATCATTATTCTGACCTTTTTTGTAACGTTCCATGTCATTTTCATAATTTCCCGGACTGTATCTTGACTGGTACAGCTCTTTGTAATATGCCCCGTAAACTTCCTCCTGATAAGGAATTACCGCCTCTGCAGAAACAACCTTCCTGACAGACTTTACCCCTTTTGTCTTTTCAATCCGTGATATTTTTTCCTCCGTCAGAAGCTGTCTGCGGTCATCATCCAGCATTGTTTCATTTGTAAACCTGATATCACAGTCATATATTTTATTTAAAATCCGCCTGGCATCATTTTCCCGTACCACAACACTGATTGTTATAAAAACAGATATCGCAATTACAAAAGATGCCAGAACAACAAACAGCTGCTTTTTATCCCGGAACATATTCCGAAACGCCATGGAATACACGCCGCTGCACTCACGCTTTCGTTCCTTTTCCTTCCCCCCTGTATATTTAAGTGCTTCTATAATGGAATATCTTCCCGCCATTCTGGCAGGCTTTCTGCAGCTTATGAAATTTGTTAATAATGAAAATCCTCCCGCCAGCATAAATACCCAAATTTTTACCGGCACAGCATCCCCAGCCGAAAATGCCGGATTAACAATATTTAATACCCTTGGAATCATAACTCTTGTTACAACAGCTGACACTAAAATTCCAAGTGGTATTCCGGCCGCCGCATTAACCGCCGCCTGGCAGTAAACAATTTTTCTCAGCTGTTTTGAAGTCACACCGACCGTTTTAAGCTGCCCATAATAACGGATATCCTTTGAAATAGAAATATACATTGTATTATAGATAAAAAGATAGCCGCTGAAAAAAATCATAAGCAGCATTATCACCAGCACCGCCGCCGTTTTACAAAAGTTAGAAATTGTATCATAATCTGCATCAATTACTTGGTTTCGGTTCAGCCCAATGGCATTTTGCATCGCAATAATGTCATTCTTGGAATACAGGGGATTTTTCAGGGTAATCTTTAATGCCCCCTGTGTAAAATCCGTCTGCCTGACGCCCGTTGTTTTATAAAATTCTTCTGATACATATCCCCTTTTCGCTCCGCTGTAATCAGTATACCAGCCACAGAGAATAAACTCCTTTTCCAGTAATTTTTCACTGAAATCCTCATTTAACGTATAATAAGTAACCGGAAGAACCATATCTGTTTTCGGCTTTGAAATCCCCATGTCCCTGAGCGTATTCATTCCCAGCATTATTTCATTTTCCTTCTGCGGGTAATGTCCCTCAAAACTTTCCATTGCAGGAACAGTCTGCTTTTTCCAGCAGATGTCATCCAGCCAGTACAGCCTGACCTTATCCAGCATTTTCTCCTGATACTGCTCCAGAACAGCACATTTCACAGCCACCCCGGCATACTTTACGTTATCCATGGAACGAATTTTTTCTGTCTGCTTTTTATCCGGTTCTGTCAGCTCAATATCATAATCCATTCCTTCCAGCCTAAGCTGCCGCTCGGAAATGGTGTTCCAGTAACTAAAACCAGTCGCTATAACCCCGGCTATCAGAAATGTCGTAAGAATAATTGCAAAAACCGTAAGGAAATTTCTCTTTTTATTTGCCCGGTAAGTCGTCCATGCTATCTCCCGGATAACTTTTTTATTTTTCACTTTAAGCTTCACTGTTTTCACCTCCGCAGATTTTACCATCCTCAATGCGCATGATTCTTTCCGCCATCTGGGCAATTTCATCATTATGTGTAATCATAACAATAGTCTGTCCAAACCGCTCCCCGGTGGTTTTTATCAGCCCCAGTACATCCTGGCTTGTCCTGCTGTCAAGATTCCCTGTCGGTTCATCCGCCAGAATAATTGCAGGCTTTGCTGCCAGAGCCCTCGCAAGTGCCACCCTCTGCTGCTGGCCGCCCGACAACTGGTTTGGCATGGCATATTTCTTTTTTTCCAGGCCGAGGATGGCAATAATCTGCTCCACGTAATTTTTATCAGGTGAAATACCATCCAGTTTTACTGGCAGTATAATATTTTCATACACGTTCATAAGTGGAAGCAGATTGTAATTCTGAAATACAAATCCGGTCTTTCTTCTGCGGAATACAGCCAGTTCATCATCTGTCATCTGCGAAATATCCGTTCCATCTACCACTACCCGGCCTGAGGTAGGAACATCCAGACCTCCAAGCATATGCAAAAGCGTAGATTTCCCACTTCCGGAAGTCCCTACAATAGCAAGAAACTCGCCCTTTTCGACAGAAAAACTAATTCCATCCAGCGCCTTTACCCGTATTTCCCCTGTGTCGTAGTATTTTTTTAGATTTTTCACTTCCAGTATCTTCATATGTTCCCCTTTCCCTTTAAACATCAGTCCATGTGATTTCGTACTGCTAAAATATAACACAGACTCCTTGCTCAAATCTGTCCAAAAGGTGACACTTCTGACACATTCCCATTATGGTATAAATGTAACTATTCAAGCCACCAGGAAATAAGATAAACAACCTCTTTCATGCAAGCATGACGAATTCGTTTATCTTATTCCCAGGGGTTCTGAATCAATGTCATTTAGTTAACTTTTATATCCACATGGTTAGATTCCCAAATGCAGGGGTCTAA
>CANOLA010000143.1 GCA_947566705.1 uncultured Lachnospiraceae bacterium | reverse complement strand
TCCGGTTTCATAAGACATAAGCGCCCTTCTTCCATGATATTCGCCTTCCTCTGCAAAACAGTATCTGCATGCAAGGTTGCAGTCATGCGCGATATGCAGACAAAGTGCCTTCACAACTGTCGGCCGTTTTTTAAAATCCATGATATGGGGCTCGTACACATCTTCCGTGAACAGTTCCCCACTGTCCTTAAGCTGCTGTACTTCTGCGACCGCCTCCCTGACGTCTGTTTCCGGATACCGGCCTTTCAGTTTTGTACAAATTTCCTCATCCCCAATTCCGGGATGTTCTGCAGTCAGCGCTATTACATCATAGGTCACATCATCAACCACATGAACCGCACCGGAATTTACATCCAGGACAATATCATAGCCGTTGTTCTTATACTGGTGAACCACTATAATATTTCCTCTCTTTCTCTGGTATTACATTACAAAAGACCGCGTACCACATACGCGGTCAGAAAAAATATACTGCTTTACTGCAGATTACTTCTATCTGCTGTTCTCGCAGGTCTGGTTTCCTACTGTGCAGGAAGTCTTGCAGGCAGACTGGCAGGAAGTCTGGCACTCACCGCAGCCGCCTTTTTTAATCGTATTCTGAAGTTTTTTCGTATTTAATGTCTTTACATGTTTCATCTTAATATTCTCCTTTATCCTGTCTTTTTTTAGTAATACACGTCCATCTTTGCTATTATAGCACAGCGTTCAAAATATGCAAAGCTTTTTTTATATACAGACGCTTCTATATACGGCAAATGCCGGACTTCTATGACGTCTGTTCCTTCTCTTTCTTTCGGTGCAGACGGAGTGTTCCGGCAGCCCCGCTTATGATACAGAGAATCAACGGTGCAACAGCTGCCTGCACAGCCGTCCCTTTTATGATACAGGAAAGCAGCAGCACAGCCCCAAAATAGCAGGCTCCAAGCGCAGCACCCCAAAGAAATGCATTTCCTTTTGCCATGGCCCTGAGCATCCTGCCGCCAAGCAGGCAGGGAATGATATAGACAAGCACCAGTCCCGCCCGGATAAACTCTGCCGAATACCGTTTATGATAGGCAACCCACGCCCAGAGCAGAAACAGTCCCGCCGCAGCCAGGCATGTAAACAGAAATGCCAGTATAAATTTCCCTGTAAAACCGGATTTTTCTTTTTTCCCTGTATCATTTTCCGTTATTTCGTTTTCTGAAATTTTATTTTCCACAAAAAACCTCATACATAGTGCGCATTCTTAATGCTAGTTTATGTGGAAAAAAGAATTATAATTCGCAGTTGTTCACAGTTCTTGGGAACGGAATGACGTCACGGATATTTGCCATGCCTGTCAGATACATGACGCAGCGTTCAAATCCAAGCCCGAAGCCCGCATGCCTTGCCGAACCGTATTTGCGCAGATCCAGATAAAAGCTGTAATCCTCTTCCCGAAGCCCAAGCTCGTTAATCCGCTCCAGAAGTTTGTCGTAATCATCCTCCCTCTGGCTTCCGCCGATAATCTCACCGACACCCGGAACCAGACAGTCCACGGCAGCAACAGTTTTTCCGTCCTCATTGAGCTTCATATAGAAAGCCTTGATTTCTTTCGGATAATCCGTAACAAAAACCGGACGCTTAAAATATTCCTCTGTCAGGTAACGCTCATGCTCTGTCTGCAGGTCGCAGCCCCAGGAAACCTTGTATTCAAACTTATGGTTATGCTTTGTCAGAATATTGACTGCTTCCGTATAGGTCACACGTGCAAATTCATTCTCCACAACATTATGCAGGCGGTCTAAAAGTCCGTTATCAACAAAGCTGTTAAAAAACGCCATTTCCTCCGGCGCATGTTCCAGAACGTAACTGATAACATATTTAAGCATACTCTCTGCCAGCATCATGTCATCCTGTAAATCCGCAAATGCAATCTCCGGCTCAATCATCCAGAATTCCGCTGCATGTCTTGTAGTATTGGAATTTTCCGCACGGAAGGTCGGTCCGAAGGTATAAATATTTTTAAATGCCATCGCGTAGGTTTCGCCGTTGAGCTGTCCGGACACTGTAAGATTCGTCGGCTTATGGAAGAAATCCCTGCTGTAATCAATGCTTCCGTCCGTGTTCTTTGGGGGATTCGTTAAATCCAGCGTCGTCACCTGGAACATTTCTCCTGCCCCTTCACAGTCGCTTCCGGTAATCAGCGGTGTGTGCACATACACAAAATCACGTTCCTGGAAGAACTTGTGGATGGCATATGCGCAGAGTGAACGCACACGGAATACTGCCTCAAACGTATTTGTTCTCGGACGCAGGTGCGAAATGGTACGCAGGTATTCAAACGTATGCCTCTTTTTCTGCAGCGGATAATCCGGGGATGAAGCACCCTCGACCGTCACAGACTTCGCCTGGATTTCAAACGGCTGTTTTGCCTCCGGCGTAGGCACAAGCTGTCCCCTTACGATAATTGCCGCTCCAACATTGATTTTTCCGATTTCTTCATAATTAGGAAGTCCGTCCGAATAAACCACCTGCACAGGCTCAAAAAAGGTTCCGTCATTTACCACGATAAACCCGAATTTTTTGGAATTGCGGTTGCTTCTCACCCAGCCGCCGATGGTTACTTCTTCGTTTTCGTACTTTTCTGTGTTTTTAAATATTTCCCTGATATTTGTTAATTCCATACTGTCCTCCTGCTAATCCAAACAGCCGCCTGTCTGCTACTGTTCGGTTCCCGTCTCTTTTTCTTTTTCAACCGTTACATCCGCTTCCTCAACCACCTTTGAAAGCGCTGTGTTCACACGGTACATCTGGCGGAGCATTTTCTCGCCGTTTTCTTTTTTACCATTGCCATAATACTCGTACACCGCTGTCTCGTCTGCCATCTGTCCGTTTCCGGAATCAATGATATACTGTATAAATTCCTTAAAATCCTTTTCTTCCACCTGGATGTCTTCCAGGTCTGCAATCCTGCCGAATACAAATTCCAGCTTAATGGTATCTTCCAGTGTCGTCCTCCAGCTTTCCTGTAAGGCCTCCAGGGTTGTGTCGTTTTCTTTCAGGTAATCATTCATGGTCTTACCGTCAGTCAATGCACCTTTTTCAAATCCTGCCTGGTATTCCGCAAGCCTTGCCTGCATATATTCCTCAGGAATTTCCACTTCACTCTCACCTAAAATATATCTCTGGACTTCATTCAGGCTGGCCTGTGATTTGCTGTTTGCCGCCTGGTTTTCCAGTACGTCCCGCACATATTTTTTAAGGTCTTCCTTGCTTTCCAGTTTTTCTTCCGTAAAAGCCTCTTTTACCATATCGTCTGTGAGGTTATCCATGGTTACCGGCTCGCAGATACTTTTCACTTTAATCTTAAATACCACCGGCTGTCCCGCCAGATCCGGATCATTCGGATATTCTTCCGGAAACGTGACATTTGTTTCCACTTCCTCCCCGACCTTTGCGCCCGGCAGGTCATTACAGAAACCGTCAATATACGGGGACTGGTTTGTCACATCCATATTGTTTTTTACATCCAGTGTCACGTCCTCTGCTGTTCCGCCGTCAAATGCAACACCGTCCTTATAACCGCTGTAATCCACTTTGACATAATCATCTTCCTTTACTGTGTCACGGTCCTTAATTTCAATCCCCGTAACCCCGTAATACGGAAGCAGCGACAGGATACTGCTTTCCACCTGCTCATCGCTTACGTCATAATCCCCGGTAATCGTTACTTTGACTCCCTTGTATTCCGGAAGTTTTTTCACCTGTTTTTCCAAATCAATATCAATATCCACGCTGGCCGGACCCTTATAGGTTTCCTGTGCCTCCTGCGTGCCATCCTGGGTGTCTTTGTTTCCGTCATCCTTGCCGCATGCACTGACAGACAAAACCATTGCCATGCCAAGTAACAGGGCCATCATTCTTTTTTTCATATATTTATTCCTTTCCCGCCGCCTTCCTGTTTCCCGGACGGCTTCCCATTAACATACCACATATTTGCCTAAAATACAATTATTCACATTGATTTTTCACACAATATTTGCTAAAATGGTTGACAGCGGTAAATTGGACAGTTCTGCCGGTTTGCTGACAGTATTTATTTTAGGAGGAATCCATCGTGAGTAAAGTTGGTATTGTAATGTTGATTATACTCGCCGTATTACTGGTGGCTATGATTGTACTGTACTTCCTTGGAAAGAAGGCACAGAAGAAAAAAGAAGAGCAGGATGAACAGATAAAGGCAGCGGCACAGACTGTATCCATGCTGATTATTGACAAAAAACGAATGCGGCTGAAAGACGCCGGACTTCCCGCACAGGTCATGGGACAGACCTCAAAGCTTATGCAGCGGGCAAAACTCCCGATTGTCAAGGCGAAAGTCGGTCCAAAGGTCATGACATTAATTGCAGATGAACAGATTTTTGAAGATATTCCGGTAAAAAAAGAAGTCAAGGCTTCCGTCAGCGGCCTGTACATTACTGATATCCGCGGTCTCCGCGGTCCGCTTGAAAAACAGCCGGATAAGAAAAAAGGATTCCGCGCAAAGCTCCAGGCAAAATACAAAGATGCAAATGCAA
>CANOLA010000142.1 GCA_947566705.1 uncultured Lachnospiraceae bacterium | reverse complement strand
AGGAGATCAAAAATTCCGCATATGCACTCGGCAAAGCGCCTGAGCACCTGACAGAAAACCAGCAGGCAAAGGTGGCGATGATCGCAGAAAACAATAATCGGCTCTACCGTGCCTACCGCATGAAAGAAACCCTCCGCCTGCTCCTGAAGATCAAAGACGTTGATGAAGCAGCCTCAGAATTGAAACGCTGGCTCTGGTGGGCAAGCCACAGCAGGATCGATGCTTTTAAGAAACTGTATCTCAAGATCAAGCGTCACAGGGATCACATACTGAATACCATCAGGCTGGGGATGAGCAACGCACGGATCGAAGCAACTAACAATAAGATCAAACTGATCGTCCGCAAGGCATATGGCTTCCGAAACATCCAGAATATGCTGGATATGGTGTATCTGGTCTGCTCGGATTTGAGGGTTCCGCTTCCTAACAGAAAACCTAAAGCCACTTAGTCAGCATAAACACTGGGGTTGTGGGTATTTTTTACCCACAAATACCCTTGAAGAGCCAAAAATTTTACCATTATTAAAACCTAACGGAGTGGCAATTATTGCAATGCCGGGGTTGAAGGAAGAGATACATGGTAATGAACCGGAAGTTATACTTGAATGGTTGGATGGTGAAGAAAGTGAATATGATTTATTTCATAGTAGAAAATGGTGGTTGAATCATATGGGGCAGAGCGATAAGTTTGAGGTCGTGATGGATTTAGATTTAGAGAGCTTTGATGCAGCATGGAATGATTGGTTTTTGTCCAAACATGAATTTGCGTTACATGATGAGAAGTTCTTTGAAAAGGGAATCCGGCAATATCTGTCTATTGTCGGACTTGTTATAAGAAAAGTTCACCCCCTTTGCAGGTGATTGTGAGGTATCTTATTATGAATAAAGAATGGTCCAAACTTAATAAAACAATGCAAACACAAATCAGAAAGAAAGATACCTATGAAGCGGGTATTGGCACTTTATTTGAATTGCGAAACCAGTTGATGCAAACTTTAATATCATTCAGGGATGAATTATCCAGAGAAGATTTTGATGCAATCCCCTTTATAAACGCGGATGGTTATCATAGTAAAACGATTGCCTATTCCATTTGGCATATTTTCCGTATTGAGGATATAGTTTCGCATATATTGATAAATGAGGATGAACAGGTATTTTCAGTGGGCAATTACCAGAAGCGAATTAATTCCCCTATAATTACAACAGGAAATGAACTTGTCAAGCAACAGATTGCAGAATTTTCAAAACAGCTTAATTTGCAGGAACTATATTCATATATTTTTGAAGTAAAGGAAAGCACTGAGAAAATAATTCAGAACTTGTCTTATGGGGAATTGAAAAAGAAAGTCCCAGAAGAAAGAAAAGATTTTTTAAAATCGTTGAATGTCATCAGTAATAATGAAAATGCAATTTGGCTGATTGATTACTGGTGTAACAAAGATATTCGCGGATTAATTCAGATGCCATTTTCCAGACACTGGATTATGCATATGGAAGCGAGTCTTCGTATTAAAAATAAGATACATTCCGGCAAACCAAAATCCACAAAGCACTCGAACACAATTATTGACTTATCACAAAGTTCAAATTATAATCAAATAAAATATATGGACAGCAAATGAACGTCTTACGAAAAGGAAATAATTTATGAAACGCAAATTAATCACTATATTTTTAATACTGGCTTTTGCCCTGGATGTCATTTTAACAATACGCCATCCTAACACAAATTCCGACACATTACAAACTCCCCAAATCCAGACCCCTGAATCTATATCAAAAGAACTTATGATTCATACATACATAAAAGAACTGAAAAAACTTAGAATAGACGCAACTGCAATAGAAGATGAAGTTATAGCATCCTTTCAGGATTATCCTCCTGAAATTGCCGAATCAATGAATGAACAAAATATATTTGGCATGATACTGGAATATTATGATTTGAAAGCCCAAACCACTGCCACCGATCCGGACAGTGAACAGCCGGAGATGTTTTTCGCCTTTGATTTTGAATGCATGGGTCCGGAAACAATCTATACAGATTTTTTAAACAACTTTGCAGAACTGACGGATGATGAAATAATCATTACCGACATAACAGAAGATACCAGCAAAGTTGATTATGAAACCGGTACTGGTACACAAATGGTTTCTTTTCAGTGTAATGGAAAAAACTACCGCTTTGATGCCAATGCGCAGCAGGACTGGTTTGACAGTGAAATGCTGACCTTTATGGAAAAGGTTGTGTCCGACCAGCACACCGGAAAAAATCTCTATGTCACCAGTGACGGCTATCAGGAATGTATCATATTTTACCAGACGCAGGAATGGGCTGACCGTTTTACAAATGCTTTTCATAATATAGAGTTTTCCAGACTTTAACTGATTTAGGTTTGTTGGTAATGAAAAAACAGAGGTCAGACAATGTTTCAGGATATTAAAAACAGCAATAACTGGGAAACTGTTGAAAAAGTCTCAAAGGGCTGGTCGAGCGACAGCAAATATTTAATTAAAACAAAAGATGGAAAGTTATTACTGCTTCGAATATCCGATGCCGAACAGTATAATACAAAGAAAAAAGAATACGGGATTATTGAAAAATATTCAAAACTTGGCTTTCCGATGTCTCTACCAATTGATTTCGGAATTTGCAATAACGGAAACAATGTTTATATGCTGCTCACCTGGGTTGAAGGCAGGGATTTAGAAGAAATATTACCTGACCTGACAGAAAAAGAACAATATCAGCTTGGCAGAGAGGCAGGTAATATTTTAAGGAAAATACATTCATTAGAAGTTGATGCAGATGACATGCCAAAAGATACAAAAAAACCCAAAAAATTATTACAGTTATCACTCTACGAGGAATCACAAGTCTGAATTGATGGTGATGAAGCTGCAATTAACTATGTAAAAGAAAATATTGACCTGATATGGAAACAGAAACCTGTATATATGCATGGGGACTATCATCCTGGAAATCTTATTTATACAAATGATGGTTCTATAGGCGTGATTGATTTTAATCGCTGGGAAATCGGAGACCCTTACGAAGAATTTTACAAACTTGAAAGTTTTGGAGTTGAAACTAGCATTCCGTATTGTATTGGACAAATAGATGCTTATTTTGATGACAGGATTCCGGAAGATTTCTGGATTTCGCTTGCAGTTTATGTTGCGCATGCTTCATTATATTCCATTAAGTGGGCGGAAAAATTTGGACAGGATGAAATCAATGGGATGGTCGCGAGATGTCGTATGGCACTTAATGATTACGATGATTTTCGGGCGTACATACCAAAGTGGTATACAGAAAAATTAAAGACACAGTACCAGGAGAAAAACGGTAAAAAAAAGGAGATATGAAATGGGAAATACAGCACAGAAATGCCGGCAGTGCGGACGGGAAATTTATTTTGACGGAATTTGCGTTTCCTGCCAGACAGAAAATGAACGGAACCGTATATTAGCGTTTTCGCAGGAGGAAATTGATGCGGCAGTCCGGGAAATCTGCGAAGAAATCGAAGAAAACGGTAAGCTGGATGAACAGGAGCAGATGTTCATAAATCTGGTCAATTACCGGGATATTAATACAGCCGAAATCGCCAGGACCGCTTTTGAGCAGAAACTTTTCAGGCCTTATGAAATATATAAAAATGCTCCGGATAATATTGTCAGGGAAATGCTGAATCTGCTGATGCAGGATGAACTGGAAACGATTTTTGTAAGCAACCTGATGATGTGCCTTGCGGTTCATGGAAGTGAGGAAGTATTCCAGGCCTTTCTGGAGCTTGAAAAACATCCCCGGAAATGGCGGGAAAACCTGTATGTAGGCCCTTCGGTTTACGCTACAGGCGGCGGATGGACCTTTGACAGCAACGGAATGTTTACTAAAACTGTGTTTGACAAGTGCTATCCAATGGTAAAAGGCACACCGGAAAAGAAACAGCACAGTCCGGTAAAAATTGGTGTTAAAGCAGATGGGAACTGTCCGCACTGCGGCTGCAGGCTGGTAAATCTTATGGAGATTGACGGGAACGATTCCCGGCTGGATTTTCTTGAGATTGACGGCGTAATCAAAGCAAAATGCTGCCCGAACTGTTTTCCGTTTTCAGGCGGTGATTTCTGCAGATATTCTGAAAATGGCGAAAGTGAAATTATCTGGGGTGAACGGATGTTTTCAATGGATGACCATTTAAAAGAGGATGGAATTGAAGAGCTGACCTCTAATTCTTATGTTCTGGGGGATGCTCCCGTTCCGCCCAGATATGCTGCTGACTGGGAAGGAGGTTCCTCTGTCGGCGGATTTGGCTTCTGGATTCAGGACTGTGATATCAAACTCTGCCCCGACTGCGGAAAACCAATGAAATATCTTGCCCAGATTCAGTGGGATACCATAATGGATTATATGGAAGGAAATGCTTACATTGAAATCTGCAGGGACTGTAAAATACTTGCACTTTTGCACCAGCAGACATAATCCTTTACCTCTCGGCAGCATCTGCTTTCTCCTGAATTTCTGCACATGCTGCCGTTTTAATTAGTGTCTGCTGATTAAACAGACATTTGCAAATTCCACTCTCCATATCTGT
>CANOLA010000141.1 GCA_947566705.1 uncultured Lachnospiraceae bacterium | reverse complement strand
GGAAGCCGAGGTACATTTGCTCGTGCTTCCATCATATGTGAAATTTCCATAAACCGTAACAGAAAAAAGGGTGTCACCATCTGAATTTTTCAGAGTGGCAACCTTGCTGCCGGAACAGGTTTTGGTAGTACTGTATGTGGAAGAGTTATTCACAGAAGGAAATACTGTGATGACTGTTTCAAGGTAAGTACCGTCATCATAATATTCGTAAGAGGTCTGGGTTACACTGCCTTGTAAAGTAGATGCATAAACGGGTGTGGACATTGTTACGCCTGCGATACAAATAGATAAAATAAGTGCTGTGCACAAAGATTTAAATTTTTTCATAAATTTTCTCCTTTGTAATATGAATATTTCTGCAAAGCAGATATTTTCAGGATTCACCTGACCGTTTTATTCTGCATTTTCAGGTTCAGGATGTTCCTGGTAGATGACAGATTCAATCTGAACAACCGGAATGTTCGATGACATAGCTCTGGATGTAAAAAAAACAGATGCAAAAGAAGTGATTATTAACAGCATAAAAACCAGAAGGACAGCAGTCCTTCTAGATTTTATATTTTGCTGGTCCGGCTTGTCAATAAAATCACCTGCAACATCCATGGGTTCACCAAAATGCTTTACCAGTAACAGGTAGTTGGTTACATTAAACTCTTCGGAATAGTTGGTGACTGATAATTCAATGTCGGACAGTCGTTTCCGGTTTTTCCTTTTGCCAGGAAGATATCTGTTAAGCTCGTTAAGATACTGTCTGGCTGCGTTGTTCATCCGTTTCCTCCCAATTCAGTATGGAAGCGATGCCTTCAGAAATTTCCTGGTATGCCTGTTCCATCTCCTTAAGGGCCGTTCTTCCGGCATCCTCAAGATGATAGTAGATTCTTTCGCGTCTTCTGCCGACCAGCTTCTTTTCTTTTGAAATGTACTCGTTTTCCTCTAATTTGTAGAGTGCAGGATACAAAGAGCCCTCTGGAACTGAAATAATATGGTTGGAACGTTCCTTAAGAAGCTGGCTGATTTCGTAGCCGTAGCAGTCTTTATCGGATAAAATCGTCAGCACCAGTAATTCAAGGGAGCCTTTTTTGAAACCGTCTCGGTACTTCATGGCAGTTCTCCTTTCTATAAGTATTATTATTTTTATAGTATCCTGAAAATTCAGTACGTTTATGACTGAAAATCAGTTTACCATATCCTCAATTATATATCAGAAGTTAAAAAAATGGAATACATAAAATGAAAAAATAATTTTGTAATTATTAATTTCTGTGCTTGCGAATATAAATTTTATTGCAAAAAATCAGCCGCCAGGAAATGGCGGCTGTATGATTTTAAATCTTGTTGATGGCTTCAATCAGTTCGTGTACATCCAGATGGGTATACACCCGTTCTGTTAAACTCATTGCACCTGAATGTCCGACAATTTTTTTTATAATCGTCTGGTCCACATGGGCCTCTGCCAGCAGGGAAATCGTTGTGTGGCGGCAGCAGTGGGGCGTGCGGTTGGTAATTCCAATCCGGTGAAGCAGGGAAAGGAAAACATTATGGTAATAATTGTCATAAGTAAAATGTTCTCCGTCCAGGGTGTGAATCAGGTAACTGCACTCGGAACAGTCCCCATACCATTCTCTGTAAAACGGCAGGGTTTTATCTGCAATCGGAACCTTGCGGATACCATTTTCCGTCTTACTGTCGGTTACATCAAAATACTGTTCGTCCAGATGGACATTTTCCTTTTTCAGGTTCAAAAGTTCGGAAACGCGGACGCCGTTGTATATAAGCATCAGAATTGTCTGATACATCCGGTCAGCTTTGTGTTTCCAGAGCAACTCAATTTCCTCCTGGGAAAAGCGGTTCCGGTCTGCTTTATTAGGATTTCGGTCCTTGTATTTAATAATATTGACAAATTCAGAATAGTCCTTTGCAACAATTTCATGCTTCATGGCATAATCATAAAGCTGGTTGTAGAGCATCTGCAGTTTTTTTAATGTGGGAAAATTTTTCCCGCATCTGTCCACAACCCTCTGCAGGTCATCCAGCCTTAAATTTCGGAACGGAATATCAGCAATATCACCGCAGATTGCAAAGGCGGCGCGGTAGCATTTGATATTGGAATAGGAAGTATTCGGATATTTTTCTTCTGACCACCGCTCATAAATATCAGAAAAAGTGAGTTTCAATGCCGCCCCGTCAATCGGGTAGTCATTATATTTGGCCAGAAGCTGCAGTGCCTCTGCGCGTGTGCTGGCGTAGCCGAGTATCTGGAACTGCTGGATTTTCTTTCCGGTTGTGTCATTATAATACCATCCGGTTGTAATGCGTGCTGCATACGGACGTCTTCGGTTGCCGGCGAGCTTTATTACTCCGCCGTATCCATTTGGTAATCTCATTTTTTTATCCTTTCTTATTTAAAGAGCAAAATTGATAGAGGATATTGCAAATGTGCCAGAACATTAAAAGTACTTGTATAATTTTACAGAATAATATGAAATACTTCAGGGCAAAAGTATTCCCCGTAATTGCAATGAATTATACAGAAATTTATTAATATATCTGAAATTTGCAATAATATTAAAATATAGAGTAGTATTTTAATATTATCTGTTACAAAAGAAATTAACCGTTGGAAAAGAGGGGAAATACTCGAAATTTGACAAAAAATATTATAAAACCAGAAAATAACATAAATTTAATACAAAAAAGAGATATTTAAAGGAAAAATATAAAATTATAATGAAAAATGACAGAATAACTGGAATTATGTGATTAAGGAGGAGACAGACATGCAAAAATTAAAGAAAACAATGGTCAGTTTTATGCTGGTTGTCATGCTGGTTGTTCTGCCGGCAGGGGAAATTTTTACCAGGTCACACTATCGGCGGCAAAGGCCCGCGGACTGACGCCATGTGCCAAATGCTACGGCGGTTCGTCTTCGGGCAGCGGCTCGTCATCAAAAGATTCCGGCAGTACTAAAAAACCGGCCAGTTCCCCGAAACTTACCATCAGTTCTGCCAGAATTACACTGGTAAAGGGAAAGAGCAGAAAACTTACCGCCAAATGCGGTTCGAAAAAAGTGAAGTGGAAGAGCAGCAACAAAAAAGTTGCTATCGTGTCTTCCGGCGGTAAAGTCACTGCGAAAGGAAAAGGAAAGGCAACCGTAACGGCAGTCTGTGGAAACCAGAAGAAGATCTGCCGGGTTACGGTGGAGGAGCCTGAACTGAACCGGACCAGCCTGAAAATAACAGAAGGGGAGACAGCCACACTGAAATTAAAAGGATGCAGCCATGATGTAACGTGGACTTCCACGGATACTGATGTCTGCAGTGTTTATGACGGCATAGTGGAAGCGTGGGAAGCAGGAACTGCCACCATAAAGGCAAAAGTACACGGAAAGGTGTTTAAATGCAGGGTGGTTGTGACCGCTGGGGAGCCTTCATATTATGAACTGTCTGCCATGTAACGGTGTACAGTCTGGACGGCGTCAGTTAATCCTTCCCACGGTCAGGGGGAAGAACGCAGAGGTCGCTTCTTGCCTGGATTTTAACAAGCTCCTGCGGGCGGTAAGTACGGATTAAGTAATGTTTCTTACGGTCAAATATAATTGAAATTTTCTTCGTAAAAGGCGCAGTGTCTTCTGCATATTCATAGATGTGCAGGGACGCTGCGTATTTCTTTTTCAGTTCCCAGATATCCATCAGGCCGATTCCGCTGCCGCCGTGTTCGAGGTGCGTGGAATGCTTCTGCAGCCCAAAGTCCTGGTAAATGGCAGGAGAAAACTCGCTGCCGCTGTCACTAACCTCAACCGCAGGCGCACCATAGAGGATACCGAGATGGACAAGAATCTGCCGCTTTTTCGCGTTCTTTACAGCAATGATGGCATTTTCAAGAAGGTCCGAGAGCAGATGTGATAAATCCGCTTCTGCAATGGAGTCCATGGTTTTATCTGCAAATTCAGGATGGATTTTTACTTCAAACTGTATATGTTCCTGCGCTGCGCGTTTCTTCATATAGGAGAGCATGGCATCCGCCGATGCACGGTGCAGAAGCGGCAGACTGCCTGACGTATCTTCTGCAGTCAGGTTTTTTGCGCGCTCATCTGCCAGCTCCTTTAACCGGCTGGAAAGTTCCCTGCCGTAAAGCGCATGGCTGCCGGATTCATCTGCAGAGTCCAGATATTCCGTCACAGCAGAGAGCATGGCAGGAATCAGCTTGTTATCCTTGTGAATCGTCCGTGCCTGCGTTTCATTGTTTGCAAGGAGCTTCTTAATTTCTGCATCCTTTTCCGCAAGCTCCTGGCGCAGGGATTCCAGTTCGAGATTGCGCAGTTTCGTCAGGTAATATTGTCTGATGCAGCGCTGCCAGAGGAAGAAAAGGAGTATGGCAGCGAGGAGAATGAGAATAGAAAAAGGTATTACTTTTGTATATGAGGCGGCAGAATAAAGCTGCTGTCCAATAATTAAGGCTGTAATGGTAATAATACCTAAAATGGTTCCGAAATTGATTGAATTTTCATTATATAAAAATTTTATGCCGTTCTGAAACTTGCGTATACGAAACGGAAGGTGTGCAAGGAGATACATAAGTATGCCTGAAATAGAAAAAGTTAATATATCTGGAAGTGGTGATATAGCATGCAAAAAGGGATATGAGATTGTACTATAAATATAAGTTGAAATAATTAATATTGCATTACTTAGAGTAAAGGC
>CANOLA010000140.1 GCA_947566705.1 uncultured Lachnospiraceae bacterium | reverse complement strand
TCTGATTTTAACGGAACTGTTGGAAGAAATATTTCCGGTACATCAGACCTTGCACCGCTTGAAGATCAGGCAAAGATGCTAAAAGAACTGTTTCCTGACGCAAAGAATGTCGGACTGTTATACTGCTCCGCAGAAGCAAATTCCCAGTATCAGGTAGACACCGTAAAGGCTGCACTGGAAGGAATGGGTTATACATGCGAGTACTACGCATTTTCTGATTCCAACGATTTGTCCGCTGTTGTTACCCAGGCGGCAGACAAGAGCGACGTTATTTATGTTCCGACAGATAACACAGTAGCCAGCAATACGGAAATTGTTAAAAATACATGTATGTCGGCAAAGATTCCGGTCATTGCGGGAGAGGAAAACATCTGCAAGGGCTGCGGTGTGGCAACGCTTTCCATCAGCTATTATGACCTTGGTGTGGCTACCGGAAAGATGGCTGCAAAGATTTTAAAGGGTGAGAGTAATGTTTCAGAAATGCCGATTGAGTATGCACCGAATTTTGTAAAGAAGTACAACAAGGAACTCTGTGAAGAACTTGGGATCACCATTCCGGAAGGTTATGAAGTGATTGAGTAAGAAGCAAATGTACATGAAGGAGTACAATTTATGGATATCAACAGCTTGTTAAGTGCCCTTCCGGGGGCGGCAGCGCAGGGCTTAATCTGGGGCATCATGGCAATTGGTGTTTACATTACATTCCGGATTCTGGACATCGCGGATTTGTCGGTGGACGGAACCATGTGCACAGGTGCGGCAGTCTGTATTATGATGCTGCAGGGCGGACACAATATTTTTGCAGCCATGCTTGCGGCCACAGCTGCTGGTATGCTGGTAGGACTTGCCACAGGAATTTTCCACACGGCTATGGGGATTCCCGCGATTCTTGCCGGAATACTGACACAGCTTGGCTTATGGGGTGTCAATTTAAAAATTATGGGGAAATCCAACCAGGCAATCAGTGTGGACAATTATAACCTGCTTGTTTCCCTCCGGTATGTAAAAAACGCAATTACCGATAAAAATACGATTGCTGTGGTTGCTTTGTTTATCATTGTAATTATTGCCGTTTTATACTGGTTTTTCGGAACCGAGCTTGGAAGCAGCCTGCGTGCCACGGGATGTAATGAAAACATGGCAAGGGCGCAGGGCATCAATACCAATTTCAATAAAGTCCTTGGACTGATGCTTTCCAATGGCATGGTCGCGCTTTCAAGCGCGCTTTTAGGGCAGTATCAGGGATTTGCCGATATCAATATGGGAAAAGGCGCCATTGTCATCGGACTTGCTGCAGTCATTATTGGTGAGGCAGTATTTAGCAGGATTTTTAAGAATTTTGCCTTAAAACTTCTTGCGGTTGCACTTGGCGGAGTAATTTATTTTATCGTGCTGCAGGTGGTTATCTGGTGCGGAATTGACACCGATTTACTAAAACTGTTCCAGGCGCTCGTTGTTGCAGTATTCCTTGCAGTTCCTTACTGGAAAGGAAAATACATAACGAAGCCTAAAAAAATTGGCGATACAGCAAAGGGGGAGGCGTAATATGTTAGAAATCAAAGATATTTACAAAACCTTCAATGCAGGAACTGTCAACGAAAAGATGGCGTTAAAAGGACTGTCACTGACTTTAGAGGACGGTGACTTTGTTACGGTAATCGGCGGAAACGGCGCCGGTAAATCCACAATGTTAAATGCAATCGCAGGCGTATGGCCGGTGGACGGTGGTTCCATTGTCATTGATGGGACAGACGTGACAAAGTTAAAGGAATATAAGCGCGCGAAATTTCTCGGCAGGGTGTTCCAGGACCCGATGACCGGAACCGCGGCGACCATGGAAATCGAGGAAAACCTTGCACTTGCCATGCGGCGCGGGGACAGAAGGACCTTAAGGGGCGGTATCAAGGAAAAGGAACGTCAGAAATATAAGGAAATGCTTGCAACGCTCGGACTTGGACTGGAAGAGCGAATGACTTCCAAAGTCGGTCTTTTATCCGGCGGACAAAGACAGGCACTGACACTTCTGATGGCGACCTTAAAGAAACCGAAGCTGTTACTCTTAGACGAGCATACGGCGGCGCTTGACCCGAAGACGGCAGCAAAGGTGCTTGAAACAACCGATACGATTGTAAACCGCGATAACCTGACAACGCTTATGATTACCCACAATATGAAGGATGCGATTGCACACGGCAACCGGCTGATTATGATGATGGAAGGAAATATTATTCTGGATATCCGTGGGGAAGAGAAGAAAAAGCTTACCGTATCCGACCTGCTCCATAAGTTCGAGGAGGCAAGCGGGGAGGAATTTGCAAGCGATAAGGCGATTCTTGGGTAAATAAGGAGATTGACAGGGTAACAGAAGAGTATAGGAAAAACCATCAGTAAAGAAGACATCTTTGCAAAAGTCCCCCAGAGCCGAAATACATAATTTCCGGCAAAGGGGGAATTTTGTTATCAGGGGGTGAAGCCATGCCGGAGGAAAAATACAGATACATTGCAATTGATTTAAAATCCTTTTATGCATCCATAGAATGCAGGGAACGGGGACTTGACCCGCTGACAACAAATCTGGTGGTTGCCGATGTAAGCCGGACAGAAAAAACCATCTGCCTTGCGGTTTCCCCGTCTTTAAAAGCGTATGGAATTTCCGGGCGTGCCCGTCTGTTTGAGGTCGTGCAGCGGGTAAAGGAAGTAAACCACGAAAGACTTTCACATACGGGGGATGGAAAATTTGCCGGGGAATCCTATGATGCCGCAGAACTGGAAAAATCCCCGAATCTTGCGCTTTCCTATATCGCAGCTCCCCCGCGGATGGGACTGTATGTAAAATACAGCACATGGATTTACGAAGTTTATTTAAAATATATTGCGCCGGAGGACATTCACGTTTATTCTATAGATGAGGTGTTTCTTGATGTGTCGCACTATCTGCGGATTTACCAGATGAGCGTCCGTGAGCTTGCCGGAAAAATTGTAAAGGATATATTTGAAACAACCGGCATTACCGCCACGGCAGGCATCGGAACAAATCTTTACCTTTGCAAGGTTGCAATGGATATCGTGGCAAAGCATGCAAAGCCTGACAAAAACGGAGTGCGGATTGCACAGCTGGATGAAATGAGCTACCGCAGGCTGCTCTGGGACCATAAACCGCTGACGGATTTCTGGCGTGTTGGCAGGGGATATGCCAAAAAACTTGCAGAAGCTGGAATTTATACCATGGGTGACATTGCAAAATGTTCCATCGGCAAGCCAAATGAATTTTACAACGAGGAGCTTTTATATAAGTTTTTCGGTGTCAATGCGGAGCTTCTCATAGACCATGCATGGGGCTATGAGCCATGTACGATAAAGGAAATCAAGGCCTATAAGCCGCAGACAAACAGTATCTGCATGGGGCAGGTGCTGCAGTGTCCGTATAATTTTACAAAGGGAAAGCTGATTGTCCGTGAAATGACGGACATGCTTGCGCTTGACCTTGTGGAAAAGCGGCTGGTGACAGACCAGCTTGTGCTTACAGTTGGTTATGACATTGAAAATTTAAGTGACGAGAAAATCCGGGCGAACTACAGGGGAAAGGTTACAACTGACCGCTATGGCAGGAAGGTTCCTGAACATGCGCATGGTACGGCGAATCTGAACCGTCTGACTTCCTCATCGCATCTGCTTACGGATGCAATACTGGAACTGTATGAGAGAATTGTAAATAAAGAGCTCCTGATCCGCCGGGTGAATGTAACGGCAAACCGCGTAGTGGATGAAAATTCTGCAGCAGAGCAGGAAACCTATGAACAACTTGAACTTTTTGCAGATGAATCCGGCATGCAGCAGGAAAAAGAAAAAGAGGAAACCGGACTTTTAAAAGAGCGGAAACTGCAGGAGGCAATGCTTGCTGTAAAAAAACGGTACGGGAAAAATGCAATCTTAAAAGGCACCAGCCTGGAAGAGGGGGCCACCACAATGGACAGAAACGGACGTATAGGAGGACACAAAGCATAATGAAGAATACCCACAGATATGATGATATTATTGACCTGCCGCATCACGAATCCAGGACACACCCGCGGATGTCACAAAAGGACCGGGCGGCGCAGTTTTCCGCGTTTGCAGCATTAACCGGACACGGGGAGGCGATTCGGAAAACGGAAAAAGAAGTGGAAAAGAGGGTGGAAGAAGAAATGAAAAATTGTGGCAGTGAAGGGATTATTAAATAATTAGTAGGGAGGTACTGTTATGCCGGTATTTGATTTTAAAGATGTAAAAGAAGAAAACAAAGAGGTAACATTTACAACATTTGCCTCGAACCGGACGGACGCTTCCGCGGAGTATCCGGTGTTGCTTTTAGACAACAAAAGCAGGGAATGGAAGCACCATTCCTGCGGGATATTTACCAATCCCGTAAAACGGACGTCTTTTGAATTCCAGGAAGAGGACGGGGTGGTCAGCGCGGATATTTTACAGATTGATTCCCGGTTTGTAAGCCTGCTGCGCTGGCTTGGGGAGAACCATATTAATGTACGCCTGTCCGGTAAAAACAGAGAGGACGGCTATGCCGTCTATAAAATCCGGGAGATGGCGTTTGGAGGCGGAACCAAGCTTTCAGCGGAGGACGGATTTCTGCAGTTTATGATTGAGCGGCTGCTGGAAAGCAGCCCGCCTGAGCCGGAAGAAGACGATGACGAGGACAGGGAAGAAACCGGGGATGAAATGAAGCTTACAAGCTTACAGAGCATCACGGATTTTATGACCTGCGCCGGGAAA
>CANOLA010000139.1 GCA_947566705.1 uncultured Lachnospiraceae bacterium | reverse complement strand
TTTTTTCTGAAAATCATTTCAAAATAACTCTTGACTATTTACCAAATTGCTTTCCGTCCACTTTTACGTCAGTATTTAATTATAATCCATTTGTTTTACAATCGCAAGTATTGGTGCATAATGCTTTTATATGATGTGAACTAAAAATTCCCCAAATAAAAAAGAACCTTATCCATTTTACCAGATAAAGTTCCTTCCAAAATTATTCATATCCCCGATACCGCTTTAACCATCTCATATTCATAAAACACTAACCTTCAGCACCGCTTCCCGCATCCGCCCACACATCATATGGCTTTTTCCCAAACTTTCTCCCCCATGCAAACATCGCAATGCAGGCAAGCAGTAAAACAATATCGCAAACAACCGTCCCCTCAATTCCAAACCCCACATTATATGCCAAGCTGTCCTTTGCAGACCCCGCATCCAGTTTCCATACGGAATACAGTGCCTCTATACCGCTGTTTGGCAGACCGAATACGATATTCTGCGTGATATTCCACGCAGTATGTACTGCATAGGCACACCAGATACTGTCCATGTAATACACCATCATGGCAAACAGGATACCCACCAGCGTAATGTTGATTAATGAAAAAACCGTTACCCCTTCATTAAAAAGATGTGCAACTGCAAAAAACAGAGAGCTTCCTATAATGGCAACCCATGGATTTTTATAACCTTTTCTCAGTCTCTGGTATAAAAAACCCCTGCACATAAATTCTTCTGCTGCAGACTGAATAAAAACGCAGACCAGAACCATCACAAAAGACAGCGGATGAAACCCGTCAAATACCAGGGAAATATCCTGGTTCAGCCACGCAGCAAGAACACAGATTCCATTTAATATAAAACCAATAAAAAATCCCAGAAAAAGAAATGACAGCCTGTTGCCCTTCGGCGCTGTCCACTGTGCCTTTAAAATTCCCCTGTTCTTTTTCACCGCCCCGGTAAAGACCAGACCCACGATCCAGATTCCTATAAATGCAGCATAGTCTGCTGCCGTCATACATGCCGGAATTTCATCAACATACGGAATAAATGCAGACATCAGCCCCAGTACCAGCCCTATAAGAATCCTTCCAAGAAGCTGTCCTCCCAAAATCATTGCAAACGTTTCCACATACAGAATCAGTATGTTGTCCCCCAGCTTCCTTTTTATTTTTGGTTCACTGTTTTCAATCATTTCTTCATTCATTTTAATTTCCTTTTAACCGCCTTTCTGATTTTTTCATATCCCATCATAACATACCGGCCGGCGGCAGACAATACGCGGCGCCGGGAAAATAAATTCTTTTCGTATGCCGCAGCAAGTGGTATAATGGCATTGAAAATTTTCAAACTACTATTTTGATGGGAGGATTTAAAAATGGTAAATAACTTAAACAACAATGACAATATACCCATGAACCTGTTTGGCAGACAGACAGAAGTTACCGTTTTTTCCGTTGACCTTCTCTACGAAGAGGAAACGGAAAACGCCGCTTTAAGTGAAAAAGAAACAGACTGCCTGAACCGTTTCATAAAACACATTAATATAAACGATTATAAAGACAAAATCCTTGCCTGGTACAACCGGGAAAATGATAAAACCGGATACCCCCACATATCAGAAACTGACCTGGAAAATTACGTGGACATTTTCTCCATCGCCATCAATGTAACAGATGAAAGAATGACCATACCCGAAATCGCATTTTACGGATGGTGTGAAAACATTGACAAAGGAATCTGCATTGGGTTCCGGGATGAAAAATTTATAGGAATCGGATATCAGGACTGGATTTTATAGCAGCAAATCACCTGACACAATATATAAGAAGAAAGGAGCCACCGGCAAAATGAAACACATTTTCTTCGTGGAAGACGACTTAAGCCTGATTAACGGTCTCACCTTCGCCATAAAAAAACAGGGCTACGAAATAGACGTTGCCCGCACCAGCCTGGAGGCAGACAAACTGTGGGAAAACGATAAATATGACCTGGTAATTCTGGACGTGTCTCTGCCTGACGGCTCCGGCTTTGATATCTGCAGAAAAATTCGCCAGACCTCAACCGTTCCGGTCATGTTTTTAACTGCCGCAGATGAAGAAACAGACATTATTATGGGGCTTGATATCGGAGCGGATGATTACATTACAAAGCCCTTTAAGCTGGCTGTCTTTTTATCAAGGATTAATGCCCTTCTGCGCAGAAGCACCAATTTCAGCCAGGCGGATTCCACACTTTCCTCAAACGGAATTACCGTACATCTGTTAAAAGGACAGTGCTATAAAAATGAAAAACTGCTTGAGCTGACGCCGGGCGAATACCGGCTGCTTACACTGTTTATGGAAAATCCGGATATTGTACTCTCTTCCGAACAGATACTGGCAAAACTCTGGGACTGTAACGAAAACTTTGTGGATAACAAGACACTTACCGTATATATCCGCAGGCTGCGTTTGAAAATCGAGGATAATCCGAAAGAACCGGAAAAAATCGTGACTGTCCGGGGGATGGGATATAAGTGGAACAAAGGAAGGGGATAAGATGAACATTTTTGTAAATGAAAAAATAAAATTACTTTTTATCCGGATTCTTTTATGCTTTTTTACAGCCGGTCTTTGTTCCGTCCTTTCCGCATATTTTGGAATAACATACGGCGGCATAATCTGCTGCTTTTGTGCCGGACTGGCGGCAGCCGGATTCTGTTACCAGTATTTTAAAGAACAGAACCGGATTCTGGAACATGCCGTGTCACAGATTCAGGAATTTCTTTCCGGCGACCGCAGTGCCCGTATTGACTGCAACGAGGAAGGGGAACTGTACCGGCTGTTTCACGAAGTCAATTCCCTTGCCGCCATTTTAAACGCAAAAGCAGAAAACGAAGAACAGCAGAAAAAATTTCTCCGGAATATCATTTCCGATATTTCCCACCAGCTAAAAACCCCGCTTGCCGCCTTAAATATTTATAACGGTATTATGCAGACGGAAGCTAAAACAAGTAACCTGCCTGCCATCCAGGAATTTACAAATCTGTCCGAGCAGGAGCTTGACCGGATAGAAACACTGGTACAGACACTTTTAAAGATTACAAAATTTGACGCCGGTTCCATTATAATAGAAAAAAAGGAAGAAAATATTTTAAAAATGATGGAAGAAATCAAAGAACAGTTTTCCTTCCGTGCCAGTCAGGAAGGAAAAGAAATTATCTTGTCCGGCAGCGGTTCGCTTCCGTTATTATGTGACAGAAACTGGATGATGGAAGCCGTCCGCAATATCGTAAAAAATGCGCTCGACCATACGAAACACGGGGATATTGTAAAGATTTCATGGCGGCAGTCCGCCAGTCTGCAGATTACAGTTGAAGACAGTGGAAGCGGTATCCACCCGGAGGACCTGCACCATATTTTTAAACGTTTTTACCGCAGCAGGTATTCAAAAGACACACAGGGCATCGGACTCGGACTGCCGCTGGCAAAATCCATTGTGGAAGCCCATAACGGCACCATCGAGGCGGACAGCCTGCCGGGCACCGGCGCAGTTTTTACCATAAATTTAATTCCTACAAAATTGTAGTCTTTCTGAAACCCGTCTGTAGTGTTCAGGTGTTATTCTCTATTCTGCAGAAACAAAAATTACATTAGAGAGAGGTGCTTACACTATGAACTTATTGGAGATTAAACAAATCTGCAAAACCTACGGAAGCGGAGATGCTGCCGTGCAGGCTTTAAAGAATGTCAGCTTTTCCGTCCCAAAGGGCGAATATGTGGCAATTGTCGGGGAATCCGGCTCCGGAAAAAGCACGCTGTTAAACATGATCGGCGCACTTGACACACCCACATCGGGAAGGGTGCTGATTGACGGCAATGACACATTTTCCATGAAAGAAAAACAGCTTACTGTTTTCAGGAGAAGAAATATCGGGTTTATTTTCCAGTCCTTTAACCTGATTCCGGAGCTTACAGTTGAGCAGAATATCATCTTTCCGGTACTGCTTGACTACCAGAAGCCGGACAGGAGATATCTGGAGGAGCTGCTTTCCGTACTCAATCTGCAGAAACGCCGCAACCATCTGCCCAGCCAGTTATCCGGCGGACAGCAGCAGCGTGTGGCAATCGGACGTGCGCTGATTACAAGACCTTCGCTCATTCTTGCGGATGAGCCGACAGGAAACCTGGATTCCCAGAACAGTCACGACGTGATTGCCCTGTTAAAGGAAACCTCCAGGAAATATGAACAGACTATCGTCATGATTACCCATAACCGCTCCATTGCACAGACCGCTGACCGCATTCTGTCAGTATCAGACGGTGTGCTGACTGATCTGGGGAGGTGTTCCGGATGAGAAGTTATTTAAGCCTGATTCCTATTTCTGCAAAAACATGCAGAAAACAGAACCGTCTGACATTAATCTGTATTATTCTGGCGGTGTTCCTTGTAACTATTGTCTTTTCCTTTGCAGAGATTATAACAAAAGGACAGGCAGAGTCCACGATAAGAAGACATGGCAATTACCATATTATTTTAAACGGTGTTTCTGAATCAGACGGGAAACTGATTGCAAGACAAAGTGATGTTACTGCCACCGCATGGTACCGCGCCTTTGGGGAAGACGAGGAATACTATACTGCAGGGGAGCGCCGGGTAGTTCTGTACGGAACAGAAAAGTCGTATGTTTCCGATATCAGAAATTTTGAACAGGAGGGGAATTTCCCGCAGGGTGACAGTGAAGTCATGCTGAGTATGGATGCGAAAGAAAAATACGGTTACCATACCGGCGACAGTATTACATTAAACACCCCGTCAGGGGATTTTGCTTACACCATTTCAGGTTTCTGTGCGGATGATTCTGAATACAACAACGATATGGACGGTTTCTGTGCATACATGAACCTGATTGCGTTTGAAGGCATATACACGGAAAAAGAAAATCCGGTATTATATATTCAGTTTGGAGAAGGTACTAATTATAGAAAAGCAATTAACAGCC
>CANOLA010000138.1 GCA_947566705.1 uncultured Lachnospiraceae bacterium | reverse complement strand
AAAAAGGAGAATGAAATATGAAAAAGAATGAAGTTAAAATGAACAACAAAGGTTTCTCTCTTGTGGAGTTAATCGTTGTTATTGCCATTATGGCAGTGCTGGTTGGTGTGCTTGCACCGATGTTTATCCGTTACGTGGAGAAGTCACGTCAAAGCACGGATGTTCAGAATTTGGATTCTGCACTGGGGGTTGTACAGGCGTTTTATGCTGACAAAGAGAATGTTGATGCCTCTGAAGTAGTTACCATTGAGCTTGGCAATGCAATTAGCTCTTCTGATTCAACTAATAATACGACTTTGCAACAGGATTGTAAAGACATGGGAATTCCTAATGCTACAGTTGCAAAGAAGGGTACATGGAATATAAATGCTAAAATAGTGTTTACACCTGCAACCGCATCTGTACAATATTTTGGAGATTCTAAGTATTTTACAGATGGTAATAATGGCAGTGGTGGTTCAGAACTTAAGTTAAAATAATGTGATTCATCCTGAATTTCAGTAGAGCAAATCAGTTTTGCAAGAGAGAGGGAATGCTTCTAATTGAATAAATTATATATCTGGTATATCTATATATTAAGATATATGCTTTTGGGAGTAGAATCTACATGCATTCCTACCCTACAGGGTGCAGAAACGTACATCGTTGGATTACTTGTTTACAAAATGCAATGTATCGTCCGGCTGCCATATATAAGCCACTGGCAGCCGGGCAGGGTGCATTGCTTGTCGTATATTTGCAGAGATATACAGTTTTTACACAACGTTTTATGACTGGCACAAATCGACTCATATATGTATAAGCCCACATGTATGAAAAAATCACGTCTGAATTAGGAGGAAAGATAAATGAAAGATATGGAATTATTAAATGCAATTGGAGAACTTTTTGAGAAGAAGTTTGGTGAGAAATTTGATGAGGTGTTTGAAAAGAAAATTGAACCAGGATTCAGGGCAATAGAAAAGCGTCTGGATAAAGTGGAAGAACGTCTGGATAAAGTGGAGGAACGTCTCGGTAAAGCGGAGAATGATATAACTGTTATCCGCAGAGATATTGAATATAAGGTTTATCCTCTTATGGATAATATATGGTCTAATTATATGGACACTTTTAAACGTTACCAGAGGAATAACGAAAAACTGGAAATCACATATACAGATATTGATGCATTGAAAAGTGCAGTGGAACAGCATACGGTTCAGATTGCAGAACTGCAAAAACGGATAGAGCCAGCTTTGTCCACTGTTTAGAATATTAGCAGGAGATTTATAAATGCCAAAAAATAAAGGTTTTTCCCTTGTGGAACTGATTGTTGTAATAGCACTTATGGCGGTGCTTGTTGGAGTTCTTGCACCGGTACTTGTTCGTTATGTTGAAAAAGCAAGGCAGGGAACTGATATTCAGAATCTGGATTCAGTGGTTGATTCACTGGAAGCATATTTTGCGTATATAGATATGACTGGTGGGGGTACTCCGGTAACGGTAACAGTTACACTGGGTTCTGTCCTGCAAAGTTCTGGAATGCCGTCAGGAGTTGACCCGGAGCAGGAACTGGTTGAAATGGGAATTATCAGTGCAAAGGGAGATATTTTACCATTGAAAGGAAATAAATGGGATGCAACAGGTACTGGAAATACTACAGTGCCGTCAGTTGTTTATAATATAACTGCACATCAGAAAATATATACTGGTGAATCGGAATATTATAAGGCAAATGCTGCAGGTACATCCATAGATGCAAAATAATTGAAAGAAGGAAGGCGGCTGTTTTTAGTAAAACAGATACAGATAAAATATGTACACACAGTTAGAGTTATATGAACAGATTCCGATTTTGGCAGCGGTTCTGCTGTTTGGACTTGTAATTGGAAGTTTTTTAAATGTATGCATTTTGCGCATACCAGAAAAAGAAACGGTCGTGACCAGACGGTCGCACTGCATGAACTGCGGATACCAGCTGAGCTGGTATGATATGATTCCGGTCGCAAGTTATCTTGCGTTACATGGGAAATGCCGCAAATGCAAAGCTGAGATTTCCGCGCAGTATCCTCTGGTTGAGGCTCTGAACGGAATTTTGTGCGTTATTGTTGTATTTATAAACGGAGTACAGTTTAACAGTCTGCTGTACTGCCTGCTTGTATCAGCGTTAATTGTGCTTTCCGTGATAGATTTCAGGACATATGAGATTCCGTTTGGAATTAATGTGTTTATCTTTGTACTTGGACTGGCGCAGCTTGCAGCTGATTATGCAGGATGGAAAGGATATGTGGCTGGATTTTTTGCAGTCAGTATACCGCTGGAGCTGCTGCTGCTGCTAAGCAGGGGAAGAGCAATTGGCGGAGGAGATGTAAAGCTGATGGCTGCTGCAGGACTTCTGCTTGGATGGAAAAAGATTATTCTGGCACTGTTGCTTGGATGTGTTTTAGGTTCAGTAATACATATTATCCGAATGAAAGTATCCGATGCAGAGCATGTGCTTGCAATGGGACCCTACCTTGCGATGGGGATTTTTATATCGGCTTTATGGGGAGATACATGGATTCAGATGTATCTGAATATGCTAAAGGTTTAATGTAAAGAGAAAATAATTTTTGCCTGGGTTAAACATGCAGGACAGAATTGAAAAATAAATTACAATATAAGAAATATTCTTTCGGGAGTATTACAGTTAGGAAACAAGGACAGGAGAGAAAAAGAAAATGGCGGGAAAAATCGTTAGTATTAAAATAGGCTACAGTATTACGCATGTTGCGGAGGTGGAGCATGAATCAAAGACACCTAAGATTTACCATGCGTTTGCGTTTGAAACCCCGGAGGATGTATTAAACGATGACGGTGTTCATGTGACGGATGAGTTTGTGCGCCGGATGAAGCAGGGAATGACAGAAAACGGAATACAGACAAACCGTATTATGTTTACCATTTCTTCCACCCGTGTGGCAAACCGTGAGGTAACCATTCCTCTGGTAAAGGAGAATAAAATCCGGCCGATACTGATGGCAAATGCAAAGGATTATTTCCCGGTTGACCTGGCACTGTACCAGCTGGTATACCGTGTAATAGAAACAATGAAAGCGGATAAGCAGATGCGTATATCCATTTACGCTGTTCCGAATTCACTGATCAGTTCCTATCAGCTTCTGGCAAAGGCGATGGATATGCAGCTCATTGCGCTGGATTACTATGGAAACAGTATTTATGAGGCAATGATGAGTACCATGTCGCCGGAACTGTCAGCAACCTTGTGTATTGATGATAACAGTTCCATGCTTACTGTAATTCAGAACAGCCAGATTGTGTTGCAGAGAAGTATCGGATATGGTATTGACGATGCAGTGGTTGCGATGATGCAGACACCGCTGGTATCAAGGGATGCATCTTATATGGATGCGCTTGCGGTTATGCAGATGAATCCTAGTTTTTCTGACCAGCTGAGACCGGACCGGATGAACGACGAGCTTTCAACCACAAGTGCCAAGGACAGTATTTCCCAGGCACTGTCCATGCTGATTGGAAATATTTCCCGTGTACTGGATTATTTTGCGTCCAGACATTCTGATGTGGAACTGACAGGACTTACTCTCCTTGGACTTGGTGCAAGCTGTAACGGACTGGATATTCTTTTAAGTAACGAACTTGGTGTACGGGTAACGCCAGTAAGCAGTTTTGGTTCCGGGGATGTAATGCGTGAACTTTCTGCAAAGAAGTTTAACATAGGAGAGTATTATATTAATATTGCCTGCGCGATTAAACCGTTAAATTTTATACTGGTTGCAGAAGATAAAAAGAAAAAAAGTGCAGAAGGTTCTAAGGATTCCATGCTTCTGCCGGGATTTATCTGTGCAGGATGTATCATTGCTTCGGCAGCAATTTTCGGCGTACTGACACTTGGAAATATTTCCCTGACCACGGAAAATAAAAATATGGAGAATTCCATTGCTGCAAAAAGCAGTGTAATAGATGACTATAATGCGTACCTGACATCAAAGGTTATAAATGACGGCATTCATATGATTGATAAGAATTCCAATGTACCAAATGATGCATTTCTTGACCTGATTGAGGAACTGGAGAAGAATATGCCTTCTGACCTTCTTGTTTCTGCACTGAGTGTTAGTGAGGATATCATCAGTATTACGGCAACTTGTGATTCCAAAAATTCAGCGGCAGAAACGCTGATGAGGCTTCGGACCTTCAATAGTGTATATAATGTGGAATGCAGTGGTGTCACGGAGGAAGAATCAGATTCTGGTAAGAGGAAAGTGAACATCAGCTTTACACTGACATACACAGGCACACAGAGTACAGAGGATGAAACGGAGGATGGTCTGTTGACAGAAACCGGAACAGAATCCACGCAATCCACAGAATCTACAGAAAGTGCGCAGTAGGAGGAGACGGTTATGAAATCATCAAAAGGAGCAGCAAAAATCCTTATAATATTATTTGGGGTTGCAATTCTTATACTGACAGGAGCGGTAATTAAGCCGCAACTGGATGATAAAAAATTTGCACTTGAGCAGGAAAATAAAAAACTGGCGGAGAGGCTGGCAAAGCTTACCGAGCTGGAAGCAAATCTTGCCACATACCAGACACAGAAGGAGCAGTTTGAAAATGAAAATGTGGAGATTTTAAACCAGTATCCTGCTGAACTGAGGACAGAAGATGCCATTCTTTACGCAAAGAAGCTGGAAAATACTTCCGATATGGAGATTGCCACGATTGGTGTTGCACCGGGAAATTTACTGTATGCGTTAAATGGTGAAAATCTGGATGCTACCGGTCTTGCAACGGTAAGTGGTTCAGCGGCGGATCCGGGAGGGGAAACAACCGGTGATACCAGTGGTACAGCTGGAACGGGCACAGCGGATACCGCAGGTACGGGAACAGATGCGGCAGCCGGAACAGCTGCAGCGGGAGATGATCTTGGTATTATTGAAGAATCGCAGGTGGTAAAGCCGGATTATAACCTTTATGA
>CANOLA010000137.1 GCA_947566705.1 uncultured Lachnospiraceae bacterium | reverse complement strand
ATATTGCAAAATATGGCTGCTAAATATTGCGATATTTAACAGCCGAAGTAATATTTCAGCCTTAATATCTATTTTCATCTCTTTGGCTTTTGAAAGCTTGTGGTTAATAATATAGTTAAGAAGGGAATTTCCTACGCTGACATAGGTGTACATTGCATTCAGTCTGTCCAGAATATCACTTGTATACTGTCTGGCTTCATTAATCTGTCCTTTTTCCAGATAGGACATAATTACAAGGGTATGGTTCTTCATATCGTGCTTTAACGCCCGGCTCTGGTTCTGGATTTTTATGATTTCATCCGCCATTTCCTTCTGGTATTTATAATCGTATTCTGCTTCTGCTATCTGCTTTTGCATGTCCACATTTTCCATTACATATTTGGTTAGTTCGGCGTCTTTTTCGTGAATGGTTTTTTCAGAATTTTTCAGCCGCAAATACAGACTGCATATAACAGCCAAAGCGCCCGCCAGAAGAATTGTCATTATAATTTCCATCAGCCTTTTTCCTTTCTTTCATTTTTTATTTTTCAATCTTTCACCTCATGACACAGCCTGCAATAATCTTTTTCTTCACATCTTTTTCGTAACTTCTTCCGACCGGAAGCTCCTGCTCCCCGTCTTTCGTTCCCTTAATCTGCAGACCGTTTCCGGAATATCTGGTAATGTATTCTGCATTTACCAGATATCCTTTATGACAGCGGATAAAGCCTTGTGTTTCCAGTTTCTTTTCCATATTTGTCATTGTTTCCCGGAACTTAATCGTGTCATTTTCCGTAACAATATTTATATAATTTCCCTCTGATTCTATATAGATGATGTCATGAATTTTTATCCTGTAAATTTCAGTTCCTTTTGATAAAAGCAGCTCACGTTTTTCCTGCTCCAGCTCTTTTGCGATGCGGGAGGAAAAGTCTTTCATGTCCTCATCCATGCAGGTTTTCCGGATAAATGCGAACGGTTTATAGGCAAAGGTTTTGTACACCAGGGCATCATGGCTGGTGACGAATACCAGAATGGTTCCCGGCTTTTCTTCGCTGACATATTTTGCAATTTCCATGCCGTTGTAGTATGGCATATCTATATCCAGAAACAAAAGGTCTATGTTTTCTTTTCCAATACGATCCATAAGCTCTCTGGAATCCTGAACCAGCAGATATTCTGCCTGAATGTCCAGTTTTTCCAGTTCGGTATGAATTCGGTTCTTTAACTGCAGCAGTATTTCTTTTTCATCATCACAGATATATACATGGTACACAAGGCAGCCTCCTTTTAATTATGATTGAACGGCGCATATCTGTGGTTCATTATAGCAGATGAGTTTGTAAAATTGAACAGCTGGCAGGTATTTGTTTTTTGAATTTTATTTATAAGAGAAATAAAAAAAGGGTTGACTTTTTCAGATTTTCTGCGATATTATAATAACCGTCGAGTGGCGAAAGCGTAAATCCAGATATGGATTTGCGCTTCTTTTTTATCTGCAGATATAAATTATTTAAGGAAAGGAGACAGAAAAAATGAACGAAAAAGAAAATAAAATGTCGTATATGCCAATGAATAAACTTCTGATAACCATGGGGATTCCCATGATTTTATCCATGATGCTTCAGGCAGTATACAACATTGTTGACAGCATTTTTGTTGGAGGAATCAAAGATACGGGGGAACTGGCGCTTAACGCCCTGACGCTGGCGTTTCCGGTGCAGATGTTAATGGTAGCGGTAGGAATTGGAACCGGTGTCGGAATGGGCGCCGTGGTTTCCATGCGGCTGGGACAGAAAAACCGGGAGCAGGCAGGAAAAACTGCGGGAAATGCGCTGTTTCTGGCTTTTATCCTGTATATTGTATTTGTGGTCTTTGGAATGTGCGGAGTGGGTGCGTATGTACAAAGCCAGTCGAATAATGCCGTGATTACAGGCATGGCGGTCGATTATCTTAAAATCTGCTGCATACTGTCATTTGGAATCATATTTTTTTCAATTTATGAAAAATTACTGCAGGCAACCGGAAAATCGATTTATTCTACTGTGGCGCAGATTGCCGGCGCCGTGGTAAATATGATACTGGATCCGATACTTATATATGGCTGGCTGGGGCTTCCGGCATATGGTGTCCGAGGGGCGGCATATGCAACGGTTATCGGACAGATTACTTCTTTAATTCTTGCGGCAGTATTTCATTTTAAGAAAAATACAGAAATTAAAAACAGTTTTGCCTTTATGAAACCGTCACTTCAAATTATAAAGGAAATTTATGCCATAGGTCTTCCAGCTATAATTGCCCAGGCGCTTATGTCAGTTATGACCTATGGATTAAACCGGATTCTGGTAAGGATTGATGAGGCTGTGGTAACAGCATACGGACTGTTTTATAAAATCCAGCAGTTTATTCTGTTTGTGGCATTTGGACTTCGGGATGCAATCACACCGGTCGTATCCTATAATTATGGAAAACGGGACCGGGAGCGTATTAACAGCGGGATAAAATATGGTTTGTGTTATACCGTGGGTATTATGCTTTTGGGCACTCTCCTGCTGGAACTGTTTGCAGTACCGCTGTCTGACATGTTTGGGCTATCCGGCAGTACAAAGGAAATTTGTATCAGTGCGATGCATGTGATTTCCATCAGTTTTGTTTTCGCTGGTGCAAACGTTGCATTCCAGGGGATATTTCAGGCCCTCGGAGCCGGACTGCAGTCGCTTGTTGTCTCTGTATGCAGACAGTTTTTATTTGTTCTGCCAGTTGCAGCACTGCTGTCAGAGGCTGCGGTGAAAAACGAGGGCAGGACGTGGATTGTCTGGCTGACGTTTCTGATTGCGGAGAGTGTCAGCTGTCTGATTTCTGTCATCTTTATGAAGAGGGTAGCTAAGAGACTGGAATTAGACAGTTGTCAGCGTTCCGAGGTTAGTATGGAAAAATTAGTCTCATGACCATTTTTCTTTTTTAAGCCTTTCCAGTTTTCTGCGTTTCTGTGTTTCCGTCACCCTGAATGTACAAGAAACAGATACAGGTCTTGCCAGCCCCGCAGTTCATAAGTTATAATTAGGAAAAAGCAGACAGACAGTTCGTATGAAGAAGGGGGAAGTGCATGAGATATGAATGGATTGATGGGTATTTATTAAGTAAAATCGGAGTGACCAAGGATCTTCAGAAGGACTGGAACTGGATTCGTTACCAGATTGGCGGGAAGATGTTTGCAGCAGTCTGTCTGGATGAAACAGACAAACCATATTATATCACTTTAAAGCTGGAACCGTCCGAGGGCGATTTTTTAAGGCAGCAGTATGAGGATATTGTACCTGGTTATTACATGAATAAAATGCACTGGAATTCCGTGAAACCGGACGGTGAAGTGCCGGATGATTTATTAAAGGATCTGCTGGATAAATCGTACCAGCTCGTTCTTGGAGGATTCAGTAAGAAAAAGCAGAAAGAGATTTTGGAGGGGACAGACAATGGCATTTGACTATAAAAAAGAATATAAAGAATTTTACATGCCGAAAAATAAACCGGGGATTGTTACTGTACCGCCGATGAATTATATTGCAGTCCGCGGCAAAGGAAATCCGAATGAAGAGGGAAGCGAATATAAAGAAACCATTGGACTGTTGTATGCCATAGCATTTACCATAAAAATGAGCAAAAAGGGCAGCCGCCAGATAGAGGGATATTTCGATTATATGGTTCCCCCGCTGGAGGGTTTCTGGTGGCAGGAGGGTGTAAAAGGAATTGATTATAGCCGTAAAGAAGATTTTCAGTTTATATCGGTAATCCGTCTGCCGGATTTTGTGACAAAAGAGGATTTTGCATGGGCGGTAGAAGAGGCCACAGTGAAGAAGAAAAAAGATTTTTCAAAAGTGGAGTTTTTAACTTATGATGAGGGGCTGTGTGTCCAGTGCATGCATATCGGTTCTTATGACAGCGAACCGGAAACTGTTCAGACGATGCATGATTTTATGGAATCGCAGGGATACATTCTGGATATTAATGACAAAAGACTTCATCATGAGATTTATCTCAGTGACGCAAGGCGGGCAGCGCCGGAAAAGCTGAAAACCGTAATCAGGCATCCGGTAAAAGAGGGTTAAAGACATGGCATTTACATTACAGATTAAGAAAAAAGGTTTATTTGGAAGTAAACAGATTGATATGGAAAGACTTCTGAACAAGTGCTGTCTTAAATATGGCAGTGACAATGAGTTTTATGTTCTGCAGGAAGGGGAGCGGAACGGGGAATCTGTAATATTATATAATCCGTCCAGAATCGGAAGGGGAATCTATTTTAACGCTGATACCTCCGGCGTGCTGGAGGTGAGCTATAATATTCCCACAACGGCAGCAGAGATTTCGGATTTTATTAAAGTTGTACAGGAAATTGCAGACCAGTTAAAAAAGGTTGAGATTTACTGTGTGGAGGAGGAAAGGGAATATACCGTTTCCCAGCTGGCTGAAAACCAGCAGTCCATGGTTGAGTTCAGCCTGGATTCCCTGCACGGATTCTGCAGAAATGATTTTGAACTATACATGCTGACCCTGGCAATGTGGCCGATTGCAATGGACAAAGGGCAGGTGGAAAAATTTACAGACTGCAGGAATTTGGCAGAGTTTGAACAGATGCTTCATGATATGCAGAACATGGATGTGTATTACGCAAATCCGGTTCTGATGAGAAATAAATCAGATGGAAAAATACTGGCGGTTTATACCCTGACAGAAGAATGTGAAAGTATTTTTCCGAAAGCGGCGGATGGTTTTTTGAATTTAGAGGATATTAAAATAGATGAAGGGTTTGTGCGTTTTTATATTTATTCAGAACAGAGACTCATGGACGGAATGTATTCCTATGACAAATTCATCTCCTGCATGATGGAGCATGGAGTAAGGCCATATGATGCAGCACATGTGCTGCTGCCTTCCGTTACTAAAAAAGAAATCGAGGAAATGGTACAGGAAATTGGATGAATATTATTCCTTAACAATCAGGGAAAACAGTCCGGCAATCACAAGCAGCGGAAGTGCAAGATAAATGAGTCCGGCAAACAGCAATACGACCATTATAATCGGAAAAAGGACAATAAATAAAATTTTTGTCAGTCCCCATGCAGCTTTCACTGCAAATACAAGCAGTTTACAGAATACAATTGACATTATTACTTCGGCTGTTAAATATCGCAATATTTAGCAGCCATATTTTGTAATATA
>CANOLA010000136.1 GCA_947566705.1 uncultured Lachnospiraceae bacterium | reverse complement strand
TAACCCCTCATGAATGAGGGGCAGGGGAGTTGAATAGGCGAAGCCTATTTCTTGCCGTGTTGATACCACAGCAGCAGTTATGTATGGCAAAGCCATTGTACGCGACAGTTATTACAAGGGATGTAAAGAAGGATATTGTTACGGGCCTTCGCCTACAAATAAGGGAGTGCCGAGGGTGACAAAGATTTCTTCCGTGACAAGCAGAAGCTGCCCGAAGCTTTCCTCTAAGTACTGGACATATTCTTCTAAGTACAAGAGGCTGGTGCTTAAGAATAATAAGGAAAAATAAGAAAGCAGGATATGCAAAGAAAGGAGAAACAATTATGAAACAGTTAAGAAAATTAGGAGCAGTAATCTTGGCAGCGGCACTTACGCTCAGTTTGTCCGCAGTCCCGGCACAGGCGAATGATTTTAAGTCCGCCGCAAAGCAGGAACTCACTCTGCTTGGCGCTGGATATAACGGGCCGGCGCTTAAGGATAAGAGCCTTGAAGTGCGTGTGGGGGAAAGCAAAAAGATTGGGCTGAAGAATTGCAGCGGGCTGAAGGTGACCTACAAAAGCGATGATAAAACCATTGCCACCGTTTCCAAAAAGGGTAAGGTCAAGGGAAAGAAAGAGGGCAGGACATATATTTATGTTACCGCCAAGACAAAGAAGGGAGAGCTGCGCGGAAGGTGGAACTGCCGGATTGATGTGAAACCGGCGCTGGCAAGCAAAAAGACGGTGAATGAGACGATTAAAGCAGGCAAACAGTTACAGCTTAGGCTTTTTGCGACTGAAGAGAATGTTGAGATGGAATTTGCCATCAGCACCAAAAGCGAGGATGAAAATTTAGACCTCACAATCGGAGTCCCTGAGAATCCGAACAATTATGCCCAGAAGGTTCCGGTGATTGACCAAATTACGCCGGATAAAAAAGAAGCAACGGTAAAGGTAAAGATAAAGTCAAAGTCATCGACAAGGGTTATTATCTGGAACAATGGCAATAGCCCGGTGGATGTCACAGTTAAGATTAAGACGGCAGACGGAAAAAAGACAATCAGTAGTGTACAGACATCAGTGCTGTAGTTCATTATGGTCAGCAGCCGGAAAGGAATGGATTATGAAAAGCCTAAAAAAAATACAGGTTTTTGTGCTTGCGCTTATTATCGCGCTTGGCGTGGCGGTGCCTTCGGTATCCGCCGCAGCCCCAAAGCTGAATAAGACAAAGGTGACGCTTACAGCGGGAAAAAGCACAACCTTAAAATTAAACAATGCACCAAAGGGAAAGAAAATAACCTGGAGTACTTCAAATAAGAAAATAGCGACAGTTTCCCAGAAGGGGAAGGTAACTGCAAAGAAAGCAGGAACGGCAACCATTACCGCTAAGGTTGCAAAGAAAAAATATACCTGCAAAGTTACCGTAAAAAAGAAACCGTCGGATGACTCATCAAATAATCAGCCTGATAATCCGGGCAGCGACATCGTTTTTTATCATGAAGCCGGGAAAAATGAAGCCGATGTAAAGGCAATTGAGGCGATTATCCGTGAGCAGAACGGCAAATACGGTGCAAAGATGTCGGTGGACCTGGACGACAAAAAACATTATATCTGGAAGGATGAACGGCTCTACCGTTTTAGTTATCTGGCACTCGGAGACTCTGCCACAGAGAATCCTCCGTTAAAGGGGAATCTGGATCTTACGCCGTTTTCAGAGCTTGCGGTGGTTCAGTGTTATCACAACGAACTGACAGGCCTGAATGTTAAGGGACTCAAAAAGCTGGATACCCTTGAGTGTGACCACGGTACGCTCACGAGTCTTGATCTGAGTACAAATACAGCACTAAAGGATTTATACTGCTCGGACAACAGGATTGCGGAACTGGACTTAAGCGGACTGGTGAATCTGCAGACACTGTACTGCGGGGATAACAAATCACTGGCTTCCGTCAAACTGGAGGGCTGTACATCGCTTGAATCGATGTGGGCGAAAAACTGTGCAATTACCAGCCTTGATTTAAGTGCAACAAAAATAACTGCGGACAGCCCGGGTTACCTTGTGCAGCTGGATGAAGGCGTGCAGGTGACTTATCCTTCCGGTGGGAAATAACGTAAAGTTTTTGTGATACCAGACAGGTGAAAAGAGAGGAAAACCCGGACTTTGTGTCAGGGTTTTCCTCTTTAAATTTCTTCGTCCAAAAATCTATCTTCCGGAATAATAAACTGATAATTCTGGACTGCCCAGAAAATCCTGCCGCTCATTACAAAAAACGACCGCTCGTTACATTTTTCTTGCAAAGGGGTGTAACGGGCGGTATTTTTAGGTTATGGGGATAACGGGTATGAAGGAGGAGTTACAGATGAGAAAGTTTCATAGCATGGCGGCTGTACATAATACCGGGCAGCAGACAGCGGTGAAAACACAAAAAACAGCAGTATTTAACATTCAGAGGAACAGAAAGCCACAGTCCTTAAATTCTGCATTCAGAAGGGTGTTTGGCAAAGCATTAAAGAAAAAAGGTTTTACCGAAGTTAATGGGGAGCATCCCTATCTGGCAAGAATGGCAGGAACTGAAATTTTCCATGTGATTGCATGTATGGACGAGGAATGCATGGAAGAGGGATACCGGGAGTTTTCCGTGCTGGGAGCCGCGGCAACTGTGTACCGTGGGACAGTCAGCCTGGAAGAAAGTCCCAGGAGCAATGATTTCTGGCTCAGGGACCTTGGCGCATTTTATGAAAAGACACACCGGTCTTATGACAGGGAATACCATGCCAGGCTGGTGTCATTTGCATACAGAAAAAACGATGCCGCAGACCTGGACAAAAAGCTGGAGCAGGCGCTGGAGGAAACAGAAAAAATTATGCTGCCGGTACTGGATGCTGCAGTAAGTCCTGAGACATGTCTGGAATATTTATGGAGGCTGGATTCCATGGAGCCGCTGGTACCGGGGTATGATGATGTCCGGATACCATTCTGGAAGTCCCCGTGTGAGGACGGGCTGCTGCTGGTGCAGACGGGCAGTCATGATGATTTCAGGAAGCTGACGCTGAAACTGGCCGAAAGGGACATGGAAAGAAGCGGAAGGGAGTCCGGCCACTGTTACGTGGAACTGCTGCATGAACATGAAAACCGCAGGCTTGACATAGTGGCACAGCGGGATGAGATATACGCTGCGCCTGAAATATATGAAAAAGCGATTGCGGAGCTTGGGAGAAGAAAGAGGACAAACCAGGAGATTTTACGGTCTTACGGGCTGGAATTCTGACCGTTCAGGTATGAATATCGAAACAGAATTTACTTGTACTTATATTCAGAAATAATACTTACAAAAGGGAAAGCAGGCATGAAAAAACTGGTTTTAGATGAAACCAGTTTTTATTCAGACCTGTTCTTTTCCACAAAAACATTAACAATTTTTTTTATAAGGATAAGGTCTTCCTCGTTGCACAGTCTCAGGCTGTCTGCAATATCCTCTGGCACACTGTTCGCATGCAGGCTGCCAAGCAGAAGGTAATCCGGGGTAACCCCTAAAGCATCACAGATATCTGCAAAGAAACCGATACTGGGATTCTGCGTTCCGGTTTCCACACCGGAAAGATGGTTTGGTGATACGCCGAGATTTTCAGCAAGCTTTTCCTGCGTCATGCCAAGCTCCTTACGGCGTATTTTGATTCTTCGCCCCATTTCTGAGAATCGGTTTTTCATCATACTGTCCCTCCATTTTTATTATTTTAGCAACATAATTATGAGTAATTAACAAACTAATACAGATAAATTCTGAAATAGTGTATATTTGCGCATTTTCTTCAGATTTATTCTGTGATGATAGGAGTTGTGACATAAAAAATGACATATAAAAATATAAAGATTTCTTGCAAATACATCTTAATGATGATATAGTAGTAAAGGCACGTCCGGCTTTGTACAGAGGCCGGCTATAAACACAAATATGGAGGAAAAGTTATGGATAACTATAATAATTATGATCCAAATTCCGGTCAGCCGAACGGACAGCAGTCAGCAGAAAATTTCGGTCAGCAGACGACAGGTAATTATAATTACGGTACACAGCAGCAGGATAGCTACGGCAGCCAGCAGATGAATAACTATGGCGCACAACCGCAGGCAAACGGATATGGACAGCAGTACGGATACAATATGCAGATGGCTCCGCAGGAACACAAAGGACAGTCCATTGCGTCCATGGTTCTTGGAATCTGCGGATTTATAGCGTGGCTTATCCCGCTTTTTGGGTATCCGGTTACCATTGTCGGACTTATTATGGGAATTTCCGGTATAAAGAAGGGCGGAAAAGGAATGGCAATTGCCGGAATCATCTGTTCTTCCATCTGTCTGCTTCTGACAATTGGAAATTCTGTTTTAGGTGTCATGAGAGTATTAAATGGTATGTATTATTAGAAATAATCCCCGTCGCAGCGATGGGGATTTTTATTTTTATGGAAAAGCTGAAACATTACATTGTAATCCGTAAGTGAATGCCTTATAATAACACTAAATCAGAAAAATCCCGTCACAGAAATGGAGCAGACATATGAGAAACCATCGGCAAAGATATAAAATGGCGGCAGTTGCAGTGCTTGCCATACTGTCATTTGGTGCATGTACAAAGACAGATGAAAAAGAACAGGATGCCTATAAGCAGTATGGCATTAACTGCATGGAAAACGGGGATTATGATAATGCAGTCAAATCATTTCAGAACGCATTAAACCAGTCCCTTGGAAAAGTTGGCGAAAAAGAAATTGATATCTGCCTTTACAAGGCGAAGGCACAGATATACAGCGGCGATGTTTCCGGTGCCCTGGAAACTTATGACGCTGTAATCAATTATAATCAGAATGCAGGGGCATACTATCTGCGCGGGCAGCTTTATTTTGATATGGGGGAGCCGGAAAAAGGGCTTGCCGATTACAAAAAAGCAATCGAAGAGGACGGGGAGAATTACGAGCTTTTTATTGCTGTTTATGAGTCCTTAAGCCAGCATGAAATGGAGCAGGACGGGCAGAAATACCTGAACCAGGCAATGGAAATTAAAGGAAAAAAGGCAAAGGACCAGCTGTATAAAGGAAGAATCAGTTATCTGCTGGGGGATATGAATGGTGCAGTCGAATACCTGACAAAGGCAAAGGAGGAAAAAGAACCCCTTGCCGCCTATTACCTTGGTCTGGCATACAAAAACGCCGGTGAAAAAGAAAAGGCGGAAGAATGCCTTCAGGAGTATATTGACAGCGGGGTGGCAACTTCATACGACCTTTATGATCTTGGCATGAAGGAGATGGAAGATGAAAATTATAAGGATGCCGTTACCTATTTTGAGGCGGGCCTGGGACTGGAAGA
>CANOLA010000135.1 GCA_947566705.1 uncultured Lachnospiraceae bacterium | reverse complement strand
TTTTGACAGTGCTTCAGCAAAAAGGATTCAGTCGCTGATTGATGAGGTTGCCGCAAGAACCGGAAATCATTTTATGACAGAAAACCACGTGCCGCCCCATCTGACGATATCCGCTGTTGAGGCAAGAAGTGCAGACGTACTTGTCCCGTTTGTGAAAGGTCTGGAAGGGAATCTTGGAAAAGGAAAAGTACAGATAGTTTCCTCTGGTCTGCTTCTGCCATATGTTATTTATGTAACTCCGGTGCTGAATGCATATCTGCATGATTTATCGGCACAGGTGCATGACGCAGTGTCCGGGATTCCTGAGACCACAATTAACAAATATTATATGCCATGGTCGTGGTTTCCCCATGTTACCATCGGAAAAACCTTATCCAGAGAGCAGATGCAGGAAGCATTTCTTGTGGTTCAGAACAAATTTTCCGTATTTGAGGCCTGCGTAACGGAAATCGGTCTGGCCAAAACAAATCCGCATGAGGATGTGTTGCAGTTTTCGCTGATGTAACAGATGCCGGGAATCCGGCGGCATCTGCTATGCCTGTGTTTTTGGACCAATATCTTTTTCGTTCTCGTTAATCCGGCGGATTACCCGGCACGGATTTCCAACTGCAACACAGTTTTCAGGAATATCTTTTGTCACCACGCTCCCTGCGCCTATAACCGTTCCATTCCCAATTGTGACACCGGGCAGGATAATTGCGCCGCCGCCAATCCAGCATCCGTCCCCGATTGTAACAGGTAAAGCGTATGTCCTGCAGAAATATTCCCCACTTTCAGGATTCCAGTCAGGCGTCAGCCGGTCTGAAAGTTCCACCGGGTGCGTGGCGGTATAAATTTGGACATTTGATGCAATCAGTACATTATTTCCAATGGTAATTTTATTGCAGTCAACGAAGGTGCAGTTCATGTTTACTGACACATTGTTTCCAAGATAAATATTGCATCCGTAGTCACAGATAAACGGAAGCCCGACGGAAACATTTTCCCCGATGTGACCAAACATTTCTTTCAGTATTTCAGTTTTTCTTTCTTTTTGTTCATAGGCAAGGGAGTTGTATTCCTTTAATAGAATTCTTGCTTTTTGTTTGAATTCAAGAAAGACAGCGTCGTGGCAGTCATACCATTCCCCTGCAAGGCATTTTTCGAGTTCGTTTTTCATTTCTTGTACTATGCCTGCGGCATTTTTCCTTTCTTTTATTGTTTTTCAGCCGTTACCTTCTTGTATTTAGCGTCAGTCTACAGTTTTTCTGATTATGTGGAAAGCTTCACAATTATGTTTTTTTTCCCAGCTTTTCAAAATTAATTATAACAGATTGGGGTATGGAATAAAAAGAGATATGTAAATTATTATCGAAAAATAATGCTGTGGGTTTTTTTGGATTTAAGGACGGTGTCCGAAAATAAAGAATGAAATCGTGATGTTTGGCTTTATTGATGCATTCCGGGAAGGCATATAAATTTAAAAAACAGAAGGATGAAAAAAGATGTAAATTCAGAAAAAGTTATTGTTGAATTCTCCCGAATTATAGGATATATTGTTAGCAGTGAATCTTATAAGGGGGATTGTATGGAACTAAAGGATTTTATGGATTTAAGACAGCTCCAGGAGATACAGGATAATTTTTCCGATGCGACGGGACTTGCAGCAATTGCAGTAGGCAAAAACGGAGAATATCTAACAAAAGGAAGCAATTTCACGGATTTTTGCATGAAGTATACACGAGGTTCTGCGGAAGGTAATAAACGATGTGTGAAATGTGACAATGAATGCAGCGGTACATATTTCTGCCATGCAGGACTGATGGATTTTTCCATAGATATTATGGTAAATGGTGAGAAGATGGGTGCTATTATTGGCGGTCAGGTTCTTCCAGCTCCGCCGGATGATGACGAGTTTAGGGAAAAAGCAAAAGAACTTGGGATTGATCCTGAAAAATATATTGAAGCGCTTCACAAAGTGCCTGTCAGTAGTGAACAAAAGATACGTGCATCTGCAAAGCTTCTGGGAGAGATTGTTAATCAGCTCGTCAGCCTTGAATATTTCAGGCATAATAATATGGACAAGATTGAGGTAATGAATGAAAATATTGTGAAGTCAGGTGAACTGGTTCAGGAGATAAATGAAAATACAGGACAGTTGAAGGAAATTGCAAAGCGGCAGACTATTCTTGCACTGAATGCTGCGATAGAGGCAGCAAGAAGCGGTGAGGCAGGTGTTGGGTTTGCTGTTGTTGCAAAAAGTATGCAGGATCTGTCCGGACAGTCTGCCGGTATTTACAATGACATACAGAAATCTGTAGAGGAAATTACATCATTAATTAATTCAATTATATCTCTTTTTGTCAAATAAAGAAAAATATTATTGCGGACTTCGTTTTTGGAAAAAAACGGTCCGCATTTTGTTTATAATTCGTTAGAATAACATAAATGAAAGCCTTTTTTGTTTTGGTTAGTTCCCCGTACTTTTATACCGTTTCACACTAAAACGCCAGAAAAGATACGCCAGAAAATAAATCATAATACCCGCAAACGGTGCAAGATACATATAGATTTCCGGATACTGTGCCATATCAGGTTTGCGGAGGAGATACTGTGCCGGAAAATAATTCACAAATGCAAAGGGCACAATATAAATCATGATGATCTGTATTACTTTAGGGTAAATGCTTATAGGATAACCGGCAAATTTGCGCATGTTCCAGTAAAAAATATCCCGGATGCTGCCTGTTTCCACAAAATAAAAACTGAGTGAGGAAAAAATAATAAACATTCCTCCCTGCATTAAAACACCTCCGATAATCGTTCCGGTATAATATAAAACAGTTCCTGTATTCCACTGGATTCCTACCCGGCCTGCCGATACCAGAAACAGAATGATTCCAAGTGTACCGTGTCCAACCGAAGCAATAATATCTGCATTATTAAGAACCAGCTGGAACAGAAGTCCTCTTGGGCGAACCATCAGCCGGTCAAACCTGCCCTCCCGTATCGTGTCGGAAAAATACCGCAAATCTGCAAACAGAGATACAACGAATGCATAAGTTAAAAACAGCAGGCTGAACAAAAATAACATTTCATTGACATTCCATTCATTAATCCGGTCAAATTTCAATAGTGCCAGATAAATTACAATAATATTTGCGGATTCTCTTATAAATACTGCAAGTGCTGCCACAGCAGAATCCACGCGGTACTGCAGTCTGGTATGTATACTCATTTTCAGGGACTGTAATGCAATTCTTAATTCTCCCATAATTGTTCACATCCTTTCTTATCCGCCCTGTACCACAAGCTTTTTTACACCTTGTTTCCAGAAAATATTTCCGGTCAGGTAAAGCACCAGAATCCATCCGCACTGAATCATCATAGCCTTAAAAATATCCATGCCGGACAACTGTCCAAGGTATATTCTGACAGGGGTAAAATAAATGGACTCAAACGGGGTACAGGATATCATGGTTTTCAGCGGTCTGGGCATAAACCAGAGAGGCAGCAGGGAACCGGACAAAATATTAATAAAAACATTTTTTATTGTCACAATTCCCCAGACACTGAACAGCCAGAAACTCCATGTCTGGACAATAAAACTGATCAGCCATAAAACCAGATATCCAAGCATCATGCTGAGCAGCATAAATACCAGATTTGCAAAGCTTTTCGGCATACAGATGTCTGTATACAGACACGTCAGTATGAGCGCAGGGAAAAAGTGGAAAACAACTTTAAAAAGTCCTTCCCCTATGTTTTCTGACAGCATTCTGAGCTTAAAGCTTACCGGTTTTAGAAACTCATTTGTAATACTTCCATCTTTAATTTTATCCTGCATAAACATTTCATTAAAGGTAAACGCTTGTGAAAGCCCTAGGGCAATCACAAAGTTTGTTGCAACCATTTTATATGTCACTCCGTCAATGACGCTTGCGTTGCCATATAAAGCTTTATATATGCATAAATAAACCGCAATCGTAATCAGCGTGTTTATCATGCCCATAAAAAAATCCAGCCGGTAAACCATTTTATTTTGAAATTTTTTTAATGCAAATTCCAGATAGGTACGCATCCATTTCCTCCTTACAGTTCACTGCTTAAAATTCTGGAAGAGCCTTCATAAATATCCCGGATAATTTCGTCAATTTCCGTTTCGCAGATGGAAATGTCCTTTACCTGGTTTTCCCTGAAAATTTCTTCCATAATCTGGTTCATGGGTTTTTTACTGGTATCATATGTCCGCATTTCTTTTCTTCCGTCTTCTAAGATTAATTTGATATTTTTAATACTGGTATAGCGGTTTTTAATATCCTGTATGCTGCCGTCATAAATCTTTTTTCCGGAATCAATAATAATCAGACGCTCGCATATTTTTTCGATATCCTGCATGTCATGTGTGGTAAAAATAATGGTGGTATCATTTTTCTGGTTCATGTAACGGATAAAATTCCTTATTTTTTCTTTTGCCACAACATCAAGTCCGATGGTAGGTTCATCGAAAAATACAATTTTAGGGGAATGCAGAAGCGCTGCCACAATATCGCCCCGCATTCTCTGCCCAAGTGAAAGCTGTCTGACCGGCTGGTAAAGAAAATCCTCCATATCCAGAAGTTCTGTAAACTGGTGCAGGTTTTCCTCGTACAAATCCATGGGAATTTTGTATATATATCTCATCAGTTCAAAGCTTTCAATCAGGGGAAGATCCCAGTTCAACTGTGATTTCTGTCCAAATACAACACCAATATTTTTTACGTACTGCTTTCTCTGTTTATAAGGAATAAATCCGTCAATTTTAACACTGCCATCGTCCGGATATAAAATTCCGGACAGCATCTTAACGGTGGTGGATTTGCCTGCTCCGTTCGGCCCGATAAAACCGACAATTTCTCCCTTTTTAATTGTAAAACTGACATCGTCCACCGCCCGTTTGATTTCGTATTTACGTTTAAATAGATGCCGGATGGAATTTCCCATTCCCTGCTCGCGTTTCGCAACTTTGTAGTAACGCTTTACATGGCTGACTTCTATCATGTGTTCCATTATTTTATCCTTCCTTTCCTGAACATCGGTTCATTCAATTTGTCTGATTGTATCTTCCAGCCCTGGTTCTATCAGCTGGATATCTTTTACTGGATATTTGTTTGTAATAAACCGGAGCAGTTCTGCTTTTTCTATCTCATTATGACTGAAAAAAACACAGATGCGGTTGTTGCTGATATCGATTTTTCTGACAGGTAAATCTTCAAAATCCGGTATTACATTATCCTTTAGAACAATCTGCATCTGGTAAAGCGGTGCATATTCTCTCATCAGACGATCTTTACTGCCGTCAAAAATTATGTTTCCCTGATTAATCAGAAGAATCCGTTCACATAACCGTTCCACTTCTATCAGATTGTGG
>CANOLA010000134.1 GCA_947566705.1 uncultured Lachnospiraceae bacterium | reverse complement strand
CAGGGAAACGGACATTAAAGCAGTCTTAACCATAGACGGAGCCGGTTTATCAGAAATCGGTACGGGAATCGGTTTTTTTGACCATATGCTGGAAGGATTCGCAAAGCACGGATTTTTTAATCTTACGTTAAGCTGTAAAGGGGACCTGAATGTAGACTGCCACCATACCATGGAAGACTGTGGTATTGTGCTTGGAACTGCCCTTAAGGAAGCGCTTGGTAACAAAGAGGGCATCAGACGGTTTGGCAGCTGCATCCTTCCGATGGATGAAACTTTAGTCCTCTGTGCCATTGATTTATCCTCCCGTCCCTATCTTGTGTTTGAAGACCGTTTTACGACAGAAAAAATCGGGGACATGGATACAGAAATGGTGAGGGAATTTTTCTATGCTGTTTCATACAGTGCAGGCATGAACCTTCACCTTAAGGTCTTAAACTCCGGAAATAACCATCATATTGCAGAAGCCATGTTTAAAGCCTTTGGGCGCGCACTGGATGAAGCATGCAGCACTGACCCGAGAATTCAGGGAATTCTTTCTACGAAAGGAAGTCTGTAAGACATGGAACAGAAAAATATAGTTGCGGTCATTTATCTGAAAAACGGAAACGCAGTGAGGTCTTTTACAGATTTCACACCAGTTGACGACATATACAAAAGATGCCAGCTGTATAATGACAGCGGTATCGACAAGCTTATGATTTTTGACCTTTCAACAGATGATGAAGAGCACGAAAAAAACATTAATACCATTAACAATATTAACCGGAATATTGATATCAAGGTGTGTGCCGGCGGCAACATCAACCGGCTGGAGGATATTAAAAAACTTCTTTATGCAGGATGTCTCCAGGTAATGTTAAATGCTTCCAAGCCTTCCAGCATCGGACTTGCCACAGAAGCAAGCGCCCGGTTTGGCAAGGACCGCATTTTAGCTTCCATTGACAACGTGGATTTCATTTTTAAAAACCAGAAAATACTGGAAGATACCTTCCATGAGGTTTTTGTTTTGAATATGTCTATAGTGGATGCACTGGAAAACCTGACAAATGTACCATATATTGTACAGCTTCCCACCTATGACTACGGCCAGATTCTGTCTCTTCTGAAGCGTGAAAAAATCCGTGGGGTTGCCGGTTCTTTTATCAATGATCCTGACACGGACATTATGCAGTTAAAGGCAGACCTTTCCGTGGACGGAATCAAAATGGACAACTTTGCACCGGATTTACAGTGGTCTGACCTCAAATTAAATTCTGACGGCATGGTTCCGGTTATTGTACAGGATTACCGTACTGACGAAGTGCTAATGCTTGCATACATGAATGAGGAAGCGTTTAACACAACACTTACCATAGGCAGGATGACCTATTACAGCAGAAGCCGGAATGAACTCTGGACAAAAGGACTGACTTCCGGACATGTCCAGTATGTGAAAAGCCTGACAGCTGACTGTGACTATGATACCATCCTGGCAAAAGTATCACAGGTCGGCAGTGCCTGCCACACCGGAAACCGCAGTTGCTTTTTTAATCAGATTGTCCAGAAGGAATACATCGAAAAGAATCCGCTTAAGGTACTTGAAAGTGTTTATGAGGATATTAAAGAGCGCAAGGAGCACCCAAAGGACGGTTCTTATACCAATTACCTGTTCCAGAAAGGGCAGGATAAGATTCTGAAAAAAATCGGTCAGGAATGTACCGAAATTATTATTGCAGCAAAAAATCCGGATGCAGAAGAAATCAAATACGAAATTTCAGATTTTCTGTATTACACCATGCTGCTGATGGTGGAAAAAGGCGTCACATGGACAGATATTTCCAATGAACTTGCCCAGCGGTAGACTGGTGAAGGAGAAAATTACATGAAAAACCCAGCTTTAAGTGATGAAATATTAATGCAGATCGAAAAGCCTGCAAGGTATATCGGAAATGAGTTAAACTCCGTTGTAAAAGACACATCGCAGATCCGCTTTGCGATGTGTTTTCCTGACGTATATGAAATCGGCATGTCCCATCTGGGGATTCAGATTCTTTATGATATGTTTAACCGGAGGGAGGATACCTGGTGCGAACGCGTATATTCCCCGTGGCCGGACCTCCATAAGATTATGAAGGAGCAGAATATCCCGCTGTTTGGACTGGAATCGCAGGAACCTGTAAAAAATTTTGACTTTATCGGCATAACGCTGCAGTACGAGATGTGCTATACCAACATCCTGCAGCTTCTGGACCTGGCACAGGTTCCCCTGCTTGCAAAAGATAGGAAGGACAGTGACCCGGTTGTTTTAGGCGGAGGTCCGTGTTCCTATAACCCGGAACCGGTTGCCGCTTTTTTTGACTGCTTTTATATCGGGGAAGGTGAGACAGAATATGATGAATTTTTAAACCTGTATAAAAAAATGAAAAAGGAAAATTATTCCCGCAGCGCATTTTTACATGAGGCAGCAAAAATACCTGGAATTTATGTTCCTTCCCTTTATGAAGTCAGCTACAAAAATGATGGTACGATTGCAGCGTTTACCCCGGTGTATGACGATATTCCCTCCACCATTAAAAAACAGGTGGATATGGATATCAGTGCGTCTGTATATCCCGACAAACCGGTCGTTCCGTTTATCAAGGCGACACAGGACCGTGTAGTGCTTGAAATCCAGCGCGGCTGCATCCGTGGCTGCCGTTTCTGCCAGGCAGGGATGATTTACCGTCCCAACCGTGAAAAGAATATAAATCGCCTAAAAGAACTTGCAGAAACCATGCTTGCATCCACCGGTTATGAAGAAATTTCCTTAAGTTCCCTCAGTTCCTCAGATTATTCTGAACTTGATGAACTGATTCATTTTCTCATTGAAGAATGCAGCAGGAAAAATGTAAATATTTCCCTGCCGTCCCTGCGCATAGATGCCTTTTCCCTGGACATTATGAAACAGGTCCAGGATATTAAAAAAAGCAGTCTGACCTTTGCACCGGAGGCGGGTTCCCAGAGACTTAGAAACGTCATAAACAAAGGACTCACCGTAAATGACATTATGGAGGGTTCCAGACAGGCGTTTGAAGGAGGCTGGAACAAGGTAAAGCTTTACTTTATGCTCGGACTTCCGACGGAGACAGAAGATGACATGCGTGCCATTCCGGAGCTTGCCAATGAGATTGCCGCCCTTTACTATGACGTTGTTCCAAAGGAAAAAAGAAACGGCAAATGCCAGATTACCATCAGCACCTCCTTTTTCGTTCCGAAACCCTTTACTCCGTTCCAGTGGGCTGTTATGCTGGATCCAAAGGACTATCTGGAGCGTGCCAGAATCGTCAACGACCATGTAAAGGAGCAGTTAAACCGTAAAAGCATCCGCTATAACTGGCATGAAGCAGATGTCACAGTGTTAGAAGGGGTACTGGCAAGGGGAGACCGGAGGATATCCGATGCCATTCTCTATGTCTATGAACACGGCGGATTTTTTGATGCATGGTCAGAGTTTTTTAACTTCAGTCTCTGGCTTGAAGCGTTTGATGCCTGCGGGATTTCCATGGATTTTTATAACAAAAGGCAAAGAAACGATGATGAAATTTTTCCATGGGATTTTATTGATGCAGGCGTGACAAAGGACTTCCTGCTGCGTGAATGGAAAACCTCACAGACCGAAGAAGTAACACCAAACTGCCGGATGCGCTGCAGCGGCTGCGGTGCAGGACAATTTAAGGGAGGTGTCTGCTGTGAAAATAAGAATTAAATTCCGTAAATGGGGCGTCATGAAATTTATCGGCCATCTTGACATGATGCGCTATTTCCAGAAAGCAGTCCGAAGGGCCGGGATTGATATCTGCTATTCCCAGGGATATTCCCCGCACCAGATTATGTCGTTTGCCGCACCGCTTGGTGTCGGAATCACAAGCGACGGGGAGTATTTTGACATTGAAGTAGATTCCTCAGCCTCCTCAAAGGAATCCATGGATGCATTAAATGCTGCAATGGTTGAAGGAGTCGAAGTTACTTCATACGTCAGGCTGCCTGATACGGCCAAAACAGCTATGGCATCTGTTGCTGCGGCGGATTACAGAATCAGTTACAAAGACGGATACCAGAGTCCGTACAGTGCCCAGGAGTGGAACGAAATTATTGCACGGGAATTTCTGGACCAGCCGGACTTTCTAATTATCAAAAAAACAAAAAAAAGTGAACGGACAGTTGACCTGAAACCGCTCATATACCGTTTTACCGTGGAAGAACAAAATGACAGTCCGGTCTTTTTCCTGCAGGTATCCAGTGGAAGCACAGACAATATCAAACCGGAACTGGTGCTTTCAAGTATTCTTGAGCGCCTTGGAAAAAGTTTTGACAGCAGTGCAGTGCAGATTCACCGTCTGGAAGTTTCTTACCGCAGTGAAAACGGGCAGTTACTTCCCCTTTCTGCTGCCGGAGAGGAGATAATGTAAAATATGAACCGCATCGTAATTACTGAAATCATGCATCATGAAAAAGGACATACTGCATTTATCCTTTCAGATGAAAAACGCCGTTTTCTTGATTTACAGCTTTTTGAACCGCCGGAAAAAACACTGCTGAATAATATATATACTGCATATGTTGAAAAAATCGTTCCGGGAATCCATGCTGCCTTTGTCCGGATTTCAGACGAACAGAAATGTTATCTTCCGCTTGAAAATTTAAAGTCCCCGGTCTTTACGAAAAAACAGTCACAGACAAAAGCTGTCTGTGAAGGCGACGAGCTCCTTGTCCAGGTAACAAAGGATGCTGTAAAAACCAAAGATCCAGTTGTCAGTACCAGACTGGTTTTCCACGGAAAACACTGTCTGGTTACAACGGATGATACCTCCATTGGCGTATCAAAAAAGATTCCTGCCGACCGGGCAAATGAGCTTCTTTCCCTTGGAAACAACATATGTCCCGACCATGAAGCCAGTGGTTACGGACTCGTATTCCGTACCAGCGCAGCAGATATTTCAGACGAAGCGCTCACAGAGGATATTTATTCTGTATTAAAGACCTTTCACAGTACATTAACCGCCGGAGGGCATGAACGGCATGGAAAACTAATCTGCCGGGACCTGCCGGGGTACCTTCTCAGGTTAAAGTCCCAGGATTTAAAAAATGTGGAAGGAATTTATACTGACCGGAAGGATCTGTACGAAGAAATGACAGCATTTTTTCCGGAATGGAAGGAAAGCGGTTTTTTGCATTTTTATGATGATACCGCAGTCGGCCTTTCTGTTCTTTACCATTTAAGAAGCAATATGGACGAGCTGTCAGGAAAAAAAGTATGGCTGAAATCCGGCGCAAATATTATAATTGAAACAATGGAAACCCTGACTGTCATTGATGTCAACAGCGGAAAAAACCAGTCCAAAAAGGCAGAGTCACTTTATTCCATTAACAAAGAAGCTGCCGTGGAGATTGCAAGGCAGCTCCGTCTCCGTAATATCTCAGGCATGATTCTGATTGATTTTATCCGGTTAAAGCGGAAAGAAGAAAACGAAGAACTCATCCGTCTGCTGAAACAGGAACTGAAAAAAGACCCTGTTCCGGTCTGTTTTATTGATGTCACAAAACTGGGACTGGTGGAACTGACACGGAAAAAAGTTTATAAATCCCTGCGGGAAATTTTATCAGAAATCCCAAAAAAGTATTGACGGACAAACCAGCTTATGCTACTATATACCAGTATGCCGCACAGTGAGGTTTTTAAGTTTAAGGAGCAAAGCACATGAAAGTTCGCATCACGGAGTGATTTGCCCTTGTCGTACTTTTGCTTCGCAAAAATACGACAAGCACCAAAACTGGCGAGTAATGATAAATAGGAGGTGTCACATTAAAAGACGCCATGAATATCATTGATACTTATCAAAAGGATGGTATCCTGCCTAAAACAGGCTCTGCTGAACCAGATAACTCAAAAGGTTTTATTATCAAACTGTTGTTATTCTGTCTGGTTTTAGGC
>CANOLA010000133.1 GCA_947566705.1 uncultured Lachnospiraceae bacterium | reverse complement strand
TGCGGAAGTGATTCATACTGCTCCTTGGGAACAAGTACCTTCATGACAACATCTGCGGTATACTCAGTATCCAGCAATGCCGTTTCCTGCTGGCTAAACAGATACTGCAGTCTGCCAAGTCCGTTATAATCTGTATGGACCACAAGCGTTTTCCCCTGTTTCTTTGTAATAACATGGCAGCTGGCAAGTCCCGCCTGTACTGCCGCCTGGTAGGCACGGACCAGTCCCCCTGTCCCAAGCAGCACCCCTCCAAAATAACGGGTGACCACCACTGCCGTGTTGGTAATTCCCCTGCCAAGAAGCACATCCAGCATCGGCCGGCCGGCGGTCTGCGCCGGTTCCCCGTCGTCGGAACAGCGGGTAATTTCCTGCCGCTTTCCAATAACGAAGGCAGAGCAGTTATGCTTTGCATCCCAGTATTTCTTTTTTATTTCATTAATAAATGAAACCGCTTCCTCCTCGGTTTCCACAGGCCTGACAGTGGCGATAAAACGGGATTTCTTTTCAACAATCTCCCCTTCGCCGCCGGTATAAACCACCTGATATGATGTAGTTTCTGTACCCATATTTCACCCATTGTACTTTTACTGTTTTTATTTCTTTCCAGCTTTTGTATTCCACTGACAGCGGTATACCGGTTTCTGCACGGCAGCAAATGCATATACCGGTTTCCATGCTGTCTGTGAACTGTTCTGCCTGAAAATAAATGAAGGCACAAACACTGCTGCGGGCTCCGGATCAGGCTCGTCCGGCGTATCCGGGTCAGTCACCGGGTCCGGTTCTTCACCCCCCGGTTCCTCTCCGCCGTCCGGATTTTCAACCGGATCCGGTTCCGGCTCCTCCGGTACATAATTCTCATCATGAACAGTACATACTTTTTTGGGAGCCTCATATGCATAATCTGCAGATCCCGGCGATGAACCCACAATAAACGTTCGTTTGGTCACATTCGGACAGTATTCATTCGCAATTGCATGCGAATCACTGCAGACCGTCAGCGACACATGATGGTCACACGCTTTATCCGGAACTGTACCGGAAGCAAAATATTCTGAATAATCCTGTGAGCCGCGCGGGTCACTGCTGCAGACACCGCTTTCCGGTTTAAGGCCTGACTTTTTACATACCGTTGCCTTTTTGATACCGGACGGCTTTTTAAATTTCTTCGTCTCCAGCTTCTCATGAATACGGCTCATGGTTGCTTTCCAGAGGTTTTTCGGATACCCGGTGTTTCCGCCGTACTGCTTGGAATTATCGTCATATCCTCCCCAGATTACACAGGTATAGTAAGGGGTGAACCCGGCAAAAAGGGCATCCCTATTTGCCGTCGTTGTACCTGACTTGCCGGCCTGTGCCATTCCTCCGCCAAAATACGCACGCGTACCGGTACCGCCTGTCATCACATCCTCCATGGCGTCGGTCAGAAGCCATGCCGTTTCTTCTTTCAGAACCTCACGATGTTCTTTGGTCTTTGTATTGTCAAGAAGTACATTTCCATCATGGTCGAGTACCTGTGTGTAAAAACTCGGTTCAATGTACTCTCCCTTATTGGCAATTGCAGCATAGGCTGCGGTAAGCTCCAGGTTTGTAACCCCGTTTGTCAGTCCGCCCAGGGAAAGTCCCAGATTTTTATCCGCTTCCACGAGTGTGGAAAAACCAAAGGACTGTGCATATTCATATCCCAGGTCAATTCCGATATCCTGCAGTGTTTTGACGGTTACGATGTTAATGGAATGTGTGATTGCTGTCCTTACATTGGTAAATCCGCGGTACGAATGGTCATAATTATTATATGTCTTCTTTCCAACTGTAAGAGGCGCATCATCCTGCACGGATGCAAGTGTCTTGCCTCCGGCATCCAGCGCCGGTGCATAACACGCAATCACCTTAAACGTCGAACCTGGCTGACGGCATGTCCTCGTTGCCCGGTTCCAGGTCCGGTTGCCGGCCTTGTCTCCACGCCCCCCGACAATCGCCCGCACTTCTCCGTTACTCTGGTCAATAACCGTCATGGCAATCTGGGGCTGTAAGGTAATAAAAATGTATTCTGAATTTTCTACAATTGTTCCTTTTTTTCCCTTCATTGCCTTTTCGTAACTGGCAATCGCACTGCGGCACTCCTCCTCGGAATTAAAGTTAATGGAGTAATCCGGATTTCCCGTTTTTTTCTTATAATAGGAAAGCATTGTCTGGTTGGTATAGGTTTTGACTTTGCCGTTTTTCTTTTTAACCTGAAATGACAGATAAAAAGAGTACTTGGTTCCCGCCGCATAATTTGCCGGATTCGCCGCCTCCTCGTCACAGATGGCCTGCATTTTCAGATCCTGTGTGGATTTAATGGTCAGTCCGCCCTGGTAAATCGCCTTATATGCCTCGCTCTCCGAATATCCCTTTTCATCCACCAGGTCATTAAACACGTCATCTATGACTGCATCCACAAAATAGGTATTCATGGAGGTTTCCACTACATCATTATGCTCTAAAATCCGGTCGTATACATCATCGGCAAGCGCCTCCTCATACTGCTCCTGAGAAATATATTTCTGGTCTTTCATGGCATTGAGCACATCCTGCCTTCGTTTTTCATTTGCCTTCGGATGCAGGATTGGGTTGTACCCGGCCGGGTTTTTGGTAATACCGGCAATGACCGTACATTCTGACAGGGTAAGCTCCGATACATCCTTGCCAAAGTACCTCTGTGCCGCTGCTTCCACGCCCAGCGTATTGCTTCCCAGGTTAATGGAATTTAAGTAATTTTCCAGAATCCAGTCCTTGTCATTTACCTTTTTTTCGAGCTGGATGGCAATATACTGCTCCTGAATCTTCCGCTGTACCTGCCGCTCTTTTTTCTGCAGTCCCGTAAGGTTTTCATCATTTTCCTTCGCCCACTGCTCTGTCAGGACATTATTTTTTATGAGCTGCTGGGTAATGGTGCTGGCTCCCTGGCTGAAATCCATGGACTTGATATCCGCAACCAGCGCCCTTGCAATTCCCTTTAAATCAATGCCGTTATGCTCATAGAAGCGTGCGTCCTCAATCGCAACCACAGCATGCTGTAAGTCCTTCGGAATCTCATCAAGCGTTACATACTGCCGGTTGGAGCCTGCCGCCACGAGGGTTGCCGTCTCACTGCCGTCAGCCGCCAGAACCGTGGTGGAATATCCTGTCGGAATGACGTCCATTTCTGATATGTCCGGCGCTGACGCAAGAATCCCTTTGACTGCTCCAATTCCGGTACTGATGACAAATGCCGCCCCTGCCAGAAGTGTAATCAAAAAAAGTTTTCCAATGATAACGCCTGTTTTTCTGCGGATTTTTCTGGGTTTTGAGTCAATCTGACGCGCTCTTTTCCTGACTGCAGTTTTTCCGTAATTCATACCTGCCCCCTGTGGTTCTGCTTCTTATAGTTACATATAGTCTTTTATATTATACCAAAAATTTCACGGGATAGGAAGAATTTTTTATCGACAGGATTTTATCTTTACCTTATTGTCCAGTCCGGCTTCTTTAAACAGCTTTTTGTATTTTTTCAGACAGCTTTTCGGTACTTTAATGACAGTATTTTTGCCCAGTCCCCGAAATGCACCTTTATAAATATGCTTCACTTTCTTTGATTTTATGGTAATTACTTTCAGCTTTTTGCTCCCTGTAAATATTCCACGGGCGAAATTCTGGTCTCTTTCCTCCCCGGAGAAGTCGGTCACATTTTCCGGTATCTCAACTGACGTGATTCCCGAGTCCTGAAAGGCAGCTTCCTCTATCTTTTTCACGGAAACCGGAATCCTTACCCCGGACAGTTTTTTGCAGCCGCAAAACAGCTCACTCCTGATTACCTTCAGCTTTTTCGGCAGACGAACGGATTCAAGATTTTTACAGCCGCAAAACGCACTGTCCCGGATTTCCGTCACACTGTCAGGTATTTTTACCTCCTGCAGTTTTACGCAGTCCCGAAATGCACTGTTGCCTATCGTTTCTACACCTTTCGGAACCATGTAGCAGGACTCTTTTCCCGGCGGACATACTATGATTTTTGTCTTCTTTTTGTTCATCAGAACTCCGTTCACGGAGGAAAACTTCTTATTGTCCTGATGAACGTTTATAAATTTCAATTTTATACAATGCCCGAAATACTCCTCACAGTTCCGTTTATCTATGATCTCCACGCTTCGCGGTATGTCAATCCTTTCCAGACTGGTACAGCTCTGAAATATATCCGTATAAATATTGCGGATGCCTTCAGGAATTTCTATGTTTTTCAGTTTTTTACAATTAACAAAGGCAGCCTGCCCAATGCAGTTAAGGTTTCTGGAAAGAACCGCTTTCTCCAGCTTCCCGCATCCGCAGAACGCTAACTCTTTTAATTCCGTAACGCTGCCGGGTATTTCTATCATGGTCAGTCCGCTGAATGCAAAAGCACCTTTCTGGATTACCTTTACCGTGCCGGGAAGATGAATGTTCTCCAGTTTCCTGCATTCTTCAAACGCGCTTTCCCCAATACTGGTAATACCCTCAGAAAGTTGTACCCTTTCCAGATTATTACAGCAGTGAAACAGCCCGTCTTCAACCATATTTAAATTTCTGGGCAGCCGGATGGATTGCAGATTTCTGCAGCCGGCAAAGGCCCGGGCTTCAATCCTGGTCACCCTGTCCGGTATGTCAATTTCAGCCAGCCCATTATTTCCTGCAAATGCCAGCTTCCCAACAGCAGTTACGCTGTCCGGTATACGAAAACCGGAAGACTTTCCCCATGGACATATGATAAGTTTTGTCTGATCCTTATTTAACAGAAACCCGTTTACAGAAGAAAACGTCTGATTGTTCTCATCTGCATTCAGGGATTTCATGTTTGCACATCCTGTAAAATACCCCCATTTACCATCTGCATGGATTTCAGCGACATTTGGGGGAATATCAAGGCTTTCCAGACTTTTGCAATCTTTAAATGCACTTGCATGAATGATCCTTACACTGTCAGGAATCCCAATATGCTTTAGGCTGGCACATCCACAAAACATCTCCTCCCCTATCACAGAGAGATGTTTTGGAAGAATGATACTTACCAGTTCACTGCATCCGTTAAACGGTCCCAGCTCCGGCTCTGATTCAAACGTGGCATCAGCATTCAGAAATTCAATGCGGGTTATTCCGCTGCATGAAAACGCACAGCATCCAACCCTGCATACACTCTCAGGAATATCTACATTTTCAAGTTTATAACAATCTTCAAATGCGTTATCTCCAATAACTGTAACGCCATCCGGAATGTTTACATGTTCCAGATTTTCACATCCGGAAAATATACGGGAAGGGAGTTTTGTAACTCCTTTTGGAACCACTATTCGACGGATGTTCTTACAACCGGAAAATGCAGCTGCTCCAATCTCTGTCATTCCTTCGGGAATGGACAGTTCAAAAAGACTGCTGCAGCCATCAAAAGCTTCCTCCCCTATTTTTGTCACTCCTTTCGGAATGGAAACCCCGGTCAGGTTACCACATCCCATAAAGGTTCTGTAACTGATTTCCGTGACACCATATGGAATCTTTATCCGGGAAAGCCCTTCACAATTGCAAAACGCATATTTACCGATTTCTGTAATTCCCCGCGGTATCTCTATCTGCCTGATATTCTTACAGCCGTAAAATGCATAATCCCCAATCCGTGTAACACCTTCAAATCCTTTACCGGAAACTGTGCTTTTCCTTTCCGGAACCCTTAAAATGGAAGTCTGTTTTTTATCCATCAGAACTCCGTCCCTGGATGAAAAGCTTCCGTTATCCTCCGACACAAATATATTTTCCAGACTGCTGCAGTCTCTAAAGTTATCTGAATGAATCCTGGTTACATGTTCCGGAATCGAAATTTCAACCAGATTCTGCTTAGCCGAAAAGCAGTCCGCTCCAATTTCCGTCACCTTTTTTCCATCAATGGCATCTGGTACGGTAAGTTTTGTATCTTTACCATAATAATACTTAATCTTTATTGTGCCATCTGATAATACCGAATATTTCCAGTCCCCGCTCCGTGCGGCATCCGCACGGATACATGTAAAACCCAGTAATGCACAGACAGTAAATACTACTGCTAAAACTTTTTTTATCATATTAACTCCTTCCCGTCCTGCCCAAAAGACCCATGCTGCCAGAAAAACCGCCATCTGCAGACAGGATGCTCCCTGACCTGCAGCGACGGTTCTTTATTTATGATACACTACCGGGTCTTTATGCTTTTTTTTCTGCTCCATGACGTATAAATATCCTTT
>CANOLA010000132.1 GCA_947566705.1 uncultured Lachnospiraceae bacterium | reverse complement strand
TTGGGACAGAATACCATGTGAACAGCCATATAGTGGAAGCACTGGAGGACGGAAGGTGTCTGACACTTGCAGGTACACGGTATGTGCTTGCGGAATTTTCGCATGATGCGGAGTATTCCTACATTTACCAGATGGCACAGGAGTTAATTTTTCACGGGTTTGTACCGATTATAGCCCATATAGAACGATGCGCTGCCATTACCAGGGATATGGAGTGTGCTTACCAGCTGAAAAGCCTGGGGGCATGGATACAGATAAATGCTGATGCAGTACTTGGCATGGAAGGAACGGCAGCCAGGCGTTTCTGCAAAAAAATGTTAAAAGCGGGATATGTGGATGTAATTGCATCGGACAGCCACGGAACCGTCAGGAGAGCCTGCCATATGGACAGGTGTTATGCATTGCTGGAAAAAAAGTATGGCAGGGAATATGCAGATAAACTGCTGTATCACATGCCGTACAAAGTATTAAACGGTGTAATGCAGTAAAACGGAATTACAATAAAAACTAGGAGATACCAATGAATAACGGTCCAGAGTTTGACAATGAGATAGAGATTGACTTAAAAGACCTGTTTATGGAAATTCTGGCATTTTGGAAGCTGATTTTCCTCGCACTTCTTCTGGGGGCAGGAATTGCATATGCAGCCAGTGAATTTCTGATGGTGCCGCAGTATGAGTCTACAGCCCAGCTGTATGTGCTTTCAAAGAGTACATCCATAACCAGTCTTGCCGACGTACAGACTGGAACCAGTCTGACAAATGATTATATGGTTGTTGTGGAAGGCCGTCCGGTACTGGAACAGGTGATTGAAAACCTGGGACTGGAGGATGACTACGAATCGCTGAAAAAGAAAGTGGCACTCAATAATCCGGCTAATTCACGTATTCTTGAGATTACGGTGAGGGATGCAAGTTCTGAAAGGGCAAAGCAGATTGCAGATGATATAGCAAAAGTCGGAGCTTCGTTTATTGCAGAAAAAATGGACCAGGATCCGCCGAGCACCATCCAGTGGGGCTATTCCGACGGAAAGCCTGTCAGTCCGAGCACACTGAAAAATACTGTAATCGGGGCTGTGCTGGGTGCATTTTTTGCCACCATGATAGTTGTGGTTTCTTATCTGTTTAATGATACCATTACAAATGCGGAGGATGTGGAGCGCAAGCTTGGACTGAATGTTCTTGGAACGCTGCCTCTGGAGGAATCAGAATATGACGGTGATTCCAGGAAAAGCAGGAAGACAAAGAAATCAGGGAAAAAGAAAAAAGTATGAAGACAGTAACATTTGGAAATCTAAAAAAACAGGATTATGCCATGAAAGAGTCCCTGCGTGCACTTAAGACAAATATTCAGTTCTGCGGGGACGATATCCGGACGGTCGTAGTGACCTCGGCAGTGCCGAATGAGGGAAAAAGTACCGTGACGCTTGACCTGGCGCGGTCGTTGTCGGAATCCGGGAAGAGGGTACTTCTGATTGATACTGATATGCGAAAATCGGTATATGTGGGGCGGCTTCGTGCAGCTGATTCAGAAGGTGAGGAAATATATGGTCTGTCCCATTTTCTGTCAGGGCAGAAGCGGCTGGAGGAAGTGCTGTATGGAACCGAGGTTCCGGGAATGTTTATGATTTTTGCCGGGCCGTCCGTACCAAATCCGACGGAGATTCTTGAGAAGCAGTATTTTGAGCATCTGCTGAAATTTGGAAGTGAACATTTTAACTATGTGCTTCTCGACTGTGCGCCGATTGGTGCGGCAATTGATGCAGCAGTGATTGCCAAGCACTGTGACGGTGCAATTCTTGTGATTGCACAGGGAATGGCAAGCGGACGCCTGATCCAGACTGTGAAGAAACAGCTGGAAGCTTCCGGAGTGCGTGTGCTTGGCGCTGTGTTAAACAAGGTAAAGATGAAGAAGTCAAGCTATGACAAGGGATATTACGGCGGTTATTATGGGGAGTATTAGGAGTACCATATTTATCAGGAGGAAAGGCATATGAAAAAAATGCGTGAACCATCAGAAAAGCTTCATAAGGCACTGTATTTTCTGTCCGGTGTTATGACGGTTGTACTTGTATTTGTGCTTGTGGCGGGTGTAAAGACAATGGCACAGAATTCGAACCAGACGTATGAGGAAGCCGAAGTACCAAAACCGAATCAGCAGCTGAAAGAGGAACTCTGGCAGGAAACCCAGGAGAGTACAGAGCAGCTTTTACAGGAAGATACAGAGGAAGGACCAGAGGAAGCTGCCAGCGAAGTAACATCCGAATCCCAGAAGGTCGAAAAGTGGCAGGAAGGAACAATTTCTTACCAGGGGAAAAAGTATGAATACAATAAAAATATCCGTACATACCTTATGATGGGAGTGGATAATGATGATCCGGTTGCCCCGGTAAAAAATTATACAAAGGGCGGCCAGTCGGATGCCATGTTTCTGCTTGTGACCGATACAAACAAACAGACACTTAAGGTCATTTCCATTAACCGGAACAGTATGGCAAATATTCAACTGTGTGATCCGAAAGGAAACGATCTTGGTGAATTTTATACCCAGATCTGCTTACAGCATGCGTTCGGGGATGGCAAACGGTTAAGCTGTACCCGCAGCGTTGATGCAGTTTCCGGAATGTTCGGTAACATACCAATCAGCGGATATCTTGCAATGAATATGGGAGGAATCCCGAAGATGAATGATGAAATTGGCGGTGTCAAGCTTGAAGTTATGCAGGATATTGAATATCCTGAAAAGGATGTCAGCCTGCGTGAGGGTGATGTTGTAAACTTAAATGGCACCGAGGCGTACTACTATCTCCGTGGAAGGGATACGGATGAGTTTGACAGTGCATCCGACCGTCTGCGCAGGGAAGAGCAGTATATCCTTGCATACATGAAAAAGCTGAAGTCTGCAGCAGGAGGAAATTCCTCCAAGGCACTCGGAGTTTATAATTCCATTTCCGACTACCTTGTAACCAGCGTTGATTTTACAAATCTGATTACGGAACTGATGGAATACGATTTTAAGGACGAGGATATGTATACAGTTCCGGGGAAGACCAAAATGGGTAAACCGGTCGATGGAAAACGGTTTGAGGAATACCATGTGGATGAGGACGAGCTACAGGAACTGATTATGGAGATATTTTATGAGGAAGTCCGGTAGGTTCTGCAATATCTTCCTTGCGGAGAACATTACATAAGGAGCACATCCATGGAAGTTCTGCTTCGCAGAAGGATGTGTGTTACATAAGTATCCAGTGCGCGCGCACTTAATGATAGACAGCTATATGATATTCCCTCTGGGGAAATTACGGCAGGTAATCCTGTGATTAGGAAGGGAGGTGGAAAAGTGAAGAAGTTTTTTACTGGAGTAATTACAGCACTTTTGCTGGCTGCACTGATGGGAACTACAGTTTTTGCAGCAGGTTCCCCGACTGGTGATGATGCCCTGAAACAGAAGGCAGAGCAGTTAAACAAAAATGTGACTGGTGTATCTGTAAAGACATCAAATAACATGCAGCTTACGCCTGCGAAGAATGTTCCGACAACAACGCAGGTTTCAGATGCGCAGAAAGTTGCAAGTAACATTAATTCTACAGCAGATGTTCTGGCAATGACTGATTTATCGGTGGAAAAAGATGCAGATCTTTCCAAGGGCATTACAGTTACTCTGTCAGTACCTGGGATAAGACGCGGGGATAATGTTTATGTCCTGCATCAGACATCCAGAGGCTGGGAGGTATTGCGTCCAAGCAGTGTTACAGACGGGCAGGTTACAGTTACGCTGTATTCTCTTTCCCCGATTGCTGTGGTAAGGTATAACAATGGAGTCAGTGTTCCGGTTACCACGAATCCGTCCGGCAGCGGTTCACAGACGAACAACAGTACGAACAGCAATAACACTACGGGAGATACGCAGACCAATAATAACAACAACAACCAGAATAACAATCAGAACAACACCCAGAACAATCCGGTGAATGTCGAACAGAATGTGACAGTAAATTATCCGGATTCTGATAAGGATGATTATGACGATGGTTATGCGGACGGATACGAAGACGGCAAGTCAGACAGCAGGTCATCAGGCAGCTCTTCCTCCGGCGGCAGTACCGGAACGGGTAATGCTCCAAAGTCAACAAAGTATGTGAAATCTCCTAAAACAGGAGAAAGTTTACCGGTACTTCCATTTACCGGAATGCTGGCACTGGCTGGAATTGGTATTGTCAGGCGTAAAATAAAATGAAGATATAACAAACTCCTGCAAAGAAGGAGCACATCGCATGAAAGTCCGCTGGCGCGGAGGCGATGTATGAAGGTAATAAACTCCTGCAAAGAAGGAGCACATCGCATGAAAGTCCGCTGGCGCGGAGGCGATGTACGTAGGTAATACTCTCCTTATGGAGAGTATTACATTGGCTGGATACAACATGGCTGTCTATCATAACAGTTCAGACGCTGCCGGTTACTGACGGGCAGTGCTGGACTGTTACATATTATATTAAAAGAATAAGCAGCAGCTGCTTTGGGACATGAGAAACATGGAAAAGAATAAAAACAAAGAAGTAAAGTTAAAACCTGAAAAGAACAAGAAAATTAAAAAAAGATTTAACATATACACTTATTTTATTATTGTACTGGCGGCAACGCTTCTGGTAGTTCTGGGGTTTTTTATCCGCAATTACAGGATTCAGCGCAATGCCCAGAAGGAGTATGAGGAGCTTGCAGCAAAGGTGAACCAGCTTCAGAACCGGACAGATAACAGTAATCAGACGGTTACGGAGCGCGTCACACAGACAGATAATACAGAGTCCACGGAAGTAAACAAGCCGGCAGAAGCCGTGGAAGACACAAAAGCCGGCGTAAATATACCGGAGAAAAACCTGGACTGGGATGAGATGAGAAAGCTGAATCCGGATATTTATGCATGGATCTGTATTCCGGGAACCGATATTGATTATCCCGTTCTGCAGCATCCGACAGATGACAGTTATTATCTGGACTATAATATGAATGGAACCAGGGGGTATCCTGGATGTATTTATACAGAGCAGTTAAACAGTAAAGAATTTACTGATTTTGATACCGTGATTTATGGGCATAATATGCGTAATGCTTCCATGTTTGCGGATTTGCATGACTATGAGGTCAGCACTTTTTTTCAGAATAATCCGTATGTGTTTATCTATACGGGAAGCAGGGTGTTGGTATATGAAATCTTTGCGGCTTATAAAGGGGATGATGCCCATATCCTGTATATGAATGATTTTAGTACAAAGGCAGGGCGCCAGGAATATATTGATAGTATTCTGGATAACAGGGATGACGAAGCGAATATCAGGACGAATGTTCCGGTGGCCGTGGACAGTCATCTGATTACGCTTTCCACCTGTGTGAAGGGGGAAAATGACAGACGTTTTCTGGTGCAGGCCGTTCTGCTTAATGAGGATGACCTATGAATCAGTGCAAAGTAGATATGAATCGCGAAAATATCATATCCACATTTGCGAGCAACCGGTTTTACGGGGATATTGATGCATGTATACGGGAATTTCTGATAAACGCCGTGGATGCGTGTAATACCAGACAGGCACTGGAATGGAGCTGGGGAACTGAGTTTCTTGAGCTTCAGGAGAGACAGGCCTTAAATTCAATGCGTGACCTGTATCATCCCAAAATACAGATTTCCTATGATTCCACATCGCAGAGACTGGTATTTGAGGACAACGGAATCGGGATGAATGCTGATGATATTGAAAAATATGTTTCCAAAGTGGGATGCAGTTACTATAACAGTGAGGAGTTTGCGCTGCAGCAGTTAAAGTATGAGCCGGTAAGTGAATTTGGAATAGGCATGCTTTCCGGATTTATGATAGCGCGGGCGATACTGATAGAATCCAAAAAAGACAAAGGCGTCAATACAGCATGGAATGTCAGTGAAAAATATTCACTGGAACCGGTTACGGCAAAATGGATGGAAGGGGCAGAGACGATTGAGTATATAACGTCCCGGAAGGAAGAATCCGGTACAAAGGTTACACTTTTGCTCCGTCCGCAGTTTGCCATGCAGATTGATTTAAACGGACTGGTGGATACCGTTTCGCGCTATATGCTTTACCAGAAATTTCCGATTGAAATATCCTGTGATCACAATACCATAACGTTGTCGGGACAGAACTGGATTTTTGACAATCCGTTTGCGGATATACTTGGTATTGTTACAATTCCGGTTCTGGATGAGCTGATTGAGGGCAGTATTTGGATCTATAATTCAAAGCATAAAGGGCTGAT
>CANOLA010000131.1 GCA_947566705.1 uncultured Lachnospiraceae bacterium | reverse complement strand
ATGCTGCCTTATATTTTCTATAGTAATGTTCCTCATTTGCATTGCCATGGAAACATGGGAGAGCAGGAGGGCTGAAAGAACTGGTAAGACGGTCATGAAGAAAAAGAAAGTACTGGGCAGCATAGTGATACTTTTGTCATTGCTTTTTGAAGCACTTGGTGTTTATATATATGCTATAGGCAGTACCCTGGTTGCAATTGAAAGGGGCTCAGTTGCAGTTGCGATGATACTGATTACCCTGTATGAGCATATGCTGGAAGATGGAGAACCCAGGCGGCATTATTTTTGGTGTATATTGTTTATTATCGGCTTCGTACAAGCATTGTTTTAGTAAGGCATTACAGCGTCATGGTCCGATAAAACTATGTTCCATGAGGGGTGAAATCCGAGACGGAAAATGTCTCGGATTTTGCCCTTTTCAAAAAACAGGGGATAGGAAATTCTGAAAAAGCAGGGATGTAATTGCTGGTGGGCAGGTTTATGTCATGGAATAGGTTCAAAAAGAGGGGAACCATGGCAGGAAGAGCTATATGTGTATGGGAGGTGGAAGATTAAATGCTATATGTTATTGCGATAATAGGCTACGTTTTACTCATTTTATGGAATGTGCGTTGTCTGGTTGTTTTATACAGAAAAAGAGGAGAGGGTGTAAAGAGAAGTGATATCCTTTACTATATTTTCTGGACTGCCTATTATATATTGATGATATACCTGATAGGAAGATTGATGGTTTGGAGAGGCGGGCGAATATAACTGTCTGCTGCCGTGGGATAGGATGAGATCATTTGAAGAGAATGGAATAGTGATCACTGTGAAATATCCTGACGGAAAAGAGCTGACAGTCGCGGGTACATATTATACCACTGTAAAAAACCTTACGGTTATGGCGGCAGGCAATGAGCTGTATATTGCCTGCGATGGTAGCGGTAGAAAGTATCTGTCCATGGACAACTGAACGGTATATACCAAAAATACAGTATGATATTGCTGGAAGTGTGAATGATTCACTTTCATATAAAACCGTGCAGGATGCCTGTGGTTTTCCCAATTTTGATAATAGATAAACCTGTGTTTGGTGTGAGGAGGAAGCGGTGGAATACATAAAAATGTTCCGCGAAGACCTAAAATTAATCAACAGTCTAATTGGCAAAATAGCATACGTTTTCGCAGTAATATCAGGGATACTCACGATTGTGCTGTATGGTCTGACATTAATTTCACAGTCTGCACTTGTTGCATTAATTACAACATGCTGCCTTGTATTTTTTATAGCAATGAGCCTCGTTTGCATTGCCATAAAAACATGGGAGAGCAGGAAGGCTGAAAGAACTGGTAAGACGGTCATGAAGAAAAAGAAAGTACTGAGCAGCATAGTGATGATTTTTGCATTGCTTTTTGCAGCACTTGGTATTTTTGCAGCATTTGGTATAGGCAGTAACTCAGTTGCAATTGAATGGGGCTCATTTGCAGTTGCGATGATACTATTTACCCTGCGTGAGCATATGCAGGAAGATGGAGAACCCAGACAGTATTATTTTTCGTGTATATTGTTTATTATAGGTTTCGTATTAGCATTACTTCGTGTCATAACTCGATAAAACTATGTTCCATGAGGGGTGAAATCCGAGGCAAAAAATGCCTCGGATTCTGCCCTTTGCAAGAAACAAGGGATAGGAAATTCTGAAAAAAGCGGGGATGTAATTGCTGGTGAGCAGGTTTATGTCATAGAATAGGTTTAAAAAGAGGGGAGCCATGGCAGGAAGAGTTATATGTATATGGGAGCTGGAAGATTAAATGATGACAGATGTTATAATAGGAGTTGTAGGGATAATAGCCGCATTTCTAGCCATTCTATGGTGTGTGCGTGGTCTGGTTGTTTTATACAGGAAAAGAGGAGAGGGTGTAAAGAGAAGGGATATCCTTTACTATGTTTTCTGGATTGCTTGGTTTATATTTACAATATACCGGAATATAGGAATAATGATGAAAGGATGAAAAGTATTTCTTTTATCCTCTTTTGAACTTGATACAGTGAGCAGGTTTGTATCATGGAACAGGCAGGATGACAGGACTGGGGAAACAGTTATGAAGCAAAAAAGACATTGAATTGCTGGAATCTTGCTTCCCTTGCGCAGGAGGCTGTCCGGCAACTCATATTAAAAGATACGGGAAAAACTTTATCCCCATTTTTAGAGGACAAACCGATTTCCATGCTTGCAGAATTAGCTGGAGAGGCGGGGTATGGTGAAAAGAGAGACAGCAGGAAACAAAGTGCCGGAAGATGAAAGCAGTGGTGAAATACATAAAAATGTTCCGTAATGACTTAAAATCAACCAAAAGTTTATTTGGTAAAATAATATATGTTCTCGCAGTAATATCAGGAGTATTCACAATTGTGCTGTGTTGTCTGGCATTATTTTATGAATTTGCTGCATTAATTGCAAAATGCTGCCTTGTGTTTTCTATAGCAATGTTCCTTGTTTACATTGCCATAAAAGCATGGGAGAGCAGGAATGCTGAAAGAGCTGGTGGGACAGTCATGAAGAAAAAGAAAGTACTGAGCAGCATAGTGATGATTTTTGCAGTGCTTTTTGAAGCACTTGGTATAGGCAGTACTTCAGATGTCATTGAATGGGCTTCATTTGCAGTTATGATAATACTATTTATTCTGCATGAGCATATGCAGGAAGAGGGAGAACCCCGGCGGTATTATTTCCCGTTTATACTCTGTATTATCGGCTTCGTACTAGCATTGTTTTAGTAAGGCATTATAGCGTCATGACCCGATAAAACTATGTTCCATGGGGTGAAATCCGAGACGAAAAATGCCTCGGATTCTGCCCTTTGCAAAAAACAGGGGATAGGAAATTCTGAAAAAAGCAGGGCGGGCGAAAGAACCATGGTAGAAATCTGAATTTTGGTAATAAAGGGAAGCCGTGGACTGTCAGTCCGTCATCCCCTCCAGCCTGATCTCCAGCCCTTCATAAATACATACCGGAATAACATCATCAAAACTGTACTGTCCGGTTTTGTCTTCATGCTCGAAGTCATAGACATTGACTATCCGTGTGCGTGGATTTATAACCCAGTATTCCCGCACACCCGCAGAGCGGTATTTAAAAAGCTTGATTCCGTAGTCTGTTTTTTCGCTGCCTGGCGAAACCACTTCAATAACCCAGTCCGGCGCACCGTTGCAGCCTCTGTCATCCAGCTTGTTCATATCACAGATAACGGAAATATCCGGTTCGACATAATTCCGGTTATCCCTGTTTAAAAATACTGCAAACGGTGCAGGATAAACTTCGCAGTTCCCTTTCCTGGCTTTGATATACTGTCCGATGGCCTGCGTCAGTTCGGAAACAAGTTTTTGGTGAATCCGTGCTGGCGGCGCCATATCATAAATCTGCCCGTCAATCAGTTCCGCCCGCTCTCCTTCCGGCAGCGCATAGATATCATCAACGGTATATAATTTCTGATGTGCAATTGTCATAATAATCCCCCGTTCGAAAATGAGTCCTGTTTGTCTTAGTTAAATCATACACTGCCGGGGTGAAATATTCAAGCAAAATTCGGCGCCTCTGCTGTCTGTGCAGAAAATAATTATAATTACTGTTAATTCCCTCCAAAAGGTGTATAGTAAAGTGTAAAGTGATATAAATTGAAAATCCAAACACCGGGAGGATGGCATGGTATCTTTAAAAACAATTGCAGAAAAATGCGGCGTCTCAACAGCAACCGTAAGCAAAGCACTGAACGGACAAAAGGACATCGGTGAGGAAACAAGGAGCCGGATTAAGAAAGTGGCGGAAGAACTTGGCTATTTTCCGAACGCGGCAGCGCGCGCATTAAAAACACGCCGTTCCTACACGGTCGGCGTTCTCTTTGAGGAAGAAGCAGGAAGGGGACTGACACATGAATATTTTTCCAGTGTGCTTAATGAGTTTAAGAAGAATGTGGAGAAGAGGGGATATGACATTACTTTTCTTAACACATTTTTTGAAAACAGGCGGACATCCTATTATGAGCACTGCAGATACCGTGACCTGGAGGGCGTTGTAATTGTCTGTGCGGATTTTGCGGAAAAAGATGTTGTGGAACTTATGGACAGCGACCTGCCGGTGGTTACGATTGACTATGTACATCAGAACTGTACGGCTGTCTGCTCCAATAACATAAAGGGTATGGAAGACCTCGTGAAATATATATATGAAATGGGACACCGGAAAATTGCCTATATACATGGGCAGGAAGGCTCATCTGTTACCCGTGAGCGGCTGGCGGGATTTTACCGGACGGCGGAAGTACTCGGACTTAAGATACCGGATGAATATATCCGGACGGCGGATTACCTGACAATCAGCGGGGCGGCGGGGCGGACCAGGGAGCTTCTTGGGCTGGAAGATGCACCGACCTGTATTCTGTATCCTGATGATATCTCCCTGATAGGGGGAAGGAATGTCATTACAGAGATGGGACTTTCCATTCCGGAGGATATATCAGTTGCAGGATATGACGGAACACGCGTATCCCAGATGCTGCATCCCAGACTTACCACCATCCGGCAGAATACAGAACAGATAGGAAAAGAAGCGGCAGAACAGTTAATCCGCGCCATTGAGAAACCGCGGACGGCGGCTGTGGAAAAAATTACAATAGAAGGTGTTCTGATACCGGGGCAGTCGGTTGGAAGATTGTTAATGAAGCATTGAAAAAATGGCGGGGAGATGTTATATTATTATTTATACACATAAAACTATGGATAATGTAGACAGAGAAGGAAAACGGTATGGAAAAAAACAAAGCAGTTTCACGAAAGGCAATTCAGCTGGTCCGGTGAAAGGACCTTCAAATGCAGAAAAAAATACAGGTTTTTTTCAGAGCATTATGGGTAAAATACTTGTAATGGGAATTACGGCTCTTGTGGCGCTGGTTATACTGGGGGCAGTGGGGATTCTTGCACTGAATAAAAACAGTAATAACAACCGTGTGCTGACAGAAATGAATGAGATAAGTGTCCGTCAGTCTGAAAACCAGAGTCTGGAGACTTCCTATCTGTATTTTCTGGAAGATTCCTATCTTGAAAATATTGTGACAAATCTGGATGACATGGAACAGAGCGCTGTGTCTGCAAAAAGCGCTGCCGGTTCCGGTACAGCAGGAAAAGAAATTTCATCCATGCAGAGCGCGCTGGAGGAATGCAGGGATAATTATGTGACAATCCGGGAGTTAAGCACAGAGCGCGGGTTTACCAGTGAAGCCGGAAGTTACCAGAAGTTTCTGGCATCTGATGAAGAACTGAAAACAGGCTTTCAGGCAGTGGCGGATGATAAATTATGGCTGGATGCGCAGTGGGTGGATGTTTCCACAGCCACGGAAACGGTTGATATAGATGGAAAGAAATTTGTACATATGCCATATTCAAATCCTCTTCCGCAGAATGGGAAAAGAGATTATTTTATTCCCAGAATTGGTGGAAACGGCGTGGATTATAGTGGAACGGTTTATATTAATAATATTGTCTTCCACGGCAGCGGTGAGGATAAGCAGTTTGATCTGTCCGCTGTTACGGCAGAGGACCTCTCTGGTTCCTATGGGGATGGGCTTAAGGAAGTGTCCGTGGGAAAGGCTGCAGGAGAAGACAGTCTGGTTGTCGACGCTGAGTTTATTTCAGCAGGGGACGACGGGTGGAAGGAAATTTCAATAAAGATGCCGGCGGCGTCCTATGACATGCAGAATTATACCTCAGTTTCCTATGATATGTATTTTGAAGAGGGAAACTGCCGCGTGTTATCCACAGAGTTTGCATTATCTGATAAATATGGTTTTGGCTCATCCCTGGAGAAGTTAAACAGTGATTTTGCTTCATACAGCAAGAGCGTTGTGGAAGGCAGTGATACATCAGAGAAAGCTGATGCGATACGCGGGCTGTTTGCGGAAATCAGTAAAAACCTGGACGATTATGTTGTAGATGATGCCCAGAAACAGCAGCTTGCAAAACTGACAGAGGACAAGCTGAAGACGTTTGAGGATATGGCAGAAGAAGACGTACAGATTTATGAGCTGAAAAAGGAAAATACCGAGCTGTCCGCACAGCTGTCATCGCTCACTGCCGAGGTACGCAGTAATGTGGAAAAAAATACGTCCGGAACACAGCGTAACCTGATTGTGATTATTGCGGTAATTTTACTTGCCAGTGCGGCGGTTCTTGTAATCCTGACACTGTATATCAGCAGGACAATGAACAGCAGTATTCATATCTTTAAAGACACGCTTTCCGAGATGACGGGAG
>CANOLA010000130.1 GCA_947566705.1 uncultured Lachnospiraceae bacterium | reverse complement strand
CATCAAGGGATTTCGGAATCGTATCAAAGAATCCCTTACATACGTAATACCCCATACCGGAGCTTGCAACACTGATTAATATCAAACCAGGAATTGCACCTTCCTGTGTCAGTCCGAAGTTCTTTAACAGGAAGTACAGACAGATCATGGTAAGGAATCCAGGGAACATTCCCAGAATCAGCCACACTCTCATCAGAAGATTACGTCCCTTGAAACGCATCCGTGAAAGCGCATAGCTTACCATAAGCACCATGATGGTCTGACCGATTGCAACAAATGCCGCAATAATCAGTGTATTGCCGTACCAGCGGAAAAACTGGCTTTCCCCGCTGAACAGCCACTTATAGGAGTCCAGTGAAAAATGCTTCGGAAGCAGATAATCTACCATACCTCCCTTTTCCAGTTCAAAAGAGCGGAAGCTCTGAAGTACGACACACACGAACGGAATCAGCCAGATAATACTGATAAGAACCAGAACAATATGCGCTACCGCATTACTTGCCTTTGTATGCTGTTTGTGTAATTTTTGTTCTTTTGCCATTATTGGAATCCCTCCTCATCTTTAACTGATGGTAAAATACCATAAACTACAAGGGATATAACTGCCGTAGCCACGAATACCATAATACCGATTACAGCTGCCATGCTGTAGTTCGTATCATTAATCGTCATCTTGTACAGCCACGTAACCAGAAGGTCGGTGCCTCCGGCGCCTCCGGTCAGCTTCACGTTCTGCGGTCCGCCGCCTGACAGAAGGAAAATAATGTTAAAGTTGTTCAGGTTTCCGGTATACTGCGTCAGCAGGAACGGACCTGTTACGAACAGCATATACGGCAGTGTAATCTTACGGAACATCTGCCATGCATTTGCACCGTCAATACGTGCACTCTCGTATAAATCCTCCGGAATATTCATCAGAATACCGGTGGTAATCAGCATGATGTAAGGAATACCTACCCAGAGATTGATAACGATAATGATAATCCTTGCAAGCATGGGATTCGTCCAGAACGGTATTGCCGAGTCTATCCACCCCCACTTCATCAGGTATACGTTAATCAGTCCGTCCTTGTCAAACAGTTTGGATACATACAGCAGGGAAACAAACTGCGGTACTGCAATCGTCATAACAAGAATGGTTCTCCAGAGCTTTTTAAACTTAACGCCCTTTTTATTAATCAGAATCGCAACCGCCATGCCGACAAAGTAATTTAAAAATGTAGCAAAAAATGCCCAGATTAATGTCCAGCCCAGCACACGGAAAAACGTGGAACCAAAGCCTGCGGAGCCGAAGCTGAACAGGTTTTTGAAGTTCTCAAGCCCCACCCATGTAAAGAGCTTTGACGGAGCCTGGTGATTATAGTCATAATTGGTAAACGCAACGCAGACCATGAACAGAATCGGCAGCACCGTAAAGAGGAAAATTCCTGCAACCGGAAGCGCCAGTAATGTCTTGTCAAAGTTGGAATCCAGCAGGGAATGCAGATCCTGCTTAAGGGTCGGAAGCGGATGCCCCTCTTTTAACTTCAGCTCTTCATTCCTGTTTTCCCGGATATTTATGCGCCATACAAAGATAAACAACAAAATCAGAATAATTGTCAAAAGACCATACAGCAGAATCAGAAAACTGTTGTGGCCGTATACACGCAGTCCGGTTTTCATGTCGATTCCGGTTTCCACCGTACCAAGCGTCGTGAATTTTGACAGATAGTCCCATCCAAACGCCACCATATACCAGATAAATGCCACCTCTACTGCAAGTAATGCAATACCCCTTGCAAACATTTTACGCATCAGGGGGCCGAATCCCATGACAAGATAAGAAATCCGTGTCTTCCAGTCGCCTTCCTTAAAGGTGACGCCGATATCTGCAATGTCTCTCCCAATCCATTTAAAAAAACCTGCAGCCTTGCCGCCTTTTTTACTATCTTTCATAATACCTCCATCGCCCCATTTGGAAAAAAGCGGGACAGAAGGGGGAATCCCCCTTACCGCCCGGCATCATCTTGGACTAATTATTTTGCATATCCCATACAGGTATCCTGGAACTCCTGAAGTTTCTTCATCAGATCATCATCACTGTTCTTGGATGAAATATCACCGGAAATAATCGTATCAACGAATGAAGTACAATATGTCCAGTAATCATTCGGATACTGTCCCTGAGGAATGGAGAACTCGAACTGGTCTCTTAAGGCTGTAAGCGCCACGTCAGCCTGAACTGCCTCATTTCCCTGTGCCTCAAGGTTGGAAGGACCCCAGCCTACCTTTTCATAACGTGCCACCTGTCTTTCAGCATCGGTCAGGTACTGTGCCAGTTTAAAGCATAATGCCAGCTTGCCTTCTTCTGTCTGCGGCTTGATTCCAAGCATCTTGTATCCCTTGAATCCGCTCATCTGGTACTCCTGGTCGTCAGCGCCTTTGAATTTCGGCAGTTTTGCACATGCGTAGTTGTCGCCAAATTCCTTTTTAATGGAAGCTGCGTTCCATGTACCGGTAACGATTGCTGCGTAGTTTGTCGCGTCATCAGAAGATGAACCGTTCTGGAAAGCCTTTGACTCAGCAAGTTCAATCACCTCTTTGAAAGCCACAAGACCCTTGTCAGAAGCAAAGTCCATGGTACATTTGGTAAAGTTACCATCCACATCCGTCTCATATTCGCCGACACAGCCGGTTCCGAAGAAGAATGAAGGCAGATACCAGCCCTGGTTAATCTCCATGTAGAAGTTCTTTCCTGCCTTCTCACAGTCTGCAAGAATGTCTTCCAGGGAATCCGGATTTGTCACAACGCTCTTGTCATAGAATAAGAAATATCCGTTGTCAGATGTCATCGGGAATGCATATGTCATATCCCCGGATTTAACTGCTGCAACAGAACCTTCGTCATTGTTCTCTGCAATCCATGAAGAATAGGTATCAATCACCGGCTGTGCAGCTCCTGCTGCAACCAGACGTGCCAGCTGGTCCTGTGCAAATGAGAAAAGGTCTGCGCCGCCTTCCACGTCAGTAATCATGTTACCTGCCGCATCCGCCTCGGAAACCGCCTCAACAGTTGCAGTGTATCCCGGTGCGTTCTCTTTCAGGAATGCATCCACCTGCTCTTTTGTAAAGTCAACTGCGTTCTCTGCAACCCAGAGTGTAAGTGTACCCTCGCCGTAATCAACAGGGCCTTCTGTTTCAGGCGATGTGCCGCTCTCAGTTCCTACCGACTTGTTGTCGTCAGCAGACTTGTTGCCCTCCGTCTTGTCGCCGCATCCGGCAAACAGTGTGGCTGTCATGGAAGCCACGAGTAATGCTGATAAAACTTTCTTTTTCATATTCATCCTCTCCTTTACAATAAATATTTTCTAAAGAATTTATATAAAACGCTCTGCGTTTCATATCGTTAAAACTTGCTGCCCTTCATCTTCTGTACACTGCAGCCAGGTTTCTGAGCCATGCCCTGCGCTCTTCGGGAAGCTGTTCACTGCTTAAACGCCATCTCCAGTTTTCCCCAACTGTTGCAGGAACATTCATTCTTGCCTCATTTCCCAGTTTTAAAATATCCTGCATCTGTATTACCACAACATCAGCTGTACTTGCGTAGGCACACCGGATCAGTGCATCCGGAATATCTTCCTGCTTATCTATGTCAAGGTATGCATACAGGTAAGCCATCTCATAATCTGTCCGCTCCCTGAAATACCCTGCAACCGTTTCATTGTCATGCGTTCCTGCATATACCGCCATGCGGCGGTTTTCATAATTATGCGGAAGGTGTTCGTTTGCCGGATCATCACCAAATGCAAACATCAGAACCTTGGTTGCGTACCAGCCTGTTTTTCCCAGCAGCTTTTTCACTCCCGGAACCAGTGTTTTACCACCGTAATCATCTGCAATCACCGGCACACTGCCCAGCTCCTGGTTTACGGCATCCACCAGCTTTCTGCCCGGTCCCTTAATCCACTTCCCGGCCGCCGCGCCTGCCGCTTTGCGGGGAACAGCAAAATTTTTAACAAATCCGGAAAAATGGTTCATGCGGATTATGTCATACATTTCTGTACTTTTCTGTATCCGCTTTCTCCACCATGAAAAATCATCCTCCCCCATTGCCATCCAGTCATAAAGGGGAAGTCCCCATTTCTGCCCTTTTCTTGAATGCCGGTCTGGAACTGCGGCTGCCACACAGGCTGCTTTTCCATCCTCATCCAGAAGAAACCATTCCGGATGCATCCAGACATCCACACTGTCCTCCCCCACATAAAAGGGTAGTTCTCCAATCAGGCTTATGCCCTTAAACCTTGCATATTCCCGGAGTTTTGACCATTGTTCATAGAATTTGTATTGGCAAAACCCCCAAAACCTGATATCATTATACAACGTTTTTCGGCAATTTGCAAGCGCAACCGGTTGTTTTTTTCTAATTTCTTCCGGCCACTCCGTCCAGCACCTATACTTGTTGGCTTTTTTCAGCGCCATATAAAGACTGTAATCCTCTATCCAGTCCTTGTTTTTTTCCAAAAACTCCTGAAATCCATGTTCCTGTTCGTCAAACCGCCCAAACGCCTTTTCAAGAATCTGGTACCGGTTGTCGAAAAGTGCCGCATAGTCAACCTCTGATTTATTATTCCCCCAGTAATATCCCCGAATCTCCTCCGGCAAAAGCAGATGTTCATCCACCAGCTCATCCAGGTCTATCAGGTAAGGATTGCCGGCAAAAGCGGAAAATGACTGGTACGGGCTGTCTCCAAACCCGGTCGGGTTCAGCGGCAGAATCTGCCAGTACTTTTGTTTCAAATCCACCAGAAGGTCCACAAATTTATATGCAGCGTCCCCCAGTGTCCCAATTCCATAATTGGACGGAAGACTGGAGATTGCAAGAAGGATTCCAGAACCCCTGGCTGCTTCCCGTATCTGCATTATGCACCACCTGTCTCTGCACCCACTCATGTGTTTCGTGTTTTTTCGTTTCTTGATGTAATTTTAGTATCTTTTCGTCATTTTGTCAATATTTATTACCAGTGATGAAACTTTTTCAGCCTTTTTCACGTATTTACCCTTCCTTTTTCGTACATATTGCCAATATTATTCCCGACTTTTTTCGAAAAAAACATGTTTTATCAATTATTAACGTCATTTTACGTAAAAACATAAAACTCTTTCCGATTTTGGCAGCAAAACCACTAAAATAATTTAAAAACTTTTCCGAAACAATTGCACTATTATAATAATTGTATTATAATGGTGTTAGTATATAACACATTTCAGGAGAAAACATATGGCTACGATTAAAGACATCGCCAACCGCCTCGGAGTATCCGTCAGTACGGTTTCCAAAGGCTTAAACGGCGCAAGTGATATCAGTGACGAGCTTCGGCAGATGGTACTTGATACTGCCGTGGAAATGGGATACTCCACCAAACGGTCCAGAAAAAAAGAAAACCGCAAGCTCTGCATTTTTATAGAAAACATGAATTACGAATCCATTGACGAGTTTGGATATGATATTGTACTGGGATTTAAACAGAATGCCTTCCGGCACCGGTGGAATGTGGAGATTGTACCTGTAACCCCTGCCTTTCAGGAGGAGGAACGCTACGACACTTACCTTCTGAAAGGAGGCTTTTGCGGAGCCCTCCTTTTAGGTTTTGCACTTCATGACCCATGGATGAAACAGCTGGAAAAGACCACCATGCCAACAGTCCTGCTTGATAATTTTATCAGCAATAACCCAAATGTCTGCTATATCGGCACGGATAATTACGAGGGAATCGCCCTTGCTGTCAGCCATCTTCTGACCCTTGGACACCGGAACATTGCATTTTTGAACGGTTCCCTGTACTCCATGGTAACAAACCAGCGGCAGGAAGCTTTTGAAAATGCAATGAAAGAAGCGGAACTTCCACTGAACAAAGAACTGGTTGCATTCGGCTATTATGTTGCTGACAGCGCCAAATACCATGTACCCGGATTTCTTGCTGCCGGAGCCACAGCAATTGTCTGCGGCAATGACCTGATTGCACAGGGTGTTATTGAGGAATGTGTAAGACGCGGTTTTTCTGTCCCGGAAGATATCAGTGTCATTGGTTTTGATGATATCCCGGTTGCTGCGGCTTTTGACCCGCCCCTTACCACAATCCGGCAGGAGCGGAATGAAATCGGCAGATGTGCATATGTAAGCCTGAATTCACTCATCAACCATATACCAATCAGTAAAACCCTGCTTCGGCCAAAGCTGGTGATCCGGGAGTCAACGGAGCGTGTGAAAGAATAAATGGACAATCGAGTAGGAGGCGGTGGCTAACCGCCGTCCTCTCACAGCACCGGACATACG
>CANOLA010000129.1 GCA_947566705.1 uncultured Lachnospiraceae bacterium | reverse complement strand
GTACTCAGAAACACCGGCTTTCCGGTAAATCTCCATCTTTTCCCCTCGGTCGTATTCTTCGGTTGCATCCGAAAGGACCTCCATAACCATCCGCGGGATTCCGGTCAGTGAAACATTCTTCCGGTCCCTTGTATTACAGTTTATGGAAACATCAGGTATAATGATTCTATCATCATTCTCGCGCCACTGGTACTGAACCCCGTCGCCAAGAACACGGCACAGTGAATCTTTAATCTGTTTCCCGGTCATGACAACAAAATTGTTGATTACAAAAGAATGCTCAATAAATGTATTGCTCATATCTTCTACAGGTATCAGCAATATGTTCACCTTCTTTCTTTATCCTTGATTATATCAGATTCCATGGCGTTTTCAAGCAGTTTTGATAAGCACACCGCAAAGCCGGCTGTTTTATGGAACCAAAAGTATACTCCTGACTAATGAAACAGTCCACGCTGCATTTCAAAGGGATTACACTCTTTTACATCTGTATGATTCTTTACTCTTTTATTTTGTCCAGCTCTGTCAGATTGATGCCAAAAGAAGTTAGGATAACCTTTAATTCAATGTAACGGTCTTTCATGAGCTTGTAACTATCTGATTCTTTTTCCGCTGCCAGCATATAATTCTGCAGTCTGGAAAACTCTTCCACAGATACCTTTATCATTTCTTTTTCACTCATATTTTCACCGCCTTTCGTGATAGAAAGATAACGATTAGTTCTCTTTTGCAACCTCCACAATCGACTTGGAAAGTCCTGCGATTCCCTGAATCTCAGACGGAATTATAATTTTGGTTGCCTTGCCGTCCGCCGCTTTCGCAAATGCTTCCAGGCTCTTCAGCTGCAGCACTGCACTGTCCGGTGCAGATTCCTTTAACATCCGCAGACCGTCGGCATTTGCCTGCTGAATCTTAAGGATTGCGGCTGCCTGGCCTTCTGCTTCTTTGACTGTGGCTTCCTTCTTTGCTTCTGCACGGAGGATTGCCGCCTGCTTTTCTGCCTCTGCATCAAGAATTGCGGATTCCTTGTTTCCTTCGGCAACAAGAATGGTGGATTTTTTCTCACCCTCGGCACGCAGGATTGCCTCACGGCGTTCACGCTCTGCCTTCATCTGTTTTTCCATGGCGTCCTGGATTGCCTTCGGGGGAATGATGTTTTTCAGCTCGACACGGTTTACCTTGATCCCCCACGGATCTGTTGCAACATCGAGGGTTGCACGCATCTTCGTGTTAATGGTTTCACGGGAAGTCAGTGTTTCGTCAAGCTCCAGATCACCGATTATGTTACGAAGTGTTGTGGCTGTCAGGTTTTCAATTGCCATAATCGGATTCTCAACACCGTATGCATACAGCTTCGGGTCTGTAATCTGGAAATACACGACTGTGTCAATCTGCATGGTAACGTTGTCCTTTGTGATCACCGGCTGCGGCGGGAAATCAACCACCTGCTCTTTTAAAAGTACACGTTTGGCAACCCGGTCAATGAACGGCACTTTGAAATGAAGTCCGACTGACCATGTGGTCAGGTATGCCCCAAGTCTCTCCACTACGACTGCATGTGCCTGCGGCACGATTTTGATACAGTTTACAATAATTATCAGTGCGATAATAACGATAACTGTAAATGCTACTACTGGTCCCATTCTAAATCCTCCTTATACTTTTTCGACCATCAGCTTGACACCGCTGATCTGGACAATCCTTGCGGACTGCCCCTTTTCAATGGTTACATTATCCTCACAGGTACGCACGGTCCACTCCTGTCCGCGGACAACCGCCATCCCTGTCTGGTCCATGTTGCTTACACGCTCTTCAATCCGTATGATTTCCCCAACCAGACTGTCTGCATTGGTTCGCTGTACCCTGGAATTCAGGTAACGCTGCGCCCACGACCTGGTTGCAGCCAGAAGTGCAAAGGACACGACAAAAAACAGTCCCGCCTGTACTGGAAACGGCGCCCCGAATATCGCAGCCAGCAGTGCGGCAAGGGCACCTGCGGCAAACCATATGGACGTCAGTCCGACACTGACAAGCTCACCTATGATAAAGGCTATTACCAGCACCATCCAGGTTATTTCAAAAATTCCAATCACACTGAATAACGCTTTCATATCTATCCCCCTTTCCCGGATAACGCTTCTGCAGGGCAGAAACATTGCATATTATATTAATTGTATACAATATTGCGGATAACTACAAGTTTTTTCTGAAATACTTTCTTATTTTAAAGAGACAAATCATCCCCTGTAATATTTTACAGCCATCTGCTGCTGCGGCAACGCCGGATGACCCACGGCCATTTCACAAATTCATCGGTACACAGCAGAAAGTATACGGCAAGTACCGGAAGCTTAAACACAAAAGCCGCAGGAAATCCAAGGGGATAAAACCGGTTTACCATGTTATTTCTTTGTCTCCGTAAAATAAGTCCCGCTGCCTGTAAAAGCATGGGACTTATTTTATCTCTCATAATATTAATAATCTGATTATATGCTGTAATCAAACTTGCTGCCGCTCGTTTCAGCTTTTTCCTCTTTCACCTTTGACCAGTCAATCTGTTTCATTTTTTCAAGCAGCTCATCTTCGGTAGATGCCTTTATGGTAACCCGTTTGCTGCCGGATTCCTTCTTTTCACTGGCTTTTTTCTCTTCGGCGCGTTTTTCCCTTGACTGCTCGATACGCTCCTTCTGCTGCTCGGATGATTTCTCCAGCTCTGCAAAGTAAGATGTCGTGCCGTCGCTGTTAAAGGAAATGCCGATATTTTTTACTTCAGCGGAACCGGAAGCATCGGAAACGTCAAAGCGCGCATTAATCCGCTCGGACATTTTGACTGCCCCGTCAATCCTGTCCATGTTTTTCTCTTTATAGCTCTCGTCATCAGCCATTTTTTCCAGCTCATCTGTTGAAAGCAGTACGGAAAACTCCTTTGTTCCGCGGGAAAGGATTTCTTTTGCCTCTTCATCGCCCTCAAAATCAGCAACCATGAAATCCATTTTTCCGTATTTCTTTTTTAATTCATCCAGTACTTTCTGTGCGCTTTTGCTGAGCTTTGCCGGTGTTGTATTTGCTGCTTTGTTTGTGCCCGTGTTCTTTCCTGCCCGTGAAGAATCCGTTCTGTTATTTGCAGGATTACTATAATAGTTCTGTGCTGCGGCGTAATTATCCACTCTTGTCATTATGCTACCTCCCTGTATATGCATTTTCTTTTTATTTATATCGGTTACATAAACGAATTATTTAACCACAGAAGGACGGGTTTGTAAAAATAACCTGATTTTTTCAAATTCATTGAATTCATATTTCTCTCATGTTACAATAATATTTATAAACAAATGTTGTCTTTGTTAAGAGAAAGGAACAAAAGGAATGAAAAAAAAATTCAGCCCCGTGTTGCTTGCCATATTAATTATCCAAATTTTATTTGTCTTCAGAAACAGTATTCCAATACTTATGGATACAGCAAGCCATGAGCCGGTTACAGCTCCGCAGGTAACGGTGCCGCCTTCCAATCCCGACCCCGCCGCTCCCGCCAAAAAAATGGATAAGAATTTTTCCGCCCTTGACAGCAGTCTCCGTTATGCCGCGCTTTCCAGCAAGCAGAAAAAAATTTACAAGGCAATGCAGAAAGCAGTTGCCCAGCACTCTACTTTTGTTGGCATTGACCAGGAGTTTATTGAGGAAAAGGAATTTCTGGAGGTACTGGATGTTTTCTGGTACACAGACCCGACCCTGCTTGCCGCCGGGGGCCTGAAAAACGAGCGTATCTATCAGATTACCAGCCAGAACCGGGTGCTGTCCGTAAAGTTCCAGTATGCGCTGAATAAAAAAACAATTAAAAAATATGTGAAGTCCACCCGGAAGCAGGTCAAAAAAATTGTCAGGGAAACTGACGGAATGAATGACTGGGACAAGGCAAAGTATTTCCACGACTACCTCATTTTACATGCCACCTATTCCACCATGCTGGCGGAAAAAGCGAATCATTCTGCTTACAACTGCCTGGTCAGCGGATACTGCGTCTGCGACGGATATGCAAAGGCTTACAAACTTTTGTGCGATAAAGCGCAGATTCCGTGCGAGATTGTTACGGGCAAGGTTGACGGGGTCGGACATGCGTGGAATCTGGTTCAGATTAACGGCGTATGGTACCATATGGATGTGACGTTTGACGACCCGGTTGGCATGCCGGAGGATTATATTGACTACCAGTATTTCTGCCTGACAACGGAGGAAATCCTCAGGGACCACGTCATTGACCCGGAGGCTAATTTCCCGATGCCGTAAAGACTGCCCATATTTTACCTGCTTTTTTTCTTCACCGAATACCCAAAGGTTCCAAGCAGTTCCCCCAGCGAAAAGTACTCCCCGTGGGAATACGCCAGCAGCCGGGCATTTCCAAGGCAGAATTTCCCGGTTTCATCCAAAAGGCTTTGTTCAACATGGACGCCTGCAACCTCTGCAAGGAACATATCGTGGGAACCAAGCGGTTTGAATTCTGTCACCCTGCATTCGATGTTGACCGGACATTCTTTGATTAACGGGACTGACACATAAGACGCAGCTTCTTTTGTCAGATGCATTTCTTTGAATTTGTCCACGTCTTTCCCGGAACGGACGCCGCAGTAATCCACGGCTTTTGCCAGTTCCTTTGTGGTGAGGTTAATGACAAATTCCCCTGTGTTCTTTATCATTTCATAGGAATACCGCTTTGGACGAACGGAAATGTATACCATGGGCGGATTTGTACAGACGGTTCCTGTCCATGCAATGGTTATGATATTGTCCGGCTTTCCCGGTTCACTGCAGCTAACCATAACCGCCGGCAGGGGATACAGCATATTTCCAGGTTTCCATAATTCTTTGCTCATGATTTTCTTCCTCCACTTAATTATGAAACAACGCATCCGAATATTTTCTTCGCATCGTGATTTGCGCAGTTTACCCGCAGGGAACTGCAACAAAAAACCCCTGCCTGCCGGCAGGAGGTTTTTGCTATTCTTTCATTTTATCTATATCTGTAAGATTAACACCCAGACTGTTCAGCAGTGTTTTTAATACAAGATACTGTTCTTTTAACCTGGCATATGTCATGACGGCATGTTCTCCCTCTGCCAGTATCATATATTCCTGTATGTCCTTAAATTCATCCATGGCATGTTTCATTACTTCTGCGCCATTCATGTACTCATCCCTTCCAGCTGGATTTTCTTCTATATTATCATAGCAGATATATTCCAGGGTGTAAAGTCTAACTGCATGGGCAAAATTTCCATGAAAAATTTCTATGAGGTAAAATATGCCCCGATTTCCTTTATTTTCTTTCCATTCGATTTTTTTGCAAGTATGATGGAAATGTTTGTGCCGTTTTTCATGTCTTCCCGGTACCTTTCATACACGATCACACTGACAAAAACCCCGTTGACCGCATAAACCGGGCTTTTTTGGGAACTGCTTACCAGCGTGGTTTCTTTTTTTGTTTCCAGATTAATTTTTTTCAGACCTTCATCATAGGTCGCAAGATACATGCTGTTCCCCTCGATAAAAAGGCTTTCCAGGGTATCTCCTGATTTGCAGGTATAAACCTTTTTTGTTTTTCCGCTTTTCATGTTCAGGCGGTAAACATCGGTTTTAAATCCCTTTTTATCATCCGGTGTTTCCTCTGAATAAAAGAAACTGCTGCCGGACAGGGCATAATTACCTCCCCTGCCGTCAATGGTTACCAGTTTCTTTGCCTTTTTTCCATTCATGCCGCAGCAGTATATTACCAGCTTCCCTGTCCGGGAATCCCTCGTCTGGTAATATATGTCTGCCCCGTCAATGGCAAGTACTGATGTATCCTTCTTTTTCACAAGCGCTTTTTTACTGCTGCCGTCCGGGTTCATGGAATAAACCCCTGCCGGGCGCAGATAGCTGTTGTCATACTCATCTGATACCAGCTCCGCCTTTGTGTAATAGATTTTTCCGTCTGCGGCTGCTGCTGTCAGGGCATAACCAAAGCTTTTAAAACCGCTTCCGTCCGGTTTTACGCGGACCAGCTTATTTCTGGTTCCGTCCGAACCGCCGTAGGAATCATAAAGGGCATAGATAAAGCCGCCGTAGACTGCAACCCTTGAAAATCCGTTTTCACCGGCTCCGCCTTTTACGGTATAAACCTCTTTTTTGCCTGTTCCGTCAGTTTTTACGGAATAGATTTTGTTACGGATTCCATAATAGATCCGCCCCTCATTTTCTGCCGCCATGGAATCAAGAAACTGGTTCGTCACGGTGTTCCCAAGGGTATGGGCCTTTTTCGCTGTCACAACGGATGGGCCGCAGGTAATCATCAGGCACACCGCAAGTAAAAACGCCAGATTTCTCCTTAATTTATTCATGATGCGTTCTCCTTTCCTTTTTGTTCTCTGTCTATCATATCGAAAAAAACCGGTAATTTTTTCAGTAAAAATGGAATTTTTTAAAATTTCTTCCACTCCACGTCCCCGTTCGGGTATTCGATTTTTTCTTCTGCAAGCAGAAGCTCTCCGGTAACTGCATCAAAATCCACATGGGCAAAATTACCATCTGGGGAAATTCCTATTACTTCCAGAAAGATTTTTCTCTCCTCCGGTGATTCTGCAAGGGACGCATATGATAATTTGAAATTATATCCTGTAACCCAGTCTTCAGGATTTTTGGGATCTCCGCCGCGCAAACCCAGTGCCTTTGCTTTTTTTACTGCTTCACTGCCAGTAAGTGTGACTGTGGAATAATCAATCAGCCCATCA
>CANOLA010000128.1 GCA_947566705.1 uncultured Lachnospiraceae bacterium | reverse complement strand
AACGGCAGCAATAGCCAGAAATATTTGGTTAAATGTCAATATGCCACTACACTAGGTTCAGGAACATTTTGAGGAAAATAAGGCTGAAATCAAAAAACTAAAGGGTGCCCTTATCCCCGGTCTGGCAGGTGCATTCCTTGGGGCAATTATCGGTGCAGTCTTGTGGATTGGAATTTATAAGCTCGGTTACATAGCGGGAATTGCAGGTGCGGCTACGGTTATCTGTGCCTTAAAGGGATATGAGAAGTTTGGCGGTGCCATGGATGTCAAAGGGATAGTTGCCAGCGTTGTGATGTCGGCCATTATGATTTATTTTGCCAATAATATTGCATGGGCATGGGAAATTTATGATGCATTTAAATCCTATCATATCACTTTTTCAGAGGCATACCGCAGCCTGCATGATGTTTTGAGCAGCACGGGTTCGCAGTCAGACTATTATGCGGATTTGGTGATTGGATACGTTCTGACGCTTATCTGCTCAATAGGAACAGTTGTCAGTGCATTCAGAACCAGTAATGGAAGTTATACGATAAACAAAGTGAAATAAAACCATAAAAATCGGCGGGTTGAATGGAATTTGTCTTTTTATATTCAGGGAAGCGTTATTGACTTCCCTGAATTATTTTAGAGAATATGATGTATTTGGATAAGCCAAAAATGGGAAAGGCGCAGGTTCGATAAAACGCTGCAGGGGTAAACAGCATGAAAGACAGCATGAAACAATTCTATGAATATTTTATTTCAGATGAGGAATTAATGGGGTGCATCCGTACAACTGCAGAGTGGAATGAGCAGTCATTTATCCAAATGAAACAACTGGTTGAAGCGGTAATGAAGGATTATGGTAATGAAGATTATTATCCCAAAATGTATGTGAACTATTTTATGTTGTTTGTACCATCGGTTATTAATATAATCTCCCGTTTTAGGGCGTGTTCAGAAAGCGAACGGCTGCAGGGCTACACAAATGAATCTTATTTAAGCATGATTGCGGAAAGAATAGAACAACTGGAAGAACTTTGCAGAAAGTTCAGGGAGTCCCTGACAGATAATGGGGAGATGCCTGATCTGAAAACGGGAAATGGGAAAGACAGCATGAAACGATTTTATGAATATACCGGTCCGGACGGGGGGTTAAAGGATTACTTCTGCGCACCTGCAGAGTGGAATAAAAAATCATTTATAAAAATGAAACAACTGGCTGAAGCGGTGATGAAAGATTATGAGGATGAGGATTACTATCCCAAAAAGTTTGTACGCTATTTTTTTGTGGGATACCCAAATGCTGTTCATAGGCTTAACCAATGTAAGGCATTTCACGGGGAAGGGACATTACCCGGTTATGAATCCAGTTTAAGAATGGCAGAACAACTGGACGAACTTTACAAGAAGTATTGTGATTCATTATGGCTAACCAGCCCATTTCCTATGTCAAAGTAAGGATAGGTACTATGAAATGTTTTCGTTACTGATAAATTAAAAGATGTGACAGTTATTGCGATCGCATAAATAATTTTTAAACATATAGGGAGGCAAAGTACGGGCGGTGAATGGAGGCTACAGTGGTAAAAAATAAATTATTATCAGGAATTGTGTTATTGATTGTGTTTTCACTGACTGCATGTCAGCAGGACATTTTGCAGCAGGAAGCATTAGCCATGGCTCCTTCTGTTCATATTTCATTGCCACAGATGGAAGAGGACCTTTTTCAAGAATGTATTCTGGATTTGTCAAAGGGAGAAGGGGAAGCATTTGAAGAATTGCGCTATGAGGAGCTGGAGGCTTACCAGAAAAAACGGAAGATAAGTTCTGCATTTCAGACAGCAGAGCTTCCGGCGGGATTGCTGGAGATTTTAAAGAAACATCTGGCAGACAGGCAGAGTTATCGTTTTGCATGGAAACATGAGGAGCGTCCGTTGCCTGAGGATCAGGAGCATCTGCTTACGACGGAACAGGTGCAGGAATATTTTGGGGAAACATTATCAAATTTACCAGATTACGAAGACATGCACGTCGAAAGTGCATATCTGGTAGACCTTGACCAGAATGGAAGCGAGGAACTGGTGATGTATTATAATTTTGGAGGAAGTGGTGGCTTTGCAGAAATAGGTATCTGGCGGAAACAAAAAAATGGAACGCCGGAATTATTGTACAGCATCCCGGAACGGGGAGGATATGCCGCACTGCTGGATTACGATGGAGGCTATTATTTTGTGGTTCGTCAGTACCATAGTTATTCTGGTGAAACATATGGGTTTCGTATTTTAACTGCCGGAGAGGGCGGCATGTTACAGCAATATCTGCTTGCCCTGAACAACAAGGAAAACCGGAAAAACTGGATTGAAACCTATCATAACAAAAAACTGGATACCAGCTTGGAACAACTGCTAACGAATTATCTTGGGAGAATGAAAAAAGAAATAGAAAAAAAGATGGTTCTTTCCGATGATGATTACCAGTTAATTGACGGGAATGCAGAAACACCATACCAAAAGGCTGATATACCTTTTTCAATGAAGTCATTTTTTACCGATGAAGACAGTGAAAAGATACGCAGTGTAGTAGACTTTGACAATGATGGAAAGCTGGAGTGCGTGAAGAAAGAAATCTGGTATCCGTACAGTTTGGGACAAGAACTTAGCATGACAGTGGGTTTTTATAAGGAATACATTTCTTATAGGTATGTAGACGTGCGTTTTCCGTGTTTTTTAAGTTCAGATAGGGAAGATACTGGCTCAGACAATTATTACGGCACCCTTGTCGATCCAGAAGAAGAGTTTGATAAAGTGCTGGTTCAGCTTTGGTTTGAGGAGATTGAACAGAAGGTGTATACTTTCTGTATGTACCGGATTAACGGGAGTTCTGATTATCTGCTGGAGGTCAGCCTGATTGAAGGGGATGAACTGCACCCGCTGCTGCAGTATCTTCTGATTGCGGAAAAAGAATATACATTTGGACCAGAGCCGATAAACAGCCAGTAGGGGGCTGGGTAACACCTTATAGAAAGGGTACAATAGGTGACGCTCATTCGTCCGGATAATGTTTATAAAAGCGGTGTGCGATATTGTTTTAAGTGTAGCGCATGGAGGAAAATTTATTGTAAAAATGACGGAAAGGGGTTATAATAAATTCAGAAGGCAGGTCTGATCCAAATGTAAAGAGAGGATGGATATAATGACAGTTATGAAAGAAAAAGCGGTTGATATTATCAGCCGTATGTCTGAAGATAAAGTATATCATGTATTGCAGCTTCTTGAGGGTATTGAGGGATTAACTGGTAAAAATCTGGAAACGGATTCTATGAACATATCTGTGAATAAAAGTTCTGGAAGGAAGCTTGGCCCATTAGCTGGAGGGCTTGTTTTCATGGCAGATGATTTTGACGAAACGCCAGATTGTTTCAAGGAGTATATGTGATGGGGTATATATTGGATACAAATGAATTTATTTTTTATTTATATAATCCAGTATAGGTAAACTGGAAATAAAAAATTCAATGGAAGAAATTGCCGGAATATGCTTGAAATATAAAATTGAACTGTTGGCTATAAATCCGTAGCATCTTGATCAGATAGCTAATTTGCCACAGATTTATGGTGATCCGTTTGACAGACTGATTATTTCGCAGGCGATTGAGTGGACCTTTGTTATGCATAGGCCAATATTGTTTATGAAGAGCGATAGGATGTGTAGATTATGAATGACAGAGTAATCCTTAGTGAAAAACCGGAAGATAAACAAGCAGCAGCCGAGTGGGGACGCAAACAGGCAGAATTGAAAAAAAGGTGAAGAAATAATCTGGTAGTTAGCCACAGGATAGAGAAATCTGTTCTGTGGTATTTTCTGTTATAATATAAATAGCAAAATGAAAATAAAAATGAAGAAAGGCTGGTAAATGTTATGGGAGTAACAGTAATTGAGACTGAATCAGAGAGACTGCGTCGCGAAGGAATAAGTCAGGGTGAAGCCGGGAAGTAATCCGACGAAGGCTAAGGAGCAGAAAATTGAACCTTTGAATCAATTAACATTTTCCGATATGGAATACTCCAACCGTAAGAAGAAAACCAGGCGTGAAGAAATCTAATGCTATAAGAAGTAAGTATATTAAGAGTATGGAGAAATTATGGGAGCAAAGACGAAAAAAGTAATCTGGAGAGCAAACCGGGTAATCAGCATAGAGACAAAGTGTAAGGATGAAAACAGAAAAGAAAATGTTTATGTGCTGGCCCAGATGATTGGAAAATGCCAGTTGATAGTATTTAATCTGTTTAATACGGATAATAACTGGGAGAATATTGATTTGAACAAAGCACCTATTTTATTCTGCACCGCTGTTATGAGCCAGTTTATCAAATGCAGTAACGTCTATGTACAAAAAATAGAGTCGCTCAAAAATTACCAGCCGCCGAAATACAGAATACACCTGAAAGACTTGATGGAAACCAGGGATGTGACTTTATGGCAGGGAACACCATATGAACGAACAATACAGGTGGAGGGAAGCGGCGGGGACTGTTATTGGAAGACTGGGATTATGATTCGTACATGCCCGAAATTCCCTATACAGATAATGAAACCATTGATAAATATGAATTAACTGCGGTTCATATTTATCCGGAATTTAATGAGAGGTTATATCTTTGCTATAAATTCGGTAAAAATGTGGATCCTGAAAAGGATCTGATATTTAACAGACCGATTCCGCTGGAATACAGGGAATATATAGACATTGTTTATGGAAGAGAAGAAACATCGGTGCCGCAGGAAAAAAACAGCAGTAAAGGAGACCAGCCTATGGAATTAACATTAAAACTTAATGCACGCTTTCAGCCGGTACACCGGTTTGAACTGGAAGATGCCCTGCAGGAGATTCTTGAAAAAAATAAAATGGGAACGGTAACCGGTGGGGGAACAGCCCAGAATCCTGACGGGGAAGTTGCGTACTGTGATATCAATATTCAACTGAAAAATAATAAGGAAAGCACGGTAAACTGGCTGGTGGACTTACTCAATAACATAGGCATTGCCAAAGGCTCGGTTTTGCAGGGACTGGAGAAAGAAATTGGAGTCGGCACACTGGAAGGGCTGGCTTATTATTCCAATGGCAGGGACCTTCCGGAGGAGGTTTATAAAACCTGTGATATCAATTATGTGATTGAGCAGATGGAACTGGCAATGGAGGGAATTGGGCATATGTACAGTTACTGGGAAGGTTCTGATTATACCGTTCTGTACTTTTACGGAAGCTCTTTTGCAGAGATGAAGCAGAAAATTGAACCTTTTATTGCGGAGTATCCTTTATGCCGGAAAAGCCGGATTGAACAGATTGCTTAGAAAAAATTGATTTTAATGGGATTTAACAGACAGACTGGTCTGTTAAAAAAATAGAAATTATGGCAGGAATGTCGGAAACATACAGGAGGAAAAATGGAAGCAGGGGAAAAAGGTTCCGAAAAGGCCCAAATGTTTAACAGAATATTTCGCTGGAGAAATTCAGTGGTAAAGGAGAATGTTTTATGGATATAAAAAATATAGAACAAGCAGTTGATATTATTTATACAGGATTAGCGAGTTTACAATCAGTACCGACCAAGTTGTATTCGTCTAGAATTTTGGATATGGAAATGCTGGACCAGGTGATGGATGCCCTTGACTATGCAATAAAATATTATAAAGGAAAACCATTAGTACCAAAAAAAATAGCAATTGCCATGGTTGATATTCAAGGAGCATTTTTCTTTAAAGATGGCTTTGAAGAAGAAATGTTAAGAAAATTAGAGGATATTGGAATAGAATTGCAGGAAAAGGCATTTGAACTTTTTTCTGAATGAAAACGCCAATCCCCCAGCTATGCTGGGGAGAATAGAGTAAGCTGTAGCGGAGAGGATACCATTAAAAAGCCTCCTATGCTAAAATGAGAGAGGTGTCGTAAGCCGATCTCAAGAATAGGAGGCGGTCCAAATGGACAGTAAAAGTTTATCACATACGAGGTGGAAATGCCAATACCATATCGTATTTATACCGAAATACAGAAAGAAGAAGTTATTCGGACAGTTGAAACTCGATGTACGGGAGATATTAAGTACATTATGCCAGTACAAAGGAGTAGAAATAATAGAGGGCGCAGTGTGTGCCGACCATGTGCATATGTGTGTGAGCATTCCGCCGAAGATAAGCGTTTCAAATTTCATGGGGTACTTGAAGGGGAAGCGTACGCTCATGATATATGATAGGCATCCGGACCAGCAAAGTAAATGGAATAAGGCGTTCTGGGCCAGGGGATATTATGTGGCGACGGTAGGAAATGTAACGGAGGATGCCATAAAGAAATATATCAGGGAACAGTCAGAAGAGTCCCGGAAGAAAGTGAGGGAGCCGCTTTTTAGCGGCAGCGAGTAATATACGCTTGCTTGTGACACCCGCCTTTCAGGCGAGCAGTAACAGAGCCCTTTGGGGCTTTTTTCCCCCCACTTGAAGTGGGGGTTGGTGATTAAAACATAAAGAAAAAATTTTAATATGATTGGGGTTGTTGAGGAACGTTATAAAGAAATGGTTCGATTGCCATATAACAATGAATTATAATATTATCTCTAAAACCCCTGAATATTTAAAAAATAACTTGTCCGTCAGAACAGACACTATACTGGGATACAACTTTTTAAGCAGTGCAGGATAAAACAGAGGTGAAAAATGAAGCATGAGAGTATTTATATTGATGTTCATGAAACTGGAAATGAATCTGAAATTTTGTTAAAAGAAAAATTTAAGGAACAATTACTGGTACAAATAAAAGCCCATAAGGATGTGTTAGTTCTTCGTGAATTTCTGGTTATTACTTCGGCTGTTAAATATCGCAATATTTAGCAGCCATATTTTGCAATATA
>CANOLA010000127.1 GCA_947566705.1 uncultured Lachnospiraceae bacterium | reverse complement strand
GAACACCCTCCTTGGAAACCGGCTGAAATTCTACTTTCTGTCCTGAATATCCAAGATTCGTAAGATCTGCCGTTATAGCAGCCACCTCGATATCTTTTCCGGTATCCTGGTCTTTAATGGTAAATGAGACCACCGGGTTCTGATTATAATTTACTGCTTCCGGACTTACTTTGGTGGTAATATCCAGTACAGGTTTTTTATATTCAATCTTACCTCCCCAGTACTGGTCTTCTACCTTTGTACCATCAACCATGAAATAAAACTGATAGATTCCATCCTCCACGTTTGTCCATTTATAGGTAAACAGCTCATCCTTTGCAGAATATGTCATGTTCTCTGTCTTTATGGTCGTGCCTGCATTGTTCTGAATTACTACCTGAACCGTTTTACCTGAAAGTTCACCCATTGTGTTGTTGTAGAATCGATTGTCATCACGCCATGCAAATACAATGCCGCCATCATAATATGTCTTTCCGGAAGGGAGAAGATACGGAACTTCAATACCTTCACCGCCCCTGACTTTGGTATAACGGTCATCTGCATATGCTGTTAAGGAACGGTCTGTAAATTCCCTGTCATCTGATTCACTTGCTTCCCATTTACCAGGAAGACGGACGATATAACCAAAATCCTTCGTTGTGTCATCCAGTGTAATATAGGCGATATTTTTACCATTTACCTCATGGAATTTCACCCCGGTATTTCCTGCCGGTGAATTTGACCATGTATAAATGTCAGACTTTCCTTCGTACTGCGATCCGCCCTTGTATTCATACTCATACAGAAATGCTTTTCTGGTATAATACACCTTCTGTTCCGCCTGCTGGGACTGTCCCTTCGTATTTGTATAATCTGCCACCACAGTATAATAACCGTTTACTGCATCATCTGTTGTTGTAATCACTGCCTTCGTTGGATCAGAACCATCCGGTGCAATCGTAATCCCAACTGCCGCAGCTTTTTTTTCTGCATCCTTGATTGCCCATTGAATGGTATCCTTCTTTACCGAATCCGTAACTTCTGCACTGACCTCAAAATTTCCTTTACCTGCCAGATTCTCGCAGTTAATCAGAAAGCCTTCTATTACCAGTACGGAGTTACCGCCCTCCTGCGGCAATTTGTTCGCAGGATCATTGGTCCAGTTGTCAGTTGATCCAACTCTAAACTTATACTGGTATTTTCCTGGCGGAATATCTTTAATCGTAACAGAATATATCCCATCACCATCAGCGTCTGTCATTTCCAGACCTTTCTCCCAAGTAGTGCCAGGTACTGTGCCCATCAGGTATAATTTTTCCCCGCCCAGTTTGGCTGCGCTGATTTCATAATTGAATGTAACGGAACCGTCATCATTAATGACCGGACTCTTTACAGCAGAAAGCTCTGCCGGATTGACAGGGGCTGACACTGTTGCACCGCTTGTCCAGCCAGATGGAGCAGTGTCGGATACGGTTATACCTTTTCCGGTGGCATTTGTGAAAGTAATCCAGACCTCCATGGTTTCTGCAGTGATAGGAATACTGAAATTATCAGTCTGGTTGTTATCTCCCCAGCTTCCGTTGTTAAACAGTCCGTTTACCGTATCCCCATCCTGTTTGACTATTTTATAGCTGTACCAGCCGGCATTTTTTTCGTTTTCTTTTATAATGCCGCCCATACCATTCTTACAATACTCCAAACCGGAGATTGCATTCCAGCTGCCGCCGGCACCAAATTGACTGTATACTTTATTCCAGTTTTTTGAGTTCTGGAAATGTATCGTTAAATTTGTACTCTTCACTGCAGGTTCAGGCGGTGTGATTTCATTCGTACATGATGACTCCTTATACCATTTACCTTCCGCTGGATCATAATATGCCTCTGTAAGACCCAATGCTGCAATCTGTGAATCCCAACAATTATATACGGTCGGTGCTGTACTGGTATCGGTCGCATCCGTAATCCATTTTACAAACTGAAACCCTGTAACATTTCCGGATACGTCTACATACGCCCATCCGGTAGTGCCCGCAAGCAGAGATGGTTTCTGTTGATTGCCCCAAGTGCCTCCAATTCTGACGTCAGTACCTCCTGTTACTGATACCGTATTGTCACCCCAGCAATTGGCAGCCCAGTCGCCTGCGCTTGTCCCTGTCGGCAGTTTAAGGTACAGCCTTACGATATTACTTTTAGTTGCCGCATAGGCTTCTTTCCCTCCCCAGCTTCCGGGCACTGCAAGCGTTGTAAGCGCCAGTGCGAGAGCCATAAACAGGCTCAATAGCTTTTTGCCTATTCCTTTTCCCATGTAAATTTCCCCTTTCTTTTTTGGTCTTTTTGACCAGTCCTCTTCTTATTTGCAACTTATATTTATAATAAGAACAATTTTTGGATTTTTCAACAGTAATTTTCGAATTTTCCCTTTTTCATCCCTTTTACTAAATTTTGCGAAATTTTTTTGTTTAATTTTACAACAGCCCTTGTACGGCAGGATTGCGAAAAACCCAAAAAGCATGTATAATATGGAACAGACTGCAGAAAAGCACTTAACAAGGAGTATTTTTATGGAACAGTTCAAAAGAGGAGTAAAAGCCGGAATCCCCATTGGGCTTGGCTATCTGTCCGTTTCTTTTACTTTTGGGATTATGGCAGTTTCATACGGACTGTACTGGTGGCAGGCGGTATTAATTTCCATGCTGACCGTCACTTCGGCGGGACAGCTTGCCGGAATCGGAACGATGATACATCCGGGACAGTATTTTCAGATGCTGGTTTCGCAGATTACCATCAATATCCGCTATTCTTTTATGTCAATTTCCCTGTCACAGAAAACAGATGCAAAGTTTCGCGGAATCTGGCGGTGGATTTTCGGATTTATGATGACAGATGAAATTTTTGCAGTTGCATCTGCAGAGGATGTGATATGCCGCAGCTTTTTTGCGGGACTGTGCGTACTTCCGTACCTGGGATGGGCAGGCGGAACCATGGTCGGCGCCCTGCTCGGAAGTATCCTGCCGGACAGGCTTATGAGCGCATTAAGCATTGCCATATACGGCATGTTCATTGCGATTGTTCTGCCGGAAATGAAAAAATCACGGCCGGTGATTTGTGCCGTGCTCTGTGCCGTTCTGATGCGGTGTGCATTTTATTATATTCCGTTTCTGGAAAATATATCGGACGGGATTGCAATTACGGTCTGCGCAGTGGTTTCTGCCGCAGCAGCTGCAGCCCTGTTTCCTGTGGAAGAAGCATAAGTATTCGTTATTTCGTCTGGAGGAAAAATATTATGAATGGAATTTCATTCTGGATTTACCTGCTTATTCTGGCAGGTTCAACTTATCTGATTCGCGCCGTACCGTTTGCCGCTGTCAGAAAAAAAATACAGAACCGCTTTATCCAGTCGTTTCTGTATTATATTCCCTACACGGTGCTGGCTGCCATGACGATTCCTGCCATCTTTTATGCCACTGACCACCCGCTGTCAGCATTTTTCGGCCTGGCTGTGGCAGCGGTTCTTGCACTGTGTAAACAGAGCCTGACGGTTGTGGCGGCATCGGCATGTGCAGCCGTATTTCTTGTGGAACTGTTTCTGTAATATGTAATGCTCCTTACGGAGCATTACATTCCCCGATCTTCTCTCCCATATGAACCGGGATTTCCTCGCCGCGGGCGGTCGCTTCATATGCATAGGACGGAATTTTCACCTTGTTTTTCTGCAGCAGCACTACAATTGTAGAACCGCCGTAAAGGAACATTCCTTTTTCTTCGCCCTTCTCATACTGCCACGAGCCATGATGGTTTTTAATCCTGCCTACCAGCATTGCCCCGACCTCTATCTGCGCCACTGTCCCGAAATGATCCGTGTCAAGAATCGTATATTCCCTGCAATTTTCCGTGAAAACCGGAGTCTCTTCCAGTGCTATCGGACGCACGGTGTGGAGCTTTCCCTCCACAAAATGGTTTGCCCCCTTTGTTCCGCTGTCCAGGTAGCAGTAACGGTGGTAATGGTTTACACAGAGACGGAACACCAGACAAATGCCGTCTGTAAACTCCTCTGCAACAGCAGCATTTCCTAACAGCTCTGAAACTGTATAACGGCTCTGCTTCACCGGAATCACACTGTTCTTTTTTATGGGGTAAACGGACAAAAGACCGTCGCACGGGGCAATCAGTGCGTCCGCATCCATACAGATTCTGCGGTACTCTGGTCTGATTTTTCTCGTAAAACAGTCATTAAAGCTTGTATATTCTTCCTCCATGTACTGGTCCATCGGAATATGGTTCTTTTTGATAAAATGCGGGATGAATCCCCTGGAAATCCTCAGGTCCAGAACCCCTCCGACAAATTTTGACACAGTGCGTCCCGTCAGCGGCTTTAACAGCATGCGTCCGGGTACTGTATGGTATAAAAAATGAAGCATCCTCCCCTCCTGCGGAGCGGGAACTGATTTTCTTGCCATGCCATCCTCCTTATTCAGTGCAGAACATTCCGTCCGACAATCAGAAATATAAATTCAATCAATCCAAGTACAACCATAACCATCATACCACGGGTTCCTGGCTTTGGCACATTAATTTTTGCCAGAAAGAGGACCGTCATCACTAACATGACCGCAAAATACAAAAGCGTCAGATCCGCCGGAATCAGATACTGTAACAGCAGCACCGTCGGAAATGCCAGTGCCGCTGTAGTTACCGGAAGACCGACGAAGCTTTTGCGGACACCGCTTTCTGTATTCTGCCGCTCCTCCTCGATTACATTAAAATACGCAAGCCTTATCAGTGCGGCAAGAATATAAAGCATTAAAATCGCAAACAGAATAACCACAAACGGAAAAGAAAATTCATCCCCCTTTTTCAGCCGGGGAACCTCCGTAATCGTCGGACACACGCGAATCATCGCATCACCGATACATGCCGGAAGCACACCGAATGCAACCAGATCCGAGAGGGAATCTATCTGGATGCCAAATTTCTGTTCCTGCGCCCCCCTGTCTTTTTTCATGCGGGCAACCTTTCCGTCAAACGCATCGCACAAACCGCAGAACAACAGGAAGAACACGCCCAGATATGGATGCCCGTTTCCCTGCAGGGCAACAATAATTCCCACCCCCGCTGAAATTGCAGACAGATACGTAAGTATTTCACTGTAATTAAAATATCCTATCATTGTTTGCGGTTTATCCTTTCTTTCAATGTAATGTTTCTGAGCAGCCATGCAGCAACAACTGTAACCCCGCTTATGATGATGCAGCTGTAAAAGGAAAGGCTTCTGCTCAGCAGTTCCAGATTCGTTGCGTAGTGTGCACTCATCATATTTGAAAATCCGTCAAGAAGCAGATAATCCGCCACTCCCATTGCCCCGGGTACCGGTATACAGTTTGAACCAATCGCAACCAGACTCTGTGTCACCCAGATATCCAGCGCCTTATCCGCGGCCCCGCCTGTGGCAAGGAACACGCACATCGTAACGGTAATCTGCGATACACGCTGCAGAAGATTAAACAGAAACGCCTGAACCAGCATTTTCTGGTGACCTGCAATCATTCTTGTACATTCCCTGTACTCCTGCATGGTTTTCACCAGATTTCTGCGTCTTTTATTGATACGGTGCAAAATATGGATTTTCCCCAGAAAAACCATAACACGGTCTGCAAGCCCGAAGATTACCTTTTCTTTCTTTATAAAAAGATAAAACATGATTCCAAGTCCCAGCAGAATCGCATAACCAACGACAATCAGTATCCGCCCCGGAAGGTGGAACATCAGATACATCCGCGGTCTTATCATCAGGCAGACAGCTCCGACAACCAGAAATGCTGCCGTATACATAATCAGGTTTACGATCAGCGATACTGTCACAACTGCTCCCGGAATCCCGTCAGCCATCATAAAATAGCCGCTCGCCGGCTGTCCGCCTGTGGCAGACGGGGTAATTGCCGAAAAATAAATGTCTGCGGAGGAATATACGAATCCTTTGCGCCAGCCTTTCGGATAACCAAATGCCTTTATGATACTCTGGAGCGCAAGTCCCTCAAACACAATAAATCCCATCATGCAAAAAACCGCTGCAACCAGCCATGCGGGATTTGCTTTTCTAATACATTCTTTAAAATTTTCAAGGGAAAAATCCTTACACTGTGCAATTACAGCCCAGATACTGAAAGCTGCAATTACCAGAAAAAGGACTGCCCAGATACCTTTTTTCTTATTCATTGCTTTCTTCTTTTAAAAATTCTCTCCATGTGAAATTTCCCTGACAGAAAAAATCCAAGCTCTGCCACAAGGACTGCACCAAACATATCAACCACTACATGCTGCTTTACAAGTACTGTGGATGCAAATACCAGAAGCGTCATGACAAGCATCACCCACCTGTACCAGCCCGGCGCCTTTTTTATTTTCAGCGCGCCCCGGAAACAGACATAACTTTCCAGGCAGTGAATGGACGGAAACAGGTTGTCCGGCGCATCCAGCTCATAAATCAGTTTTGTCAGTGAATCAAAAATGCCTGTGCCGGTGATTTCCGGACGGACAAGTGTCGTCGGATATACTACAAAACAGAACATGCACATTAACTTCGCAAGCATCTCACCGGTATACATATGGTAACAAAGCTCCCGGCTCTCGCGTCCGATCATAATATATCCCGCAATCCACTGAACATATGCCAGGATGTAAATACTGATCATTGCCGGAACGAACGGCAGGATGTGGTCAGCCGGCAGGGAAATATCATGGTGTGTCAGTCCCTGCGTAAATATCCGTGTTCCGAAATATGCAATCATATTTACCGCAAGCAGTGTCAGCGCGGGAATCCATGCATAGCGCGGTAATATTTTTTCAAACTTTAAAGATTTCATTTTTATTCTCCGGAAGAATTTGTTTACTACATTCTGTACTATATCATATTTTCCATGGAATGTCTTAAACTTTTTCTTTAATATTTCCTTAAAATTTGCTTTTTGGGATTTAATTATAGCGCGGCG
>CANOLA010000126.1 GCA_947566705.1 uncultured Lachnospiraceae bacterium | reverse complement strand
GTGCAAGGTCTGATGTACCGGAAATATTTCTTCCAACAGTTCCGTTAAAATCAGAAATCTCCAGTGCCACGCCGTACTCTGTAACGGAAGTTCCAAGAATCGGAATCTGGTCTGTTGCAGCAGCCGCAGACTGTAATGCAGGCGTAGCATTCGCAAGTATCAAATCCACGTTTGCAGATACAAACCCGTTTGCAATTGTGGAACAAGTGTTGGAATCATTCTGTGCGTTCTGCAAATCAAATTCCACATTTCCTTCGCCCAATTCTTTTACAAGCTCATCCTGAAATCCCTGTGTTGCCGCATCAAGCGCTTCATGCTGCACAAGCTGGCAGATACCAACCTTGTAAGTTCCGCCTTCCGACTTCCCCTCGGACTGTGACTGTGCGGTCCCCGGATTTGTTGTGCCGCTTTCGGACTTACTCTGTGCAGTTCCATTGTCTCCGCAGGCACAGAGGGACAATGCCATCGCAGCAACTGCGACTGCTGATAAAAGCTTCTTCATCTTTTTCATATTCTATCTCTCCCATCTTTGAAATTAAATAGCGTCGTCAATCAGAGACTGACGACATTACACCTAAGATTAAACCATTTTTACAGATAATTGTCAAGAAAGGGGAAGCCTGCGCTTCCCCTTTTACTTCCTGATTTCCTCTATAATCTGTCTGCGTAAAATTCCCGCCGCGGAAAAGAGTGTGACAGCTGTACAGAGAAGTATATTTACCAGCACCAGAACCGGCAGTATCCATGGGGAGATAAATCCCTGCGGATGCAGGTAAAGATAGACATGTACCATAAAATAATAAAGTATTTTCTGAACTGCAAAGTACATTACGGCAACTGTCATGCCGGAATAAATGCCATACCGCAGTCCCTCCTTTGCCATCATCTTAAGGAAACCTGAATCCGTTACCCCCATGGCACGCAGAATACCAAATTCATGCCTTCTCGCCGCCACCAGGTACTGCATGCTGTTCATAATGTGAATCAGGCTCACAGCCAGCAGAATGGCAGCAATTCCGTAATAAAACAACATTTTCTGCATCAGGTAAAGATTCTGCGCCTTAATCTGCATGCGGTAATCTTTCATAACACATTTTTTTATTTCAGACGCAGATGCCTGCAGCATGTTTGCAGTCTCCTCCCCTCCCTGGGCTTCGTCCAGCGAAATACTGATGGTTCTGTAATCCTCCACCCCGAAATTTTCCTTCATCTGCTCATTCGTCATGATAATGTCCACCTCTGTCGTTCCCTCGTCCCCGATAAAGGTGTCCACCTTTGCAAGCGGCCTGCTGGCAAGTGCCGCTACTTTCAGGTTTTTACTCTGGTACCACTCATCCTTTCCCTGAAATTTAAGCGCCTCTTTGGGCATATCGGGAGAGCTTATGGTTTTTAGTTCCAGCATATCCATCGGATGAATGTCAATTCCGTCATAATTCCCCTGCCCGTCCATAATGGTCTTTACAACTACGCTGTTTTCCTTACGCATCTGCTGCGGCCTGATTTCTCCCTCTAAAAGATACTCATTTAATTCCTCAAGCATCTCATCATCATATCCGTAAATATTTACCTTTAATTTATAATCATTCTTTGTCTGCACTATAACCCCGTTGTATTTTTCTTTTAGATTTGGGTCCGGCGGATTGGACGGATCATCTGCCACGTCTGCAAAAAAAGGCTTCCAGACAAGCTTACCGTCATTAAGGGGAATTTCCCCCAGAAGATAACGCACCGGATGAAACTGCCGGATTCCTGCGGTTTCCTTCATTTTTAAAACGTCTTTTTCCGGTATAACATCAGCAGGCACATCCGACTGCGTATAAATCTGAATATCCGAACCAAGTCCGTCATCTGCCTTAAAGGTTAATTCGTTATTGATTTTTGTATTTTCCGTCACATAAAATGTCCCCAGAAAAATGACGCTCCCAATGGATAACGAGAGTAAAATCCCAAAAAAGGTACTCTTTTTTTCAAACATAAACCTGTGGGTTAAAAGCCCTGTCAGGCTTCTTTTTTTCCGGCTGTAAATTTTGCGGCATGGCCGTGCTTTCACCTCTTTTGCAAGCATCTGACGGATCGTCAGCCGTCTCATTTTTGCCTGAAAATGTATACTGACAAATACGATAAAGGCACTGAAAAAAAGAAAACCGAACACCATCGCATGTACATTCATATGATATGTTCCGGCATCAGGCAGCCGTAAAGCTGCATATTCCTCCGCCATCACCTTTCCGCCGCTGTGGTACATCCCCCTTTGTACAATAAAAATACGTCCCCACTGTGCATAAAGTAACCATGAAACCAGATTACCAAACAGACATCCTAACGGATATCCAAACAGACAGATGGTAAAAAGTTCTGCAAGCAGAATCGCGGTATTACCCCCGTCCGTCATACCAATTGTCTGCATAATACTGTATTCCGACATTCTGCGTATAACGGAAATTTTAAACAGACTGCAGATAATAAACGCACCAAAAAATACAAGTGCAGTCAGAATTGCAGTTTCCGTCAGTTTCCCTGTTTCATTCAGCTGTCCCCAGATATAGGGCAGCCCCGCTTCTTTATAGGAAAGTCCGGTTTTTATAATATCAAACGCCCTCCCCGGCTTCTCAAGGCCGATATAACCGACAAGCCCGTTGTTCCTGGAAACCCCTGATGTGATACCGTACTTTTCCATAAATGCGGCAAGCTGTTTATACGGCATTTTATCTTCCTTAAATTTCAGATAAAAAAATTCACCGTTTGTCCCGTAATCCAGCGTGGAATTTACAAACACCTGTCTGTCGTCTGCGTTTTTTAAAAGCTCTGGCAATTTTTCCGGCATTTCACTGACAATCCCGCTTAAGACAAAGGTCTGGCCGTCAAGCGTTATTTTGGTCCCGATGTTTTCTGAAACACCCAGATTCTTTAAGGTCTGCATATCCATTGCGATTTCATTTTCTTTTCCCGGATAACGGCCTTTTAAAACGGTTCTTCCCATCATATCCAGATATCCGTCATCTGCATAGACAAACTGTATGCCAAAAGGCTCACTGATCGCTTTTCTTACAATTTCCATTCCGGTTTTTTCAACCGTAAAGCCTCCTCCTTCAGGCAGTTTCCGGTACTTGTCAAACCACTGCCCCTTATCTGCCCTTATACTGTAATGCCAGTCTCCGTATTCCGTTCTTGCATTGTCACACGCAGCATTTCTTCCGCTGAACAGAAGTCCGCCCATCCCGGACAGAAGTGCAGCAGATAACATCACGCCGGTAAACAGCGCAGCCGTCTGTTTTTTATAGTATTTCAAATAGGAAAAGGCAATGTGGAATATATTCTTCATTTCTCACCACCAGCCTTTCCCCCTGCAGAAAAATCTTCTGCAGCCATAAGCCGTCCATCTTCAATATGGAAAATACGGTCACAGTTTCCTGCAAGGCTTTCATTGTGCGTAACCATCAGAATGGTCTGGTTGTATTTTTTGCTGCTGTTTTTTAACAGTCCCATAACTTCCACTGTGGTACGGGAATCAAGGTTTCCTGTCGGCTCATCCGCTAAGATAATTGCCGGTTTATTGGCGAGCGCACGTGCAAGCGCCACCCGCTGCTGCTGCCCGCCGGATAACTCACTGGGATAACGTGTTCTCTTATCCCACAGTCCCAGCTCTGTTAATAACTCCCCAATAAAAGCGTGGTCTATGTGTTTTCCTTTGTCAAAGGTAACCGGAAGCGCCACATTGTCATATACATTAAGTACCGGCATCAGGCTGTAATTCTGAAAAACAAAACCAATATTCCTCCTGCGGAAAATGGTCTGTTCCTTCCGATTCAGTTTTGCAATATTGTGGTTTCTGATACTGATTTCTCCTGACGTGGGAACATCCAGTCCCCCGATTAAATTAAGAAGTGTGGTTTTCCCAGAGCCGGAGGTTCCGACAATGGCGGAAAATTCCCCCTGCTCCACGGTAAATGAGATGCCATGCAGAGCATTGACCAGATTTTCTTTTGCTCCGTACTGTTTGCTGATATTTTTTACCTGCAGAATTGTCATTTGCTGCTTCTCCTTTCAGATTTTTATTTGTTTCCATATAAAATAGCAGGTAAATCTGACATTCTGGTAACAAAAGTCCGGGGGAATTATGACAGTTTTGTTATAATCCGGGATTTTGTAAAAATACGGAGAAGCTGCTCCCCTTTCCATGTTCTGATTTCACGGTCATGTATCCTTTTTCCTGTTCCAGGATCAGTCTGGAAAGATACAGTCCAATGCCGGAGCCTTCCCGGTTTTCCACCTCGCTGCTTCTGTAAAAACGTTTAAAAATATCGTTAAGCTCTTCGTTTCTGATGCCGATTCCCTCATCAGTAATCCTGATTTCCGTAAATAATTCCAGCGGGAAAACTGCAATCCTTATGGTGCTGTTTTCCGGAGAATATTTCACTGCGTTTTCCAGAAGATTGCTGAATACCTCTGCCGTCCATTTCCGGTTGTGAAGCAGCAGGCAGTCTGTAAACGGCTCTGTTTCTATCCTGATGTTCTTCTTTTCAGTCTGCGTATATACAATGTTGATGGCGTCAAGCAGTGTCGGTTTCAGCGGCTGCTCTTCCACTTCAAATTTTATCACTCCCTGCTCCAGTTTTACCATTTTAAATAAGGACTGTAAAATCCAGTCCGTCCTGTCAAGCCAGAATTTCATTTTTTCCAGAAAAAGCTCCTGCTTTTCCTCCGGAATACCGGTTTCCATCAAATCACGGTACATGATGACATTGCTGAGCGGGGTTTTTAACTGGTGCGACATATTGGAAATCAGACTTTTGACCTGTTCTTTTTCTGTCTGCGCCTGCGTAACCTCATATTCGATTTTTTCCTGAATACGGATTACTTTTCCGGCAAGTGCCGACAACTCCCCCTCCTGTATGTCAGATATTTCCACTTCTTCCCCGTCCAGCAGTTCATCCAGCATTTTATCAGTCAGACGGTACAGTTTTCTTCTTTTATGATATTCCACACCGGCAAAAACTGCTGCAATACCAGATACTGCCAGGATTATCCCTGCTGTCATGAAACGGCATCCTTTCTGTATTTATCACATGCTCCAGACATACCCTATCCCATAAACGGTCTTGATATACTGGGGATTTTTAGGGTCGTCCTCGATACGGGCGCGCAGCCTTTTTATATTTACCGGAACTGCATTCTCATCCACATACCGCCCCCTGCTGTCCCAGACATGGGCAAGTATCTGCTCATGGGAAAGCACAATTTTTGCATTTTCCATGAAAAATACAAGTAACTGGTATTCAATTTTGCTGCATGCTAACTCCACTCCGTTTTTATATACCTTGCAGGTATTTTTATCTACCATGATTCCACCTGAAACCAGCTGCAGCGACGCCGATTCATCCGTTACCAGTTTTTTGATTCTTGCTTTTAAAACAGCAAGTGAAAAAGGCTTCGACATAAAATCGTCCATTCCAAGCTCCAGCGCCTTGACCTCATCCATTTCCGTATCGCGTGCCGTCAGCATAAGTATGGGAATGCTGTAGTTCTTTTTTACTTTTGTACAAAAATCAAAGCCGCTGCCATCCGGAAGATTGCAGTCCAGCAGTATCAGATCAATGCCGGTATCCAGCAGCTCCCATGCCTGCTTTAAGGTAGATGCTGCGGCTGTTTCATAACTTTCCTGTAAAAGGGAAAACGAAAGTCCATCCTGCAGATCGGTATCGTCTTCTACAATCAGTATTTTCTTCATTTTGTTACCCCGTGCTTTGATTCCGGAACAGTCCGGATGGAGGATTCCATCATCTGTGATATGTTTTCCTATATGACAGGGCAGGATGGTTTTTACCAGAATGATACCCGGAATGGCTGGGGATTTTGTATGGCCAGTTTCAAGAACTGATTCATTTTTCCATTCCTGCGGATTTCATCTATGGTAAAGCACCCTTCCTGCCCTTGTCAATTCTATGCTAATACGATTTTTTTCCAATTGCAAGCTTTTGGCACAACTTGTATTTATTTTGTCACATAATATTTGCATTTCTGGTTTTATAAGAATTCACGCACTTTAAATCCTCATTTTCTTCTCCCTCGCGTTTCAGGTACGCATAATCCCCTTCAATACTAATTACTATGTAATAGATTTTTTCAAACATTGTTTTTACCTCCAGTCTGTGAAGAAATACATTTGTCATATATCTTTAAAATTTTATCCCAGTCTGTCGTCTGGCAGGGTTCAGACAGCAGCCGCAGTTTCTGACGAAACTCCTCTTTTCTTTCCCCGTTTTCTTTTACCAGTCTTTCTTTGTCAAGCCTGATACTGCCCCAGTCCTTATGCAGCGCCAGTTCCACCTGTCTGTCCATTTTTTCAGAAAAAGCGCTGTAAAATTCATTTACAGCAGACACAAAACCAGCATACGGCATTTCAAAAATTCCATTCGGTGCTGTCCAGATACTGCTTCCGTTTTCCAGCCGGTAATCGCTTTTCCAGTATAGTTTTATCCTGTCACCATGCCTGAAACAGCCAATCCATGGTCCGCCGACCAGATGCCCCGAATCCAGCATGCGGTTGTAATACCATCTTGTAAGCGGTTCAAATTCATCATCATAAAACTTATCAAAAACCGCATCCTCATCTTCGTAATGAAGCTCCTTCCATGCATCCGTCTGTTTTTCAATTTCACCGGTTTTATCATACAGCAGTTTCGGAACCGGTTCCCGGACATATGGCAGAATACCTGAAAAATCCTCCAGAAATCTTGCAAGCTGGTAATCATTATATATGATATTATCGCCAAAGTACTTCCTTGCGGCATCTGAATATTCATATATCGTCTCTATACCCGCACGAATCCAGAGCAGTCCGTCCGTAAGTCCGAACCAGTGCATACTCAAATCGGGGTTTTCTCCCCATGGAATAATTTTTTCAATCGATTTTAATTCAAAATTGATACGAAATGAGTCCATGATTTATTCCCCTGCTTTATGATACTGTACCACCTGTATACATGATACACCCTTACATCT
>CANOLA010000125.1 GCA_947566705.1 uncultured Lachnospiraceae bacterium | reverse complement strand
CCATTTAACCCCTTCCTTCTTTATTTTCTTCTACCCATTCCCTTAGTCCTTTTATCCTAATTATATCATATAATATATTAAAAGTGCATAAAATTTTATATATTTTTTGCTGTTTTTTACACTCCTGTTTTCCTGTTTTAATCCTCTTCAATTACCTGCATTTCCAGATAATCAAATTCAATTTCCTCTACAAAATTATCCCCTGAAAAACGTGTTCTCGCATGTCTTTTAAACTCGGCAATATTTGCATCCAGCCAGATTGGTTTTCCCAGGTCAAACCGCAGGCATGCTTCCTCCAGCGAACGGAATATTTTATGCGTTCTTGTGTCTTCCGTAAAATCTTCCACGGTCTCTGCATTCAGAAGATGTGCATCTTTCCAGATTTTAAACCAGATTCTCATACTGTCTGCTTATCCTTTCCTCTTCTCTGCCTGCTGCATTCATACATCAGGACTGCTGCGGATACTGCCGCATTTAACGATTCCACCTTACCTTCCATCGGTATACGAATACAGGTGTCTGCAAGTGCCGCTGCAGCGCTGCTTAAACCGCTGCCCTCATTCCCAATTAAAAAGGCTGTCCCTTTTGTGTAATCCAGACTGTCATACTCTGCGGCAGAGTTTAAATGTGCAGCATACACGCTCACCTGGGATTTTTTTAATTCTTCCACGGTATCCTTAAGACTGTCAGTAACCAGATATGGAACCCGGTAAATACTTCCCATCGTTGAACGGATTGTCTTGGGATTAAACAAATCAACTGTCGTGCGGTTCATAATGATACCGGAAACCCCGGCTCCCTCTCCCGCGCGGAACATGGTTCCAAGATTCCCCGGATCCTGAATACTCTCAAGAACCAGTATATGTGTCTTCTCCCCGGCAAACAGCTGCGAAAGTGTATATTCCGGCATCCGTAAAACAGTCAGTATGCCCTGCGGTGTCTGTGTATCGGAAACTGCCCGAAACACTGAATCTGCAACAATTTCATAAGCGTATCCCTCCAGCAGCTTTCTGTGCCCTTCTTCCGAAAGAAAACTTTCTGCCACATAAACCTGCTGCATCCATTCCCCGGGCGCCTCCCTGAACATTTTAATTCCTTCTGCCACAAAGACACGTTCCTTTTTCCGCTCCTTAGCTTTTTTCATAAGAACCTGAAGTTTTTTTATCTGCTGGTTTGCTGTACTTGTAATCATGAACTCTCCTAATACTGCATCATCTGCCGCATGAAAAAGGGGCGTCCGAAAAACCCGGCGCCCCACATATTTTTCTCTGTGTAACTATACCAGTGACTTGGAAATCTGGAACATGTACTCATCAACACCTTTTTGCATTGCAAGTGCTTCATCAATATCAAAATCAACGAATTTTCCGCCATGATGCGCTACAACGCGGTTGCTTTTGCCTTCACAGAGAAGGTCAACTGCCATTGCACCCATTGTCGTCGCATAAACACGGTCCTTGCAGCTCGGGCTGCCGCCGCGCTGCATGTGTCCCAGAATTGTTGCACGGGTCTCAATACCGGTTGCCTCTTCTATTCTCTTTGCCATGCTCTCGGAATGTCCGATTCCCTCCGCATTAATAATAATATAATGCTGTTTTCCCTGCTGTCTTGCACCCATAACCTGGTTAATCAGCCGCTGCTCATCATAGTCATATTTTTCCGGAAGCAGAACCTCCTCTGCGCCGTTGGCAAGTCCGCACCACAGTGCAATATGTCCTGCCCCGCGTCCCATAACCTCAATGATGGAGCATCTCTCGTGGGAAGTAGAGGTGTCCCTGATTTTGTCGATGGCGTCCATCGCAGTATTGATGGCTGTGTCAAATCCCACCGTATAATCCGTACATGCAATGTCCAGATCAATCGTACCCGGAATACCGATGGTATTGATTCCAAGCGCAGCAAGCTTCTGCGCGCCCTGGAAGGAACCGTCCCCTCCGATTACCACGACTGCATCGATACCGTGCTTTTTGCAGATATCAGCTCCCTGCTTCTGGCCTTCCTCTGTCATAAACTCCAGACAGCGTGCTGTCTGTAAAATGGTTCCGCCGCGGGAAATTGTTTCCGATACGCTTTTGGCATACATGTCAACAATTTCTTCATTTAATAATCCGGCATACCCCCTCTTAATTCCTTTTACTTTTTTCCCTTTTGATAATGCCTGACGAACCACCGCACGGATTGCAGCGTTCATTCCCGGTGCGTCTCCACCACTGGTCAAAACACCAATTGTGTTTATCTCTTTAGCCATTGTTAATTCCTCCAAATAATTATTATGATAATCTGTCCCTTAATCTTTTCTATTTTATACTTATTGTGCAAGCTTTTCAATGCTTTTTTCCACTACTTTTACATTTTTTTCATCCAGGAATGAAAAAAGCTGCGCCAGAAGAACCGTATCCGCACAAACGGTCATATGTTTTCCAAGTCTTTTTACCTGCCTGCAGTCCGAAAGAAAGATAACAACCTCATCCCCGCCGTCAGAGTCCCTGAGCAGATCAAACAGCTCCTGCTCCTTTTTTGCATATGCCTCCCTGGTTGGAAACTGCAGCCAGACCTCCCGTCTGGTTTCGGAAAACGGAACAATGCGTTCGCAGATCAGCTTGCCGTTTCTCTCATCCTCAATGTCCACCCTCCCGGTAACGAATATTTTTGCATCCTCCTCCAGATACCTGTTGTAACGCTCATAATCCTTCGGGAACACAATCACCTCCACGGAACCAGTCAGGTCCTCAACGGTAAGAAACGCCATGGTCTGGTTATTTCTGGTAAATTTTACATTTTTTCCGGCGACCATCCCTCCGATTGTGGCTTTTGCATGATCCTCCACCTTTACCTTTCCGCTTTCCTCATCCCGGATAAAATCCGCTGCATGCGCGTTCACATTTTTCTTAATTTTATCCAGGTCATCCTCCAGCGGATGTCCGCTTAAATAAATGCCAAGCACCTCTTTTTCATAGCCCAGCATTTCATCCTTTGAAAACTCAGGCACATTCGGATACTGTATGGTATATTCCTTTTTTTCCTCCTCGGAAACCAGGTCAAAAAGACTCATCTGTCCCGTAAGTCCGCTCTTTTTTTCACGCAGCACGTCATCGGCTAATGTGCTGTATACAAGGCACATCTGGTGTCTGTTTCCGTCCAGGCAGTCGCATGCCCCCGCCTTAATCAGGTTTTCAATCGCCCGTTTATTGATTTCACGGTCTGCCGTGCGCCCGATAAAATCCTGTAAGGATGTATACGGTCCGTTCTGTTCGCGTTCCGCTATGATTCTGTCAATCACCGGACGCCCAAGCGCCTTAATTGCATAAAGCCCGTAATGAATATGTTCACCTTCCGCAGTAAACTCTCCCTGTCCGGCATTGATATCGGGAGGAAGCACGGAAATTCCAAGCTCCCTGCAGTGCACCAGGTACTCCGCCGCTTTGCCCGCATTATCAATCACAGACGTCATTAATGCAGCCATAAATTCCAGCGGATAATAATATTTCAGCCACGCTGTCTGGACACTGACTACTGCATAGGCAGCCGCATGGGATTTGTTAAAGGCATACTTTGCAAAATCAACCATGGAGTCATAAATTGCATTTGCTGCCTTTTCTGAAATACCATTTGCCACACAGCCCCTGATATTTCTTCCCTCATCCCCATAAACAAAGCTCTGCCGTTCCTCATCAATGACATACTGCTTTTTTTTGCTCATGGCGCGTCGGATATTGTCAGCCTGTCCCATGGTATAGCCGGCAAGCTTCTGTACAATCTGCATCACCTGCTCCTGGTAAACGATACAGCCGTAGGTCGGCTCTAAAATTTCTTCCAGCTCCGGCGTCACATAGGTGATGGTATCCGGATTATTTTTTCCCTTGATATAGGCAGGAATAAAATCCATCGGTCCCGGACGGTACAGGGAAATTCCGGCTACAATATCCTCAAAGCTCTGCGGCTTTAACTCTTTCATGAAATTCTGCATCCCCGCAGACTCAAGCTGGAACACGCCTTCTGTTTTTCCTGTTCCGATAAAGTCAAGCATCGCCCTGTCGTTTAAATCAATCTGGTCAATATCTATGGTAATTCCCCTGGAACGGCTGATGTTTTTTACCGCATCCTTAATTACCGTCAGGTTGCGCAGCCCCAGAAAATCCATTTTAAGAAGTCCGAGTTCTTCCAGCTGGATCATATTGTATTCCGCAGTCGGCATACCGTCACTGGCAATTCCAAGCGGCACATAATCGCTTGCCACGCCCGGATAGATGACAACGCCTGCGGCATGGACAGAGGTATGGTTCGGCAGTCCCTCCAGTCTTTTTGCCATATCAATCAGGTTGCGCATTTCTGCATCCCCGTCATAAAGACTTCTGAACTCCGGATTTACTTCCAGCGCCTTTTCTATGGTCACCACCTTGACGTCCGGCAGCCGCATGGGAATCATTTTTGCCACACGGTCCATCTGTGAATACGGAAAATCCAGCGCTTTGCCGACTGCCTTGATCACTCCGCGCGCTGCCATGGTTCCAAACGTTGTAATCATTGTTACGGAATCTTCCCCGTATTTTTCCTTTACATAGTCTATGACACGTCCGCGCTCTCCCGGCTCAAAATCCACGTCAATATCGGGCATGGACACGCGCTCCGGATTTAAAAAACGTTCAAACAGAAGGTTATATTTTACAGGATCAATTTCAGTAATCCCGGTGCAGTAGCAGACCCGGCTGCCTGCACCGGAACCGCGTCCCGGCCCCACCCGGCAGTCATGCGTCTTTGCCCAGTTGATATAATCCCAGACAATCAGGATATATTCAATAAATCCCATCTCTTCGATAATATCCAGCTCATAAACCATATCCCGGTGGATTTCAGCAAGCTGTTCTTTTGTATATTCTGCCCTGTCTGTGTATTTTTCTTTAAATCCCTGCTCACAGAGCGACACTAAAAACGCTTTTGCAGACTCGTGCCCGGACGGCACCTTGTATTTTGGAATTTTATACTGCCCGAATTCTATGGTTACATGGCAGCGGTCCGCAATCTTCTGTGTATTGGAAAGTGACTCTTTTGCGTAGGGAAACAGACTGGCCATCTGCTCCTCACTCTTTACAAAAAACTGTCCGCCCGCATAACGCATGCGGTCAGAATCCGAAACCTTTTTTCCGGTCTGGATACACAAAAGCACATCATGCGCCTCTTCATCCTCCGCATAGGTATAATGCGCATCGTTCGTACACACCAGTTCAATCCCAAGCTCACTGCCCATCCTCACAAGCTGCTGGTTTACCAGCTTCTGGTCCGCAATTCCATGGTCCTGCAGTTCGAGGTAATAATGGTCTTTTCCAAAACAGTCCGCATATTTTTTTGCAATTTCTTTTGCTTCTTCATAAAAACCACGCACGATATACCGCGGCACTTCCCCGGCAAGACATGCCGATAATGCAATCAGCCCCTCATGGTATTTCTGGAGTGTTTCAAAATCCACACGCGGCTTATAATAATACCCTTCTGTAAACCCGATGGAAACAATCTTCATCAGATTCGCATAGCCGGTATTGTTTTCCGCCAGCAGAATCAGGTGGTAATACCTGTCATCCCCATGACTGGTTTCCCTGTCAAACCTGGAATTCGGAGCCACGTAAATTTCACAGCCGATGACCGGATTGATTCCCGCCTTTTTTGCCGTCTGGTAAAATTCAATGACACCGTACATATTTCCGTGGTCGGTAATTGCAGCGCTGTTCATCCCCAGCTCCTTTACCCGCGCAACATATTCTTTTATTTTATTTGAGCCGTCCAAAAGGGAGTACTCAGTGTGCGTATGAAGATGTACGAATGACATTTGCGGTTCCTCCTATGTGACATGTTATTATTATACACAAATTTCCAGTAATCCACAATGGCGGATTGCTTTTTCGGTTGTCATGCCATACCTTTTCTGCTACAATTACGTAGTAAAAATTCAGCATGGACTGATATCCAAAAGAGAGGAGCACTAATGAAAAAATACGTTTTAAAATTTATGGCCGCTGTCATGACACTTGTGTTATGTTTTGGCTGTATTCCTGCGGTATCCGCCGCTTCCACCAAAAAGACACAGCTGAACCAGAAAAATGTAACACTGATTGTGGGACAGACTACTTCACTCCGCGTGTTATACAATAACACCGGAAAAGAACCAAAATTTAAATCCGGCAATAAAAAAACTGCAACGGTTGACAAAGGCGGACTGATAACCGCAAAGAAAAAAGGGACCGTGACCATCACAGTTTCTGTCGGTAAAAAATCCTATAAATGCAGGGTAAAAGTAATAAAAAAATATTCACCGAAAACTGTAAATAAAAAAGTGAAAATTTCCAAAAAAGTGGAAAACCATATCATGGAGATTACGGTGAAAAACAGTCTGGCAGTTGCCCTGGATATTCATCTGGCGGGATATACGATTGATGCTTCGGGTAAAACAACCCCAAACAGATTCTATGAAATCACTGTTCCTGCAAACACAACCGTCAGGCGTTATTATAATTTACAGAATGATGTAAACTATAAAATTGAAAAGAAAAAATATCAGTATCTAGGGTGCAGTGATTACAAAAATGTGGAGGCGTATAGTAACTCTGCTTTCATCTCATCTTCCAATTCCTATAATGTGATTGCATTTAAAGACAAAAAAGCCTTAACAGTACACAGTATTGAGGAAAAAGAAGATTTTTTCGGAACTTCACTTGTTGTTTCCTACACAGAGGATTACAGCAGGATTGTGTATGACAGCGCACCTTCGTATTCGGAATACCCATATACCATTGTTTTTTATAAGAATGGAAAAATGGTGCATTTCAAAAACATATCTCCTGCAATAACAACCACCGATGGAAAAAACACTTCTGAGGTGGATGCAGCGGATTTGGGAATGACTTTTACAAAAGCGGATTACGACAATTACAAAGTCGTGGTAAACCCACTGGTCTATCTGTCAACGGATGCGAATAGCAGGGCGGAGTATACAAAATAATTTATTCAAATACTCCGTTCCATCGAGTAGGAGGCGGTGGCTAACCGCCGTCCTCTCACAGCACCGGACATACGGT
>CANOLA010000124.1 GCA_947566705.1 uncultured Lachnospiraceae bacterium | reverse complement strand
AATTTTCCAGACTTTGTTCCTTTAAGCACAAAGTCTAATGTCGTTTACTATAAATACAGTAATTGTAATTATGAATACTTGTTTCTGGATATGGGTTTATGTAGAGTATAGTTATTACTACCGTCAACCGGCTGGTATATGATACAAGTGTTTGCAGAGAGGGAAAATGATGAAAAAATCAAAGCTGTGGCTGGTGACAGCCGGTAATTTTTTGTTTTCAATTATGTTTATATGTCTTGCATGGTTTAAGGAGGATGAGCTTGATATGTTTTTTGGGCCGGATGAAGTGATGAGGGATCCGGAGAGGACTTTCCATAAATTTGGAATGGGGACATTCCTGATTTCAGTAACAGTCGTTGCAGGGATTATATCGGCGGTACTGATATGCAGACTGAGAGGAAAAAGAAAACAAAAGATTATAAATTTAATAATTATCGTAATTAATACCTCCTTCTGGATATGGGTTTATATAAACAATTTTTATAGTTGTCCATTATTTGAAATGTGGCAGTATTGAGAACGAACAGATGTATATTTGTTATGGATATGGGGAGGGAGAATGATGAAGAAATCAAAGCTGTGGCTGTTGACAGCCGGGGATTTTCTGATTTCAGTTATACTTACATATCTGGCAAATTCTAAAGGGGATGAGCTTGATAAGTTTTTTGGACCGGATGCGGTTATGAGGGACTCCGGCGGGTTTGACCATAGATTTGGAAGCGGTACATTTCTGATTCTAGTAACTTTTGCTGCAGGAATTGTAGCAGCGGTACTGGTCTGGCGGCTGGGAAAAGAAGAAAAAATAAAAAAGATCATTAATATCATGATCGTTGTTATCAATACCTGTTTCTGGACATGGCTTTATATAGAGGATTATTATTTTTATTATATGCCTGATCTGCCGGAATGTTTTATGCCGTGGCCGTGATATAATGGAAATCAACAATAACTATTTTTTACAAGTCTGAAGAGAAATGGGAAATCCTTCAAAAAGCGGATTACACGGACAAATCGTGTAATCCATTTTTCTGCCGTCCGCTGGATGCGCAAATACAATACGGCAGGAGCAGAGCGCGAGAGAGGATGCTGTCTTTCTCCCGTATTTTGAATCCCCGCAGATTGGTGTGCCGATATGGGCAAGCTGCACCCGGATCTGGTGGTGCCTGCCGGTATGAAGTCTGATAAGAAGGCATGCAGCCCCGTCATGTTCTGATACCACGCGGTAATCGAGAACGGCTTTTTTTGAATCCTTACTGCCAGCGGAAACAATCGCTGCAGTGTTGCTTTTTTTATCAAAAGAAAGATAATCCGTAAGTGTTCCTTCCGCAGGCAGACCGGTGGCAGCTGAAAAGTCCTTTCCGTCAGGAAGGGTGACAAGGGCGTAGTAATATTTTTCCATTGTATGATCCCTGACCTGGAGGGACAGTGCGCCTGCTGCTTTCTGGTTTTTTGCAAATACCATGACTCCTTCCACGGGCTGGTCCAGACGGTGGATGATACCGATATATGGCGGCAGTCCCTGTGATACAACGTGGGAAAGGAGCATGCTTTCCATGTCCTTTTGTCCGCTGCGTCTGGTCTGCGTGGCAGTTCCCGCAGGTTTGCGGCAGATGATGATGGAGTTGTCTTCATAAAGAATGTTCAGGTTATTCTGTGTGTTCATAGTGATAATTATAGCATATGATGATGTTTGACTGCAATTAAAGATTGTCGAACCCTACAAATAATGTTACAATAGAAGAAAGTTTAGTAAAGTTTAGAAAATTCCAGAAAATTGGGTGGGAGTGGGGTAAATGAACATAAATACAAACAATATCATCAATGCGCTGGTGCTTGGTTCGGAAAACATGGGGCAGGACGTAATTGTGATTAAAAGCAATGGACCGTGCCGTATTACTTGTGATATGGTGAAGGAAAGTTTAAAAGAACAGGAAGACATTAAGGCTCTGTTTTATGAGTTTAAGTCCAATGTCATGCACGAGGCATACGAGCCTTTTCTCGGATGGGTAAAGGAAATTTATGAGGACAGCGGGGAAGAAACACCGGAAGCCTTTATGGAAAAATGCGATGTCTATCCGCTTCACAGGGAAATGCTCTGCAGGTATATCAGGGATGGTGTATGTATCAGAAAAGAACCTGTTATTCTTTATGAAAAAGCCTATGACAGAAAACGGTTTATGGAGTCCCTGACAAATATTATGAAATCTGCAGCAGGAGACGGAAAACTGCTGATGGTTTTCGGCAGAATTCATCTGGCAGGATATTCCACAATTACATATCTTAATTCTCTGTTTCAAAACTGCGGAGGTGAGAGGCTGGCACTGTTTTGTACCTATGACAGCACGGTTGGAATTCCGGGATATATGAATAATATCTGGGAGGAAATGGTGCGCACAGTGGAAGAGCGGAATCTTGGAATGATTCTGCAAAGTCCTAATGCCGGTAAAGTGCCCCCGGGAGATAAGGAAACCGCGTACTTTAAGCCTGCCCCGGAGGCGGTCGATACCTATATCCGGCGGATACACACAATGCTGGAGACACTTGCGATTGAGCAGGCGGTTTATTACCTTGATGAAATTACATATAAATTTAAACATGAAAAGGAAGGAATTGACAAGGATAAAAGGATTAGTCTGGATGAGCTGTATGCGTTTGCATATTTATATGCCGAGAAATACCAGAATACACTTATGGTCTGTGACCGTGTGAAAAAAATGGGAACAGACCGTCTGGATGTGAAATTTAACTGTAATTATGCCATGAGCCTTGCACAGTGTTTTCTGGGGCAGGAGGTTACGGCAATGTCGCTTGCAAAAGCCTGCCAAGCAGCAGCGGTGGAAATGCATGATGAACAGAGAGAATTTCTGGCGAAAATGCTTTGCGGGATTGTACATTTAAAATGCTTCGGACATGTTATTATAGACAGCGAGGAGTCCGTTAATTATATTGATGAACAGCTTATAACGGAGATGGAAAACAGGGGATACCTGAACCATGTTGCCTATTTCTGCATTTATGGATTCGAGCGGAAACAAAAATATTTTATGGGGGAGCATCCGGAGGGACACTTAAAGTTTTTCCAGAAGGGGCTTCAGATTATAGAGCAGATTGGAAATGACAAATTTGTGATTGAGGCATATGGCAAGTGCGCAATGATGTATTCCATAGTAGGAAATATGGATGAAGTCGAGAATAATTACAAAAAATGTATTGAGGCGCTGAGGAGACTGGACAGCAGCACGGAAGAGGCGGACATTTATAACGGACTTGGCTATAATAACATGCTCAGGGATAATTTTGAGCATGCAAACAACTATTATAACCAGGCGCTGCAGATTTATTACCGGCTTGGAAATCCGGTAATGGCAAGCGAGACATTATATAATATGGGAATCAACGCACTGATGGCGGAGGATTTTAAAAGATGCTGTGAGTGCATAACGGCAGCTATTCAGCTTCTGGATTATTATGGTGTATATAAACCGCGGGTGTGCAACCGTGCAAAACTGTACGGACTGGTTGCGGTTTCCCATATTAAACTTGGCAATGGATATAAAGCCCAGATTTATATGGAAAAAATGGAGCGGATTTTCCGGCATATATTTAAGCCGGACGGAAAGCCGGTGTATGACTTCTGGGATGACGAACTGTTTTATTATTATCTGGGGCTTGGACTGGTTTTACAGAAAGAGGGCAAAATGGAAGAAGCCCTGCAGAAGTTTGAATGCGCCCGTTTTCATATGGACCGTTCCGGCGGCAGCAAGCTGGTTTCCTATCCGCTGCTGGTATATGAACACGCGGAGGTGCTCCGGATTCTGGGAAGGGATGAAGACAGAAAAGAACTTCTGGAGCAGTGCCTTCAGTTTAATATTGAAAAACAAAAATCAGTTACAGTTGCAAAATTAAAGGGTCTTCTGGCAGATAAAAAGACGAAAAAACCGGAATGGAAACTGGAAATAAATACGGACATAGATATGATTTTGTCCATGGCACGCGAGCTGGGGGCAGAGCGTGCCCTCACGATAAAAAATAAAAATATAGATTTTCTGTCAAGCTGGCAGGAAATGTTTCTGGCAGAGGATTTAAAAGAAGAAGAGATGATAGAAAAATCCATGCTTACCCTGAAAAACTATTTTGGGCTGGACAGGATTTTACTGTTTCAGATTGATAAAAATGGTCAGAAGGACATGAAGTACTGTGACTGTGAGATATCAATGAAACCGGGAATGCTGGACAGAATAGCAGATTTTTTTATCAACCGGAAATCCAGTTTTGTGGTTTCCAGGATAGATGGAAACTTCGAGGAATATGAGGAAATTATTTCCAATTTCGGAATGAATTCCGTGGTATCCATGATTGGTATTCCGCTGTTTTCCAAAGATGAGCTTCAGACAGTGTTTATTACCTACCAGATTGTATATGATAATTTTTCTTCAGCAGAGGTGATGCTGAACAAGTCTGACCTTCATATTATGGTTCTGGGACTCAGGCAGTTAATGAACGAAATCTACCGGGCAGAGGCAAGAAAACGGATTCGTGAAATGAACGATGAGCTGAAGACAAAAAACCTGCTGCTGGAAAACCTTGCACAGACAGACAGCCTGACTGGACTTTTAAACAGGCAGGGATTCAATAAGATTGTGGACGAAAGGATTGACGATGAGGATGATGACCTGCGTTACCTCATTGTTATGTATATCGATCTGGATAACTTTAAATACTGCAATGACACCTTCGGACATGATGTCGGGGATATGGTGCTGAAGCTATTTGCGAATCTTTTTAAAACCATTATAGGAAAAAGCGGATATGTGGTTCGTTACGGCGGGGATGAATTTGTTATCGTTGCAAAAAACCAGAATCCGGATTACGGGAAAAAAGTGGCTGAGTCTATTTTTGAAAAGCTGAAAGAAAACCATGCATTTGCAGATGAAATTTCTGAAAATGTAGGAAGAACTGTAGATATTCCGGATAAAAACAAACTTTCCTGCTCCATCGGAATTGCAGTGGACAAAGCAAAAAATGTAGACATGATTTCTGATTTGCTGAAGCATGCGGACAGTTCCCTTTATAAGGTGAAGAAAACAACAAAGAATAATTATGAGGTATGGAAATCATGATAAAGAACATCATATTTGACGTGGGAAAAGTTCTGGTATCCTATGAACCGGATGCATATATGCAAAGCCTTGGGTTTGATGCAGAAACAAGAAAACGGATTCATACCGCAGTGTTTGAAAACCCGCTGTGGGATGAGTCCGACCAGGGACTGCGTACAACAGAGGAATTTCTTAAGGCATTTACCGCAAATGCACCGGAACTTGCGGATGAAATCCGGCTGGTTCATACAACCGTTGGCGGAACAATCGAACTTTTACCATATGCGCTGGAATGGATTACCGATTTAAAGGAAAGGGGATACAGCGTTTATATCCTTTCCAATTATTCAGAAAACATGTTAAACCAGACAAAGGATAAATTAAAGTTCCTGCCGCTTGTGGACGGTGCGGTATTTTCATATGCTTTGAAGCTGTTAAAGCCGGATGCCGCCATTTATGATTATATCTGCGATACCTTCCGTCTGAAACCGGAGGAAAGTGTTTTCATTGACGACCGTCCGGAAAATATTGAGGGAGCAGAGAAAAAAGGGATTCATGGAATTGTTTTCCGCAGTTATGAGCAGGGAAAAAATGAACTGGAAAAACTGCTTTGTGAAAAATAAGACAGACTACTCGAAAAAGGAGAAAACATATGATAAAACGGCTGGTTCCGGTTATGGCGGGGGCGGTGCTGCTTGTAATTTTCGGCATTCCGCTGGTTCTGCGCAGAATTATTAATATTGGAAATGCAACAGGACTTCTGCTGGGAAGTATACTGTTATTATACGGGATTTTTATGCCGGGGATTCATAAAAAAATCAGTGGAATCTGGAAGAAAACCCCTGGGAAAATATTTTTATCAATTATGGTATTTCTTGTCGTTTCCGTGGTGGTACTTGCGGCGGCTGAGACAGTCTGTCTGGTAAAAGCTACAAAGAAAAAACCGGGGGAAAATGCCACGCTCATAGTGCTTGGCTGTAAGGTTTACGGGGAAAAAGCGAGCCGGACTTTACGGGAGCGTCTGGATGCAGCGTATGATTACCTTGTGGAGAATGAGGATGCAGACTGCGTTTTATCGGGCGGACAGGGCAAGGATGAGGATATCAGTGAGGCGCTGTGCATGTACCGTTATCTGGAAGATAAAGGTATTGATACTTCCCGTCTGTATCTGGAGGACACTTCCACAACCACAAGGGAGAATCTGGCAAACAGTCTTGAAGTCATAGAAGAAAAAGGACTGAATACAGAAATCGCCATTGCGACCAGCGAGTTTCATGAGTACCGCGCCGGGGAAATTGCAAAAGAGCTTGGATTAAAATACGGTGCGGTGCCGGGACATACCGCGTGGTGGCTTCTGCCAACTTATTATATGAGGGAATTATATGGAATATTATACCAGTGGTGTGGACTGGGGGAGGATGCCGTGCCAAAAAAAACATCATCCGAAATGACGGAAACCGGAAGAACTGAAACCCAAAAAACTGAAACTGAAATAGTTGAAACTGGAATATCTGAAACTGAAACGTCACAGACCGTGAAAGAAACCATTAATCAGGAAAAACCGAAACTGTTTTATGCCTCGGATTTAACAAAGGAGATAAAGGAAAAGATAACCGGAGTCTCCTATCCTGATTCGGATGAAAATATGGAAATCAGTTACGGGGACCTTTCCCTTGTCCATGTGCAGTATTATGATTTTAACGGCAGTGTGCAGGAAGGGGAACTGGTCTGCAACAAAAAAATCGCGCAGGACCTTGTGGAGATATTTGAAGAATTATATAAGGAAAAATATCCGGTTGACAAAATACGGCTGGTGGATGAATACGGCGGGGACGATGAAGCATCTATGGCAGATGACAACAGTTCCTGCTTTAATTATCGTGTGGTTGCGGGAACAAAACATCTGTCAAACCATGCCTACGGGCTTGCAGTAGATATCAATCCGCTTTACAACCCGTATATCACGACCAGAAACGGAAAAACCATAACATCTCCTGCAGGCAGTGAGGCCTATGCAGACCGCAGTGCGGATTTCCCCCATAAAATAGATGAAAATGATTTATGTTACCGCCTTTTTACGGAACATGGTTTCAGCTGGGGCGGTGCATGGAAGCATAGTAAAGATTATCAGCATTTTGAAAAAGAGTTCCCATAGC
>CANOLA010000123.1 GCA_947566705.1 uncultured Lachnospiraceae bacterium | reverse complement strand
GCATCAGTAATTCTAATACACGTGTTTCTTGTTCACTGAAGTCATCCAGTACATTCTTCCTATTCACCTCTATTGCAAGCTTCGGATCCGGAAATTCGAGCGTATAGCCCGCCTCCGCCTCATGCGCATCCAAATTCTGTTGTTCTAATTTATCTTTCACATGGCATAAGAAATAATAATTATCCTGTATAAATATATCCGCTGTTATACCTTTTTGAATCCGATGAACATGCCCATATTCCTGAATTGAATGTTCAATAACACATAATCCCGTTTCTTCCAGGACTTCTCTTATCAAAGCGTCCTGCATACTTTCACCAGCTTCTATGCCGCCGCCAGGGAATTGATAAAAATTATATTTTTTATTATATACCATTGCTATTTTTCCGTCTTTAATAATAATAGCTCTTACAGAAGGCCGGCTAAAAACGCTTCCGTTAGGTATATAATCTTTTTTGTCCATTTCAAATAAAAAACGCATTTTGTAATTCTCCATTTTGCTGATATACATTTGTTCTGTCCCGACCGAAGCGAAGTGGAGACAAGGAAAACCTACAACATATTATAACACAAAACAATTAAGGCGTGGAATTTAAAATTTCATTTTTGGTATTGCCCAAACACAAATTGTAATAATTGACATTACAACAAGGACGGGGTAAAATAAGTTCAAAATATGATAAAACAGACCGGAAAGGTGGTAGATAAATATGCAGATTTCAAGTCGGTTTACACTGGCAGTTCACATCTTTGCCTGTATAGACACGTTCGGGAGCGAGTATAAAGTAACCAGTGATTTCCTTGCGGGAAGTGCAAATGTGAATCCTGTCATTATCCGGAAAATTTTAGGTCAGCTAAAAGGAGCAGGTTTGATTGCTGTAGCACGGGGAACCGGAGGTACTACTATTACAAAACCGTTAGATGAAATAACTTTTTTAGACATATACAATGCTGTGGAATGTGTTGAAAAGGGGGAACTGTTTCATTTTCATGAAAATCCAAGCACGGACTGCCCGGTGGGGAGAAATATTCATCATATTTTGGATGACAAGCTTATTCAGATACAGAATGCGCTGGAAAGGGAACTTGCGGCGATCACATTGGCAGACATAAAGCGGGACACGGAAAAGTACCTGAGTGAAGAAAATGTTTAATCACAAATTGCTGATAATTCAAGGCATTATCGGAATCATCCGAGTGTCTTGAAATTTTTTTAAAATTTTTAGTTGTAACCATTGACATTACAACAAAAAGGTGATATATTCTTGTTGTAACAAAGAATATTACAACGACACAGGAGGTAATCACTATGAAAATTGCAGTAGTTTGCGCTAATGGAAAAGCAGGAAGATTGATTGTTAAGGAAGCCGTAGACAGGGGTGTAGATGTAACGGCGGTAGTCAGGGGAACAAATCAGACAGCGGCACAGAAGGTAATCAGTAAAGATTTATTTGATTTGTCGGAAGAAGATTTAAAGGGTTTTGATGTTGTAGTTGATGCGTTCGGAGCATGGACAGAGGACACACTCCCATTGCACAGCACTTCTTTAAAGAAGTTATGTGATCTTCTTTCCGGTACAGATACCAGATTGTTAGTGGTAGGCGGTGCAGGAAGCCTGTACGTTAATCCGGAGCATACAGAATGTGTATCAGACGGTGCAGATTTTCCGGATATGTTTAAACCGCTTGCAGCAGCAATGGCAAAGGCGCTTGGCGAGCTGCGTCAGAGAAATGACGTAAAATGGACATATTTAAGTCCGGCAGGCGATTTTCAGGCAGAAGGGGCAAGAATAGGGAAGTATATTCTTGCAGGTGAGGAACTCACCCTTAATTCAAAAGGCGAAAGCGTTATCAGCTATGCGGATTATGCTGTCGCTATGATTGATGAAGCGCTTAATACAGATGGCAGCCACATTCAGAAACGAATCAGTGTAGTGTCACAATAGAAGCATCTAAGAGGGCTTCTGTCACAGAAAAAGCGGTCGGAGGTTGATGAATCATGAAGCAGAGTCAGAAAAAGAAGACAGACTGGTCACAGTTTTTAAGCGGTGTTCCCGCCAGAGATTATATTTTTCAGGATATCCCTTATGAAAAACAGATGGAACAGGCCTCCGCACTGATAAAAGAGTCTGACATTATACTGATTGGCGCGGGAGCAGGAGCGTCTGCCGCCGCCGGACTTACTTACAGTGGAGAACGGTTTACAAGTAATTTCAGCGAATTCATAGAAAAGTATGGTTCTGTGTATATGACGGATATGTATGCGGCTGGTTTTTATCCGTTTCCCACACAGGAGGCAAAATGGGGCTACTGGTCAAAGCACAGCATGATAAACCGTTTTCTTCCGCCTGCCCTGCCATTATACAGGCAGCTTTACGAAATTGTAAAGGAAAAGGAGTATTTCGTTTTGACAACGAATGTTGACCATCAGTTTCAAAAAGCCGGATTTCAGACGGAGCGCATCTTTGCAACGCAGGGAGATTATGGTAATATCCAATGTGAAAAGGGATGTCACCCAAAGATTTATGATGCAGAGGATTTGTTTCGGCAGATGGATCAGGCAAGACATGACTGTCTGGTGCCTTCTGAAATGGTGCCGAAATGTCCGGTCTGCGGCGGCAATATGACAATGCACCTTCGCTGCGACCAGTATTTTGTGGAAGATGAAAACTGGCATGGAGCAGCCGGACGTTATTGCGATTTTCTGAAAAAAATGGAACAGAAAAAAGGGGTATTGCTGGAACTGGGCGTTGGGTTTAATACACCGACGATTATTCGTTTCCCATTTGAAAAAATGGTTCGCGAAAACAGAAATTTGTCCTTAATCCGGCTGAATATGGATGAAGCTGTTGTTCCGGAGAGCTTTGGGAACAGAGCAGTCGGCATTGGGGGCGATATGGCAAAGGTTATATCTGATTTGAATCATCGGAACTGTATTTGAGGAAACAAAGGAGGACTGGGGCATGACACATAGTGAAAAAAGATTATATTTAATTAAAGAGCTGCTTTCAGAATTGCCGGAATATAAGGATATGAAAGTCCCGGACGGAACAGAGGAACAGAAGCGACTTCTTAGAAGCCTTATAAATATACGCTCTCCTCGTCCGATTGGAAAGGAATTTCTAAAAGTGCAGGATGAATACCTGAGTGCAGAAGTTAAGGAAAAAGGGATTACCGACAGTGATACCCTTCCCGTATCTCCTGTCAATAACCGACTTATCCTTTGGCGTGGGGATATTACCACACTAAAGGCGGATGCGATTGTAAACGCAGCTAACAGTGCTTTAAGAGGATGTTTTGTACCCTGCCACTCCTGCGTGGATAACATCATTCACAGTGTCAGCGGCATTCAGTTGCGTCTGGCCTGCGATGAGCTGATGATAGAGCAGGGATATGACGAGCCGACAGGAAAAGCGAAAATTACGCCTGCTTTTAATCTCCCATGCAGCTATGTACTTCATACAGTCGGACCGATTGTATCGGGTGTTTTAACAAAAAAGCATTGCCAACAGCTTGCAGACTGTTATAAATCCTGTTTGAAACTGGCATCTGATAAGGGATTAAAGAGCATTGCATTTTGCTGTATCTCTACGGGTGAGTTTCATTTTCCGCAGAAAAAAGCGGCGGAAATTGCCGTACAGACAGTTACAGAGTTCTTACAGACAGACACACAGATAGAAAAGGTTATTTTTAATGTTTTCAAGCAGGATGATTATGATATTTATAAAGCCATTTTGAATATTTAAATATTTTAGGTATCAGACTTTTTTGCAGCTCTTTTTTTACATAAGTTTATACAGGTATTGAGCCAGTTGCAGGAACTTTCTTCGCGGTTTATTGCACCCAGCAGAACAAGATAATCGCTAAACTCACTCTCTTTAGTGGGTGGGACGGTATCAAACTTGGTTAAATTATGGTTCAGATGCTCAAGCCATTTCTGATGCTGCTCAAGTTGATTTTTCAATAACTGGATTCTTTGTTGAGCCGGTATGCAGTCTGAAAAAAATAATTGCAGTTTAAATTCGTCTTTGGGAAGGGGAGGGATTTTAGTATAATTTTCTGCCCATTCCAGTAATTCTTTTTTTCCAAACTCTGTAATAGAATATAATTTCTTTTCTAGTACATTTCCTGTTATTTCTGTTTTGAATTCAACAAGATGATTTTCAGCCAGAGTTTTTAACTCTGGGTAAATCTGGCTGTGTTTTGCACTCCAAAACTCTGAGAGGGAAGTTTGGAATTCTTTTGTCAAATCGTATCCAGTCATATCCTGGCGGTTTAATAAACCAAGTATGGCGTAGCGTAAAACTCCCATAATAAATTCCTTTCATCGAAGAACTGATTATTAAGATACCATAGTTGCAGCCTGTTTGGCATTACAAAATGTTTGCAGACACATGCCAATCTGAAGTTTATTATATCATAATATTCTGAAAAAATCTATGCAATATAAAAGAATAAACATGTATTAGTTGACATGTTTGAGGTATAGTGATATAGTTAAAAAGCAGCCATCAATATTAATATAGAAAGGGTGAAAAAACATGAGTAATAAGGAACGGCTTAAACGATATATTATATTAACGGCAGGCTTACTGGTAAATTCTCTTGGTGTAAGTCTGATAACAAAGGCAGAACTTGGAACATCACCGATTTCGTCAATACCATATGTACTGAGCCTGAATTTACCATTTTCGCTGGGAACATTTACCGTAATATTCAGTTTATTCCTGATTCTGCTGCAGTTAGTTATCTTGAAAAAGAATTTCAAATTAGAACATGTGCTTCAAATACCGGTTTCCGTTGCATTTGGAATATTTATTGATATATTCATGAACATACTTGGGTTTGTGCATCCAGAAAGTTATGCAGCCAAATTTGCTGATTTAATTCTTGGATGTCTGATTCTGGGCATCGGAGTTTATATGGAGGTATTAGCAGATGTGGTAATGCTTCCGGGTGAGTCTTTTGTGCGTGCAGTCGTTTTTCGCTGGAACCGTGAATTTGGAGTAACAAAAGTTGCGTTTGATGTTTCCATGACAGTCATTGCAGGAGTTCTTTCTGTGGCTTTTTCAGGCAGGCTGTATGGGATTAGAGAGGGCACAATAATTGCAGCAGTGCTGGTCGGTTTCATAGCTCGGTTAATTGGACGCAGACTTTCATTTCTTCCAGAGAAACTGTTTTCACAGGAAAAATCAGAAAAATCAGAAGATGATGAATCTGTCTTTACAAATAAACATAAATCAGCTAAAATATGGTTATCATAATTGTATCTTGTTGTGGTTTTGCCGGATAAGTCCTGACAGGACCGCCTGTTACAGCGGAAGAGGTTTGAAGCACCTGATAAGGCTGCCGGCTGTGAAGCGGCAGTGAATGGGAGTGGTAACACGGACGAATCCGTCTTCTGGTAATTCTGATAAATGGAATTGCCGGGGGGCGGTTTTTTATGGGCAGGAAGGCGCAAACCAGTAAAATTGTTTCAAAAGATAAGGAGAGCTATGATATGAAAACCAGGAAAGTCAGCATTGCAGCACAGCTTTTTCTTTTTATTCTGGGCGCTGCCATAATCGTTTCTCTGATTGTCGGAGGGGTTTCCTATTCTACCATGGGAAGATTCCTGAGACAGAAGAGTATGCGGGATGTAATGGAAATTGCAGTAATTGCCGCTGAAAATGTGGATGGCGAGGTTTTTGCCAGAGCGATGGAGGGGGACGGCGATGCACTCTTAGAGGTGAAAGATTCCCTGAGTTTTTTTCTGTCAGGAGATTCTGTGACATATGTTTATACGCTTATGCCGAAAGACGGTCAGAATTTTCAGTTTGTTGTAGATACGGATCCGGATGATCCGGGGGAGTATGCTGAGGATTATGAGGCGCAGGATGCGATGTTTGAAGCCATGGAAGGAGAATCATCTGTGACAAAAGAATCGTTTACGGATGAATGGGGGACTTTTTACAGCGGTTATGCGCCGATTGTTTATAATGGTGAAGTACTTGGACTTGTGGCGGTGGATTATGAGGCGTCTTCCATTCAGACATCTTTAAACAGCCTTATCCGAAATATTTTAGTTGCGGCAGCAGGAGGTCTTTTAGCAGCAGTAATCGCTGCCATGCTGGCAGCATCAGGCATGAAAAGAAATTTTATCAAAGTAAATGACAAGCTGACTGAAGTAATCTCTGCTGACGGGGATCTGACTAAAGTACTGGATATTTCCTCTGGTGATGAATTGGAGGTAATCGGAAACAGTCTGAACCAGCTTTTACAAAAAACCGGAAATACGGTGAATGAGGTAAAGAATGGAACCGGCAGCATTGAAGATAAAATGCAGGATATCAATGCCCATGTTTCTGCATCAGCTTCCCGTATTACCAGTATCAGTGACACGATGCAGTCTATGGTGGCGTCTTCAGAGGAGATAGCAGCGTCTGTTGGAGTTGCAGGGGAACAGGTGGAGCTTGTTTATAAGGACATTCAGAATATTGCAGATATTGTTACGGAGAATACGGAGTATCTGCGGGATATCAGTTTTTCTTCGGGACAGTTGAACGATACGGCAAAACATTCGGCGTCCATGATTGGGGAAAATGTAGAAACGATGTCCCGGAGTTTACAGATAGAAAAGCAGAAAGCAAACGCAGTCCTCCAGATTAAAGAGCTGTCGGATACGATTCTTGCAATCTCAGAACAGACCAATCTTCTGGCTTTAAACGCTTCTATAGAAGCGGCAAGGGCGGGGGAAGCGGGAAGAGGCTTTGCTGTTGTGGCGGAAGAAATAGGAAAACTGGCAGGCAGTACAAACGATGCGGCAAATGAAATCCAGAAAATGAGCAAAGAGGTGGTGGAAGCCATTAAAGGGCTGGATAGTCTGTCGGAAGAGATGCTTTTGCTTTTGCAGGATAAGATTATCGCAGATTATGAAAATTTTGGCAATGTTTCCCAGAGCTTTACGGATAAATCCGATAATATCAAAACATCAATGGAGCAGCTCCAAAGGATAACGGAACAGTATGTACAGTCACTGGAAAATATAAAGGAGGCAATGGCATCAGTCAGTGCCGCTTCCGAGGAAAACAGTTCGGAAATCATAAGGATGTCGGAACTGTTGTCCTCCATAGACACGGATATGCAGGATATAGATGCGGTGACCGCTGAGACATTTTCCACGATTTCAGTCATGAACCGCGACCTGGAGAATTACCGGACGTAATTAGTGTCTGCTGATTAGGTCTAAAACCCTTAATTTTACTGACTTTTATCCCGAT
>CANOLA010000122.1 GCA_947566705.1 uncultured Lachnospiraceae bacterium | reverse complement strand
CATTACTATTTGTGCCGCCAACTGAAAGGCGGCGGAATGGAGATTTATATGGAAATATACTGACAATCTCTGAATTAGGAACAAGTCAAGGTTCAGTCATTTCCCTGTTACTGGCAAATATCTATCTGAACACACTGGACAGGCTATGGGAGAAATATGGACTAACCCATGGAATCCTTGTGAGGTACGCAGACGATACAGTAATCATCTGCAAGAACAAGAAAAGTGCAAAGCATGCACTAAACTTACTGCAGTATATCATGGAGAAGCTGGATTTAAAGTTACATCCAGTAAAACGAAAATAATCTGCATGTGGGATGGTAAAGAAGGATTTGATTTTCTTGGAATGCACCACGGAAGAATGACAACGGAAACACGAAAGGGGCTAATGTATGTCAGCATGATTTTTCAGGCGGTGTTTATCGGTTATTCCGTTGGGACAGCCCCGGTTATCGGTTATCATTACGGTGCAGGTGCGCATAAGGAATTACAGGGACTTCGGAAAAAGAGTTTTGTTCTGATTGGAATATTTGCAGTTATCATGTTCATTGCCGCTTTCGTGCTGGCAAAACCGCTGTCTGTTATTTTTTAGGCTATGACAGAAAACTGCTGGATTTAACGGTCCATGCATTTTCAATATTCTCGGTTTCATTTTTGTTTTCGGGATTTGCAATATTCGGCTCTTCGTTTTTTACGGCATTAAATGACGGACTGATCTCCGCGGCAATATCCTTTTTGCGGACACTGGTATTTCAGATTGCAGCAGTCATGCTCCTGCCTTTGGTCTGGAAGGTGGACGGCATATGGCTTTCCATTGTTGCAGCAGAAGTTATGGCGGTTATTGTGATGGTATTTTTTCTGAAGAAAAAACAGGGGAAATACCATTATTAGTATCCGGGGTACAAATTTTGTTAAAAACTTGTCAATACATAATGTTTTTTCGTTCTGCCAGTGTTATAATATAAAACAACCTGAAGATGCAAAAATAGGAAAAATATACTATAATATACAGTATATGATGTTGAAAAATATATTTGTATAAAGGAGAAAACTGATGCAGAAAGCACGAAAATCATTCTGGAGTGAACTACCCGCAGATGAAATTCCCATGGATTTTATGGAACAAGTTGAAAAAATGGAAGAGCTGTACATGCTATATGAATGTGCCATACGGGAAGTAAAAACCAAACTGGAAAACCTGAATCAGGAGATGGACTTTATATGGGAAAGAAATCCTATCCAGTACATTCATGACAGACTGAAAAGTCCCCGGAGTATTTATGAAAAATTAAAACGCAGGAATCTGGAAATATCCGTGGAAAACATCTGGAATGAGCTGGCGGATGTTGCAGGACTGCGGGTAATCTGTTCTTACATTGATGATATTTATGCCATTGCAGCAATGTTACAGGCACAGGACGATGTTTATGTGCTGGAAGTAAAGGATTATTTAAAAAAGCCCAAGGAAAGCGGATATCGGAGTTTTCACATGATACTGGAAACGCCTGTGTTTTTATCCAATAAAAAACAGATGGTAAAAGTTGAAGTCCAGATTCGTACCATTGCAATGGACTTCTGGGCAAGTCTGGAGCACCAGCTCCGTTATAAAGGCGAGGCATCAATTTCAGATTCCATCCGGCAGCGGTTAAAGGATAATGCTGAAAATATATACCAGAGAGATTTGGAAATGCAGGAAATATATAAGGAAATTAACAGGATGGAAGATAAGTAGAGGGTGGCTGGCAAAGGGGATAAAAAATGGGAGAAAACAACAGAAAAAAAGATTCATGGAAGCAGCAGCTCTGGCAGCTGCACTGTTTGCAATGGGAACATCCGCTTATTTTTTTGATACTTCCTTAAAAAACAAACCGGACAGTACAGGGCTGGAAAACATCCGGGAGGATGAAACAGTGCTTGCTGTTCGTTACCTGAACGAGGCATCAGGTCATGAGGACATGCTGCAGATGATTGATAAAGAAGGAAACTGTAAATACATATCGCTGGATGAGTGGCAGTCGGATTACATTATGGATGAGGATGACCTGCTTGAATATATGGATGAGTGTATGGCAGATGAGATGCATCCTTATTGTGGAAGCAGGATGAATATTTCACCGGATATGTTAGAAGCCGTAATTTCCATGGAAGATTTCGATTTACGCGGTACAGGCTGGGAGCGTATGGATGCAGGCAATAAGATATATTACAGTGTCTGCAAAACCAAAGACGGACGGAAACTGGTACGTATGCAGACGGACGGAAATACCATATTGAGGAGCCGTTACCGTGAGGTAAAGGATATCTGTAAAAATATGGAACTTCTGGAGAATCCTCTGTGGTATGAATATACTGATACCTACAGGGAATGGAGCAGTAAAGAAATTGCCCCGTCCGAAGTTCCGTATTATGCACAGATTGGATTTTCAGACGGAGACTGTGAACAAATGGTTACAGAAAATATCTGTTTTGAAAATCTGGCACCGGAACAGCTGCAGATTTCCTGGAAGTCCCAGGATGAGTCCGTGGTGGCGCATGATGGTAAAGTTACAAGGCAGCAGGAGGATAAAAAGGTAAACATTACTGCAAACATCAGCTATAAGGAAATGTATTTTAAAAAGAAGTTTACCGTTATTGTTAAGAGAAAAAATATACAGGATAATGAGAAACTCCGTGTCCTGACAAGGGAACAGCTGGATGAGATGAATATGGGTAATCCACATTATGAAGCAGAGTTTGGCAATGACGGATATTTAAAGAAACTATCAGGAAAATGCAGTGATGTAAAAGTAGATTCCAGTGATACAGCGCGGACAGCTCTGTACCAGATGAAAACACTGCTTGGAATAATAAATCCGGATACTGAGCTTAAGGCAGACGGAGTATTCCAAAATAATAATGAATATGTCTATTATTTTCAGAAAATGTATAAAGGGTTAGAGGTTTTATACAATCAGATTAAAATGACGGTGGATAAAAATGGTGAGGTAACAAAAGTCGAGTCTACCTGTCAGCCGGTTTCCACGGAAACAGATACAAAACCAGGGATGTCCATAGGGGATGTGTGGGATTATGTATCAATGAAAGGCTATACGGTACTTACTGTGTGGTACTGGCGGATATAAAAACAGCAGAAATTGTTTCTGTCAGATACAGGGATTTTAACGGAGAAGAGAGTCTTGAAAAGATCCGTCCTGATGAAACTGTGCTGGCAGTTCATTACACAAATGATGCATGGGCGCACCAGGATGAAATACTGATTGTTAATAAAGAAGGACGGTGTAAATTAATAGATTTAAGTGAAGTAACTATGGACGGGGAAAATCTGCTTATGTATATGGATTTATATATGTCGGACGACCGTTTTCCATTTATGGGGAAAAGGCTGGTTCTTTCACGGGAACAGTGGGATATAGTAACCTCTGTGGAGGATTTTAAGCTGGAGGAATTTGAGTCCTTCTGCGCGGATGCCGGATATGAGGATTATTACTGTGTTCATGGAAGCGGCAAAGACCGCCGACTGGTATGTATGCGACAGGCAGGAGATTACAGCAGTAAAAGTTCATGCTATGATGTAGAGGATATATGTAAAAAAATAAGCAGCTTTACATGGTTTTCCAGCATCATGTTCTGTGAATGAAACATCTGCTGACCGTCCGTGTTATAATATTTCCCAAAGAAGTACATAATATAAAACAGCGCCCCGATATTTTACATACATTTTACATACATTTGATAAATGTATGGTGGTAAGTGAGCCGCAGTCCTGATACCCTTAAACATGAAACTGGATTATACATAGGCAGCATTCAGGGAGGAATTCATGTAATGAATGAGGGAATAAATATAATTTTCGGACTGACAGGCGGGCTGGCGCTGTTTTTATTTGGGATGAACAGCATGAGTGATGCCCTGCAGAAGGCAGCAGGCGAAAAAATGAAGGCAATACTCGGAGTACTCACCAAAAACCCCGTTATGGGAGCGCTTGCGGGTGCGCTGGTGACAGCCGTACTGCAGAGCAGTTCCGCCACAACTGTTATGGTAATCGGATTTGTAAGCGCGGGGCTTATGAGTCTGCCGCAGGCAGTTTCCGTAATTTTTGGTGCAAATATTGGTACCACCATGACTGCGCAGCTAATGGCATTTAAAATAAGCAACTATGTTTATCCGATTATTTTTATTGGATTTCTGATGAATTTCATCGGCAGAAAAGAAAAAATAAAAAATATAGGCATGGTTATCTTTTCCTTCGGGCTGCTGTTTGAGGGAATAGAAATTATGGGAAAAGTAATGAAACCGCTGGCGGACAGTCCGGTGTTTATAAACCTGATGGGAAAAGTATCCGATATCCCGGTACTTGGCGTCGTGCTTGGGGCAGTTATGACCCTTATTGTACAGAGCAGTTCTGCAACAATTGCTGTTTTACAGAACTTTGCATCCCAGGCAGGGCCGGACGGCGTCACAAGCGTTATGGGACTGGCAGGTGCGATTCCGATTCTGCTTGGCGATAATATTGGTACGACAATTACAGCGCTTCTTGCATCCATCGGGCAGTCCAAAAATGCAAAACGGACTGCGGTAGCACACAGCGTGTTTAATATTACGGGAAGCATATTATTTTTATTTATCATTCCGGTACTTGCCGGTTTTGTCCGTTTTATTTCGCCAAAAGGAAATGAAGTGGACGTAATATCCAGACAGATTGCGAATGCGCACACCACCTTTAATGTAGTCTGTACGTTAATCTGGCTTCCGTTAATTCCTGTCATGATTAAAATTGTCACATTTATCATCCGGGGACAGGATGAAATGAAACGAAAGGAATACAGTGCCGGTTTTCTTGATGAAAAGCTGATTGCACAGCCGGCGGCGGCGCTGTATCTGGTTTCAGATGAATTAAGGCATATGACAGAATATACAGCAGACATCCTTGAATACCTGAAAGAATCCATTTCCGGAAAAGAGCCGCGTGCCGCCAGGGAAAAATATTCCGAAAATGCCGCAAATGCTATAAATCTGTATGACAGTCTGTCCGTTTACATGACAAGAATGTTTTCCAGTGGTAATCTGACCGAAATACAGTCGGAGCAGACCGCGGGCATGTTTTATCTTGCAAACCATGTGGAGCGGATTGCAGGGCGGTGCGGGGAAATCGCAGAATCCTGTGACCGTCTGGAGGCAGAAGGTAAAAAAATGTCGCAGGAAGCAAGAAAAGAAATCAGGACATGCATGAAAATCACGCAGAAAATGTTCAGGGAGGCAGTAAACCAAAAAGGGCAGGAAAAATCAGATATTGTAAGGAATATGGCAAAAGAAAGAAACAAACTGCGAAAAGTATCCAGACAGTATAGTAAAGAGGTGTTAAACCGGGTAAAAAAGAAAAAATGCGATGCCGCAGTTCTTAAGTATTATGAAGGAATTATATACAATATTGGAAAAATAGCGGATAACTGCATTGGAATAGCGGAGGAGACCATGGGACATGCACTGTTTCCTATTTTTTTCAGATAGATGGTTTGATTTCCAAATAAAATGTGGTATAATTAGGCATAGAAAGCACTTTTCTTTTTATAAAGGAGGTGAAACGGTATGCCAACAAATGAAAAAGAAATTAACAACAATCTTTTTGACCAGTTATCACTGGTTGAACGGATTGAACGCCAGTTAAAAAGTGGCGGACAGGAGGCGGCAGAAAAGGAAATTGAAATCCTGAAAAAAGAAATCAATCGTAAACTTTACCAGCAACCGCCAATGATGAATGAATAGGTTAATATTTGTTCTGCTTCAGAGTGTCAGGAATTCTTTGGCACTCTTTTCAATTTAAAAGACAAAAAGCAGTTTTACAAAAGTCCAGCTAAGAAATGTCAATAGGTAAAATGAAAAATGTTAAAAATTTTTTTCAAGCAGCTGATGTAAAAAAGGGTAACCTTAATAAACCCATTACCATGGGATTTTAAAAATTTGATTCCAATCACCATCAGGCAGCGTTGTTCATGGATTCAGGATGCTCTGCCGCATAACGTTCACAGTGCTCTTCCGGCGTAATGAGTTCAAAAGGCTTATTGTCTCGGAGCATGGCAAAAATGATGTTGCAGATTTTGTGCATAACGGCTCCGACAGCAACCATTTTTTTCTTGCTGCCGCATTTACGGATGTAATAATCATAAACGACCGGATTTACAGGTGCTTTTGTTACTTTATCCACTTTCAGGTTGTTTATAGCGATCATATGCAGGATACGTCTGGCAAGGCTGGAGCCACGCTTGGACATGTGAACTCTGTCGCCATGGAACTTGCCGGAATCATTTACGCCGGGATCCATGCCGAAGTAAGCATAAAGCTTTTTGGGGGAAGAAAACAGGTCAAATGAGCCCATTTCTGCGATCAGGACAACCGAACTGAGGAAGCCGACACCCCTGAGGGACTGGAGGAGGCAGATACGGTCATAAACCGGATTCCCCTGCAGCTTATCCACAGCCTTATGCAGTCCTTCGAGTATGCTGTCCAGATGCCCCTGGTATTCCCAGTATGTTTTTATGTACAGCCGGATACGGAGGGCGTTGCCAGGGAGCGCACGTCCGAAAACAGCGGCATCCTTTGCAGCGGCACAGACAGCGTCATATTTGGCAAGAGCGTACTTTTCCCCAAAGCGAGCCGTACTGCGGATGGTTTCCACAAGCTCGTCTTTTGGGGCGGCAAGCATGTCCGCTGCAAGTGGATAAGCTTCCAGAAGCTTTAAGGATGTCTGTGTTGTGACCTTGCTGAACACATCCAGGTATGCGGGGAAGGATACTTTGAGTTCCGCATGAAGCTTCAGTACGATAGCGGACTGCAGATCCTTGAAATAATAGTAGTCACGCACAAGATTGCGCAGGTCAATGACCGCATCATCTGGGACAATGGAAGTCTTAAGGGAGGCATCCAGACCAACTTTGGCAGCCTTTTTTGAATCAAATTTATCGTTATGGAGTTTCCTTACGTTCATATTTGTGCTATTCTTAGTGATGATAGGATTAATGACCGAGCAGTCAAAACCCTTATCGCGAAGGAAGCACAGGAGCGGGATGTGGTAGATCCCGGTGGACTCAAGGAAGCAGCGGCTTTCAAGAGAATACGTCTCTTGTGCTTCCTTTATTTTTGCAACTGCAAGATCCCTGGAATGAGGGTCAGAATGCAGGATTTTAAACGGTTTTCCGGTGAGGGTACCGTTTGGGAGCATGATGGACATCCAGGTGAAGTCTGCCCCGACATCAAGCCCGACTGAGA
>CANOLA010000121.1 GCA_947566705.1 uncultured Lachnospiraceae bacterium | reverse complement strand
ATAACCCCTCATGAATGAGGGGCAGGGGAGTTGAATAGGCGAAGCCTATTTCTTGCAGGCCAGAGTTATTGCGGAGTGGCAGAAGAAAAACAGACAGGAAAAATTAAGGGACTGTATATACTTCATCCAAACAATGTAGGACGATGCGGGCATATCTGTAATGCAAGTTTTGCGGTGGAATCGGGGAGCAGGGGACTTCATATCGGTGAAAAGCTTGTGCTGGACTGCATCCGGCAGGCTCATGACTGCGGATTTAAGATCCTGCAGTTTAATGCGGTTGTTTCCACAAATACGCATGCCAGACATCTGTATGAAAGAATAGGATTTAAACAGCTTGGGACGATACCGGACGGTTTCCGGTTAAAAAGCGGGCAGTATGCGGATATCTGCCCGTATTATATAGAAGTCTGAAAAGGATGTTCAAAGATTGTGTCAAGTTTTCTATGAAAACTTGACATGTAGCATCCGCTCATTTGCCGAAGGCAAATTTTGCATGAGCGGATGTTCAAACCGGGAGGGAAAGTCATGAAAAAAGTGCTTGTTACAGGAGGGACGGTTTTTGTAAGCCGTTATGTTTCCGAATACTATGTTAAAAAAGGATACCAGGTATATGTTTTAAACCGGAACCGGCATGCCCAGCCGGAAGGGGTTACGCTGATTGAAGCGGACAGGAATGCTCCTGGTGACAGGCTCCGTGATTTTCATTTTGATGTGGTATTTGATATTACAGCGCGTACAGCCGGGGAAGTGGAAACACTGCTTCATGCGATAGGAAGCTGTGATGACTATATTTTCATCAGTTCCAGTGCGGTATATCCGGAGCATTGCACGCAGCCGTTTCATGAAAATACGCCGACAGGTGAAAATAAGTTCTGGGGGAAGTATGGAACAGATAAAATCCAGGCGGAACAGACGCTTATGAAAGAAAAGCCGGATGCATATATTCTTCGCCCGCCGTATCTGTACGGCCCCATGAATAATGTTTACCGGGAAGCCTTTGTGTTTGAATGTGCACTGGAAAACAGAAAGTTTTACCTGCCAGGAGAGGGAAAGATGAAGCTGCAGTTCTTTTATGTCGAAGATTTATGCAGGTTTATGGATGTGATTCTGGATAAAAAACCGGATGAGCATATATTTAATGTTGGAAACAGGGAATGTATTTCTATCCGCGACTGGGTCAGGCTGTGTTATCATACTGCCGGAAAAGATGTCCAGTTTGTAAATGCTGATGCCAGTATCGAACAGAGGAAATATTTCAGTTTCTATAATTATGAATACTGCCTTGATGTCAGCAGACAGTATAGTCTGATGCCGGAGACCAGACCGCTTGCAGAAGGGTTAAGAGAGGCTTTTGCATGGTATTCAAACAATCCGGACAGTGTGGATAAGCGTGAATATGTAAAATATATTGATGAAAATCTGGCTGTTTAATTTTGAAAGGGGACGAAATGCGAAAAAGAGAAGAACTGATACAGATAAAATTATCAGAATCACAGAAGGAAAAACTGAAAGAAGAGATAACCGCCATGTATATGGACGAACGGGGAGAGGAAATCGGAATAATAGAGCAGATGCAGCTGCTGGAGTTATTTGAAAAGAAGCTGGCTCCGGTTATTTATAATAAGGCACTGGATGATGCAAAAAACTGGTTTTTAGGGATGATGGATAATCTCGATTCGGATTATTATCTGCTGTATAAAAATGAGGATTAAAACGGGAGAAATTATGATGGAAAAAGATTCAGACAGAATATTTCAAATAGTGAAGCGGAATGTGGATTTATGGAATCCGGAAAGTCTGCTGCCGCATGCACCGGATGATGAATATGATATTGAATCAAAAAAGATAGCAAAACAGCTCCGTGGATATCAGACGGTCGAGGAGCTGGGCGAAATTATTTCCAGGGTTTTTGAAGAAGAGTTTGGAGAGGAATATGATATGAAACGGTGCCGCGGGGTTGCGGAAGGCATATACAGGAATTGGCATGGAGAGTAGCCAGTGAAAAATATGCTGGCAGGATATTTAAAATAAGGATAGATTTCTAAGGTTTGCACAAGATAAAGAAAACTGTATTTTCAGATTTTATCCAGAAAGGAATTCTTGTGTATGAGTAATCACCTGAAACAGCAGAGCAGTCCTTATCTGTTACAGCATGCTGGTAATCCGGTCGACTGGTATCCGTGGTGTGAGGAGGCATTTGAAAAAGCAAAGAAAGAGGACAAGCCGGTATTTTTGAGCATTGGATACAGTACCTGCCACTGGTGCCATGTCATGGCGCATGAAAGCTTTGAAAACAGCCGGATTGCGGAAATTCTTAACCGCTTTTTTATATCCATTAAAGTGGACAGGGAAGAGCGGCCGGATATTGACAGCGTGTATATGACGTTCTGTCAGGCATTTACCGGAAACGGCGGCTGGCCGATGAGTATTTTTATGACGGCGGAACAGAAACCTTTTTTTGCCGGAACCTATTTCCCGCCGGAATCACATTATGGTATGATGGGATTTAGGGAATTGCTGCTTAAAATAACAGGCGTATGGCAGAATGACAGGGAAAATCTCCTGCAGACAGCAGAGACGCTTGTAGCGAACATTAACAGAAATAACAGTACCGTTTATCATTACACCGGAGATAATCTGCCGGAACACGCAGCGGAAATTTTTGCCCGGACATTTGATAAAATAAACGGCGGATTTGGAACGGCACCGAAATTTCCAACTCCGCATAACCTGATTTTCCTGATGCTGTATTCCCGTTTACGGCAGGATGAAAATGCCATGGAGCAGGCATGCGTTACACTGGAAAAAATGAGAAGGGGCGGAATTTTTGACCATATTGGTTATGGGTTTTCCCGGTATTCCACAGACGATAAATTTCTGGTTCCCCATTTTGAAAAAATGCTTTATGACAACGCACTTTTAATACTGGCATATGCTGCTGCATATAAAGCGTCGGGAAACCATTTGTTTCTTGATACGGCAGAAAAAACAGCGGCATATATTTTCCGTGAAATGACGGGAGCAGAAGGAGAATTTTATTCTGCGCAGGATGCAGACAGCGAAGGGGAAGAGGGCGGATTTTATGTCTGGGATTATGACGAAATCTGTAATGTTTTAGGAAAGAAAAAAGGGAAGGATTTCTGTGATTATTTTGGCGTTAGCAGGGAGGGGAATTTTGAAGGGAAAAATATACCGAACCTGCTTGCACAACATGTTGTTTCTGACCGCTTTATAGAGGAAACAGAAACGTTATATCATTACCGGAATTCCCGTGCAAGGCTTCATCTTGACGATAAGATTCTGACTTCATGGAACTCACTGATGATCTGCGCCCTGTCCATACTGTACCGTGTGACGGGAAAAGGCCAGTATCTGGATGCGGCAAAAAAAGCAGGAATTTATATCGAAAGAAATCTTGTCAGGGATGGGATTATTTATGTAAGCCGCCGGAACGGAAAATTATCGGTAAAGGGCTTTCTGGAGGATTATGCATATTATGCACTGGCACAGCTTTTTCTGTATGATGTAACAGCTGAAGAAGGATTTTTGAAACGTGCAGAAAAGATATGCGGGGAAATGGAAACGCAGTTTGCAGATGAAAAAAACGGCGGGTATTTTTTATATGGAAATTTAAATGACAGTCTGGTTTCAAGACCAAAAGAAACCTATGACGGAGCGCTGCCGAGCGGAAATTCCATTCTGGCATACTGCCTTGTCAGATTATCACAGATTACCGGAAAAGAAATATATAAGGAGCGCGCCAAAAAACAGCTTGCATTTTTATCTGCAGAAGCGTCCCGTAATCCTGCCGGTTACTGTATGTTTTTAATTGCCCTGATGGTGCATGAGGAACCGCCGGAGCATATTACTGTGGTACTTTCAGGGGAGGAAGGGCGTGGGGGGATTTGGTGCAGTCTGCCGCTGTATTCTGATATAAAAATATATGACGGGGAAACAGAGGAATACAGACTGTTAAATGGAAAAACAACGTATTATGTATGCAGGAATTTTGTATGTCTGCCGCCTTCCGGTTCTTACTGCCCCGACTTGAAATAATGCGAAAAAATGGTATTATATACAAAAAAGGCCGGGGGGATAAATTATGCGCAGTGAAACAGTCATGTACAGGATGTTTATGGATATTGCAGAGACGGACAGCCGGATTCTTGCAGTATATATGAACGGGTCACGGACAAATGGAAAGGCACCGAAGGATATATTCCAGGATTATGACATCGTGTTTGTAGTAACAGAAACGGGCAGCTTTATCAGTGACAGGGAATGGATTCGTAAGTTCGGCAATATTCTGTACATGCAGTATCCCGACGAACATCCGGATTTTCCGTCGGATAAAGACAGCTTTTACGGCTGGTTAATGCAGTTTGATGACGGGGTGAGGATTGACCTTCATGTGGAATCTGTCAGCCATGCAAAAGCACATATTCAGGAAACCATCGGAGGCCCAGTTTCATGCATGCACCAATGAATTCTGGTGGTGCAGTAATAATCTTGCCAAAGGACTCTGGAGAAAAGAAATTTTATATGTTCAGGATATGGCTAATTTTGTTGTCCGCAAGCAGCTGGAAAAAATGCTTTCATGGAAAGCCGGTATCAGAACGGATTTCCATGTCAGTGTCGGAAAGTCAGCAAAATATTTATATCGCTGGCTTGATGCGGACGAATACCGGAATTATGTAAGCACCTATTTTGGCGGTGGAATAAACGAAGCATGGGATGCGGTTTTTTTGATGTGTGATTTGTTTGATCATACATCAGAATATGTGGCGGAAAAACTGGGATACACATACCATACAGACGAGGCAGCAGCGGCAAGAGGGTTTCTGGAGCATGTGAGAAAACTGCCGGAAGATGCAGAAGAAATATATTAACGGCAGTAGATTGAAAAGCTGTGAATCATATATTTATACCAGACGTTTCCATCCGAAGCTGTCATAAATTTCCTCGGTTTTTTTCACCAGTGTGTCCCCGAAGATCCAAATCTCCTGCCTCCATGGATGACCAAGGAAGCCGAAAGCAAAATCCTCTTCGATAAAAAAGTAGTAATCCCCGTCCGGATAAAAGGAAGGAAAATAAGCATAATAACCGCCGCCGGAATAATTCCGGTCTTCTATCCAGAGATTTTTTTGTTCTTCCGGCTCTGCAGGATTAAAAATAAAGGAACTGTGCTGCCAGTCCAGCGCATACATATATTTTCCCTTACAAAGGACGGAGGCAAATATCCGGTTCATGTTATTCTGCAAATAATCTATTTCTGTAGCTGTCATTTCATCAACTGCATATACTGCATAGGTTTCTTTGATTTCAAACGGCAGTTTAACATCCATGGAATGTCCGCGGTACGAACAGGAGGGGTGAAATCCAAGTTTTTCATATACTTTGTCCCATATCATTTTTTCTTTTACGGAATCGGAAATGAGTTTCATTGAGCTGCTCCTTTATTTCTGCGCCTGCAGGTTTCATTAAAAAATTATAGCATGCAGGCATTGCGGATTCAACGAAAACCATTGACGGAAAAAAATTTATGGTATTTAAATACCCTCACAGAATATCTTCTGACATAGTACGAAGTATTCTGAGAGGGTTCATTTATTTTGTCATGTAAAAATACCTTCTATAATTCGTTAATGGTCTCTGTAATCGCCATATTCTTAATCCGTTTTGCAGGGGCATGTACTGCTGCAGCAACTGACAGAATAAAGATAACAAAAACAATAATCATTGGTTCAAACGGAATTTTCCACACTCCGCCAAAATGTGTTACAATAAGTTTAACTGTCACCAGCCGGTTGAGGAAAAGTCCTGCAATATATCCGATTACAAGTCCGCAGAAAGCATAGGTCACTGCTTCCGCAGTAATCATCCGCGTCATCTGGCGTATGCTCATTCCGACCGCGCGCATACTGCCGTACTGTTTGATTCTTGCAGACACACTCATGGAAATACTGTTTACAATATTAAACACCGATATCAGTGCAATAATTCCTAAAAAACCATAGGCAGTAATCCGAAACACCCAGAAGGAGGCATGTGCTTCATTGGTTTCATTTCGCCGGTCCGCAAGTTCATTTTCCCCTGCAATTTTTTTCAGTTTGTCAATCACATTTTCAGGTGCATTGTCTGTAAGGGTTGCATTAAGCAGACTGTATTTTTTGATACCTGTAATACGTTCAAAGGTTTCCTCTGTGCAGATAATCAGCGGGTTTTTCCCGGCTCCCACACCCTCTGAATTTACGCATGCGATTTCAAGCTCCGTATCCCCGATGGTAATCTTATCCCCGGTATTCAGCCGGCTGTCTTTGGCAAATACGGTCAGCACATAATTCGTATCCCCGGATATTTTTGTCATTTCTCCGCTGACAACAGAGTCTTTGCACCAGTCAAACAGAACATCATCATAGGAAACCAAATCGACAACGCCTGCTTTCCCGTTTATCATGGCAGGAGTATTGTAGGCAAAAGAGCATCCGCTGATTTTTTCCACACCGTTCAGTTTCGCCATTTCTTTCGTTATATTTTTGTCAATTGAATTTTCATTGTCCGCCGAAACAATGGCAATATCAGGATTGTAATCCCTTTCGGACGGAAGCAGTTTTGTTACGAAGTCAAGCCCGGCATAGAAAGTCAAAAACAGGGTTACGGTAAAAGCAAATGACAACGCCATCAGGACCAGGTTTTTTTTGACTGATACCGCATGGGACACACCAAGGGCGGTTTCCACCTTAAGCAGGCGGGTATTCGTCGCATGGGATATTTTTTTCTGGCTGCCTGTATTGCCCGAAACCGCCGCCGCAGGGGATACTGCTGCTGCATGCTTTGCAGGTGAATGCGCCGCAAAAAGCACCGTTACCACACCAACCAGAACGCCGCAGAGAATGCCTGTAATGCTGAAGACGAACCGGTAGTCAGCCCATTCGCCGCCAACTACATTCTGCAGGAGCAGCGTCAGAAGCCATGTACCTGCAATTGCCAGACCGCAGCCGATAGGAATGGAAATTTTGCACCAGTTCAAAGCTTCCAGCCGGACGTAACGCATAATCTGTTTTTTGCTGGCGCCAATACAGCGCAGCATACCGAAAAACTGTGTTCTCTGGGCGATATTGCTGTTCATACAGCTTGAAATCATCAGTACTCCGGCAACAAGAATCAGAACGAATACTGCCGCAGCAATTGGATACAGCTGGTTGATGCTCTGATTGCCGCTGGCGCCCTGAAGTGCGAGTACCATGGTATTTTCCTTAATGTTTTCATCGGTCAGGCTGTACTTCTTTTTCAGGCTGTTAATTGCTTTTCTATAATTAGTACCTTCTCCAAACTGAATATATAATACACGGAAAAAGAAAATCCGGTATTATATATTCAGTTTGGAGAAGGTACTAAT
>CANOLA010000120.1 GCA_947566705.1 uncultured Lachnospiraceae bacterium | reverse complement strand
GCTGCTGTCTTGCCTGCTGGTCGTTCTTCATCTGCTCAACAAGCGCTGCACGGTCTTCGGAACTCATCTTATTTACAGAATAAGTTGCCTTTGAAGAAGAGCTGTCCGTTTTATCATAGACTGCGGCAGTGTCCTTACCGGTGGTTTCTTCTGCCTTGGAAGCAGCGTTCTCTGCTGGTTTTGTTGCAGCAGCTGCATCATAGGAAGCATATGTACCGGTCTGAGTTGTTAATCCGTTTGTTGTGTTTACACCCATCATATCATCCTCCTTGAAATAAATTCGCTTTGAATCTAAATCCGTTTAAATTCAAATACAGGGCAAACCCCTATTACTACTATATATTGTATCGGCAGTTTTTTCAAGAACTTTACAGTATTTCCATATTTTATGGCAATCCTATAAAGCCCTGATTCTCTCCAGTGCCTTTACCGTGTTTTCATAATTTCCAAACGCCGTCAGACGGAAATACCCTTCCCCGCTTGGTCCAAAGCCTGACCCCGGTGTACCGACAACATTTGCCTTTTCCAGCAGATAATCAAAGAAATCCCAGGAAGACATATGATCCGGGGTCTTCAGCCAGATATACGGTGCATTCACTCCGCCAAAAACCGTATATCCGCTGTCTTTTAATCCCTCTTTGATAGTCTTTGCATTTTTCATGTAATAAGCAACCTGCTCCTTAAGCTGTGCTTTTCCGGCTTCAGAATATACGGCTTCCCCGGCACGCTGTACGATGTATGGAGCGCCGTTAAACTTGGTTCCATGACGGCGCGCCCACATTGCGTTTAAGGAAACGTCCCCGCATTTTAATTCCTTCGGCACTACCGTAAATCCCAGACGCACACCGGTAAATCCCGCATTTTTGGAAAAGCTGCGAAGCTCGATGGCACACGTTTTTGCTCCATTGCATTCATAAATGGAATGTGCCACATCCGACTCGCTGATATAGGCTTCGTATGCTGCATCATAGATAATGACTGCCCCGACTTTGTTTGCATAATCCACCCATTCCTGCAGCTGGTCTTTGGTCAGCGTGGTTCCGGTCGGGTTGTTCGGCAGACACAGATAAATCATATCCGGCGTTTCCTTCGGAAATTCCGGCACAAAATTATTTTCGGCCGTGCACGGCATGTAAATTACATCGCTCCAGGTTTCTGTTTTTGCATCATATGTCCCGGTTCTTCCCGCCATAACATTGGAATCCACATAAACCGGATAGACCGGGTCGCAGACTGCAATACGGTTCTTTTCCCCGAAAATCTCCTGTATATTTGCAGAATCACTCTTTGCCCCGTCCGAAACAAACACTTCATTCTCTGAAATATCACAGCCTTTTGCTTTATAATCATTTTCCACAATGGCTTTTCTTAAAAAATCATAGCCCAGGTCCGGCGCATAACCGCGGAATGTCTCGGCATGTCCCATCTCATCCACAGCCCCATGCATTGCCTCAATAATCGCCGGGGCAATCGGCTGGGTAACATCGCCGATTCCAAGCCTGATAAGCGTCCTGTCAGGGTTTGCCTCCTGGTATGCATTTACCTTTTTTCCAATTGTGCTGAACAGATAGCTGCCCGGCAGCTTCTGGTAATTCTCATTAATCTGAAACATTTTAATATCCTCTCTTTCTTATGGTTATATTTTCATTACAATTTTGGATGCATTACAATTACTGGAAAACACTTAAAATCATCTGTGACACTTCTACCAGACCGGTTCCGCTTTCCATACTTCGTTCCTGGATATACCGGTGTGCTTCCTCTTCTGAAAAGGCATTCCTCTCCATTAAAAGTGCCTTGGCATCCTGTATAATTTTTTTATCTTCTTCTGAACGCTTTGCCGGCATCCTTCTCATCCGCTTTTTCTGCCTTCGGATTTCCCCCTCCATCATTTCCAGTGTCTGGAGAAGTTCATGAACCTTCATGGGCATGGTCAGGCTGACAAGATTATCCACCTCCCGTTCCCGGATGCAGGCTGCCGATGCAATCAGAAGCATTTGAAATCCCGGTGCAAGATATTCATGGACTTCCATATACATCATATCCACAAAGCGGTATCCACAGATTAAAATTCCCTGTTCCAGGTTATTTGCACTGGCAAGCGCCTGGGCGCCGGTGGTACACACTGCCTGCACGGCATAGCCGGACTGCGCCAGTATCTTTTTAATATTCTGCGCAACTTCCTGTTTCGGAAAGGCAACTATAAGGTTACTCACGTTTTAATCCCCTGTATCCATATTATATCTTGTACAGATACTGCTCAAGTTCCCAGTCTGTCACCAGCGAGCGGTACTGTGCCCATTCCGCCTCCTTGGCATCAATATATTTTCTCGTAATATGTTCGCCCAGCGTATCCTGCACAAAACTGTCTTTTTTCAGTTCCATAACTGCCTCATGCAAATCTGACGGAAGCGATTCAATTCCCCTCTGCCTTTTGGTTTCCTCATCCAGGAGGCTGATATTTTCCTTCAGTCCGGCAGGCGGCATGATTTTGTTACTGATTCCGTCCAGTCCGGCGGCGAGACAGACGGCAAGCGCAAGGTACGGGTTTGCAGAAGGATCCGGACTGCGCAGTTCAAGGCGTGTTTCCTCCCCGCGGGAAATCGGTACGCGCACCAGCGGACTGCAGCTTGTGGCAGACCAGCCAATGTCACTTGGAGCCTCATATCCCGGAATCAGACGTTTATAGGAATTCACAAGCGGATTTAATATTAATGTCATTCCTTTCATATGCTTTAGCAGTCCGCCGATAAAATAATATGCCTCAGAGCTTAAACCAAGCTCTCCCTCCGGGTCATCAAAAATATTGTGCCCGTTTTTTGAAAGCGACATATTCAGATGCATGCCGGAACCATTGATTCCGGATTTCGGCTTTGGCATAAAACTTGCAAAAAGCCCATGCCTTTTAGCAATTGTTTTCACCGCCAGCTTAAATGTCATAATGTTGTCGGCAGTTGCAAGCGCCTCATCATACCGGAAGTCAATTTCATGCTGTGCGGGTGAAACCTCATGATGGGAGCTTTCGATTTCATAGCCCATTCCCTCAAGCGTCAGAACCATGTCCCTTCTTGCATTTTCCCCAAGGTCCACCGGCCCAAGGTCAAAATAACCTGCTTTTTCATGGGTAATGGTCGTCGGCTGCCCGTTTTCATCCTGGTGGTACAGGAAAAATTCGCATTCTGGACCTGCATTAAAGGTATAACCCATTTCCGCCGCTTTTTTTATCTGCTGCTTTAAAATATGGCGGGAATCCCCCTGAAACGGCTTCCCTTCCGCTGTATACACATCACAGATAATCCGTGCAACTTTGCCCTGCTGCGGTCTCCACGGAAAAATCGTAAAGGTGTCAAGATCCGGATGCAGGTACATGTCAGCCTCCTCCAGCCTTACATATCCTTCAATGGAAGAGCCGTCAAACCTGCACCTGTTATCCAGCGCCTTTTCCAGCTGGCTGGACGTAACTGCCACGTTTTTCATTGTCCCGAAAATATCAGTAAACTGAAGACGGATAAATTCCACGTCTTCCTCCTCAGCAATCCGGAAGATATCTTCCTTCGTGTATCTGCTCATAGCCATGCCTCCTTTATTACATCAGTCCCTGTTTCATCTGCCTTTGTTCTGCCTGTCTATAAATTCCATGACCTCGCCATAGGGCATCGGTCCGCCAAACAAATCCAGCGCACTTCCAATTGTCACATTCAGCCGCCCTTTTCCTATCTCTGCAATACAGGCAAGATCCTCAAAGGTGTGCACCCCGCCCGCATATGTGACAGGGATTTTACCCCATTCCCCCAAAATCTGCACAAGCGGCTTTTCAATGCCGCCCGCCTTACCTTCCACATCCACCGCATGAACCAGAAATTCTGAGCAGTATGCGGACAGTTCATCCAGAAGCTCCGGCGTCACCCGTTCGTTCGTAAATTTCTGCCAGCGGTCCGTCACTATATAATATCCGGATTCCCCCGCGCCGCTTCTGTAACGGCAGGAAAGATCCAGCACCAGATGCTTTCTGCCAAGGCTCTTTAGTTTCTCCAGATTTTCATAATTAATTCTGCCATCCCGGAATACATAGGATGTAACAATGACAGCGGACGCGCCATGCTCCAGAAACCCGGCTGCATTGTCTGCTGTTATGCCCCCGCCGACCTGCAGTCCGCCCGGATATGCCTGCAGGGCAAGAAGCGCCTGCCGTTTCGTTTCCTCATAATATGTGCTTTCCGGCGCATTTAATAAAATAATATGCCCGCCCTTCTGCTTCTTCCTGCGGTAGAGATTTGCATAAAAAACAGCATCCTGGACGGAAACAAAATTTTCATCGGCAAAGTCGCCTTCATCCTTTAAACTGCCGCCGACAATCTGCTTGACCTTTCCGTTATGAATATCTATACATGGGCGAAACTCCATTGCCACTCCTTTCTAACCGGAAAAACGGGCAGGGAAAGCCCCTGGTGCGGCTCCCTTGCCCTGTTTTCATAAATATGATACCGTTTTAATCTCCCACCAGCAGGCCTTCCATTTCCTCAATCATGGAATTAATTGTTTCCACCTGCTCGGACAGCGCAATAATTTCCTCGGAATTGTTCTGTACCATGCTGGCAATATTGGAAAACTCTTCATTTTCAGAATGAATGCGCTCTGCAATGTCCTCATTTATTTTTACGGTTCCCTGAATCACACTGTTCTGGATTCCGCGGAGCTTTTCCGCCTCTTCAATCGCATTCACCGCTTCCTTCAGAAGATTCATCATGGTACGGACGCCTTCCACGGTTTCCTGAATGACTTTATTCTGGTTTAAAAGCTGCTCCACATTTCTGCTGATATACTCGGAAACATTACGCGTTCCAACCTGCACACGGTTGACAACCTCACTGACATCCTGCAGGGATTCCTTCGTATTATCCGCCAGGGTACCAACCTCCTGCGCAACTACGGCAAACCCGCGTCCTGCCTCTCCGGCACGCGCAGCTTCAATGGAAGCATTCAGCGCAAGAAGATTTATGGACTCCGCAATCTCATTAATAATATCCAGCGTCTTTCCGATTTCCCCGGATTCCGTCAGAAGCTTGTCCGTTACCTCCCTGGTTTTTCCTGTGGAACTTTCCACCTCTTTGCTCATCCCCATCAGATGGTTCAAAGACTGCTCGTTTGCCACGGATATCTCCACCAGCTGGTGGGAAATACTGTTCACCGCATTCATTTTCTGTTCCATGTTGCGGCTGCTCTCCTCCAGATTCATCAGATTCTCCTGGCTCTGCTCGGATTTTTCTATCATCTGTTCACTGCGTTCCAGAAGGTTTTCACTGATGGCGGAAAGCTCCTCCGTGGAAGTGCTTTCGGACTGTGCCGTACTTACCAGCACCTCGCTTGCGTCTCCCAGTTTTCCGGTAATATGCGTTACTTTTCCAAGTACGTTCTGCACCCTTTCATTATTTTTTTCCATCTCATCCTTTTTCGCCGAAACCAGATGGCGGGAAACCATATGTATGAGCAGGTAAATAAATATCATGGTAAGGACTACGCAAATCACGCGGTTCGTAACCGCCGACCCAAAAGACTCATCCCGGACAGGAAGAAAGGTATCCCCGTCTACAAACCATGAAATGACCATCGAAATCGTAACTTCGATAATTGTAGCCAGCACCACCTTCGGGTCCAGAAACAGCCCGGTCACAATTACAAACAAAAAGGAAAATGTCCAGTATTCCCGAATCGGTGTGATATATAAAAGTACATTATACTGCACTAGCATAATGGCAACCAGAAATATCTTGCTCTGCCTGAGTTTTTCCGGTTTTACCATTCCATTTTCCAGCCCGGTTTTTATAAACCAGATTGCAATCAGCACATACAATACATTCGTAAGGTCACAGAAAATAAAGAGCCCAATCGGGAGATACTGGTAGTACCCAGACAGACGGTCCATGGTACTGGATACTCCTCCCACCAGGCATGAAATCGTAATAGCAAGCAATGAAATCTTATATACTTTACTAATGTATACATCCAGCGCAGTTTGGTTTTTTTGTTCCATATTGATTCTCCTTTTCTTTAGAACTGATATAGCTGCACAATGACCGAGGAACCTGCGCCAATGGTGGCAATCAGTATCTTATTTCCTGGCTGTGCATATAAATCCCACATGCGGTTCAGGCAAAGAATTGTACAGGTGTTTCCTGTATAGCCGTATTCGCTCCCCACATAGTGGTATTTATTTCCTTCCACCTGCAAAAGCTTAAGTGTTTCCATATTATCTGCATCGCTTAGCTGCGAAAAAATATAATAATCAATCTCATCCGTAGTCAGCCTATTCCTGTCCAGGACACAGCGGATTTCCCTGACAATGTCATTTACCATGTCGTCTGCCGGGGACGGAATCCATTCCAGTCTTTTTTCATTCGGCTCAATTTTTTTCAGCGGAACTTTGGACATTCCGCATTTGGGATAAGTTACAAATGCATGGGAACTGGCGTCTATGTACATTCTGGTGTCCAGAAATCCGCCTTTTTCTTCTTCCTCGGCTGTTTCCAGCGCCACGCACGCGGCAGCATCCGCAAAATTCGCATACACCACGGTATCCCCCCACTGTGCAATGGGCGAGACACAGAAGCACCCAAGCACCAGCGCATGGGATATATTGGAACTTTTCATATATTTTGACACGACATCCATTCCCAGAACCACACCCGTGCAGTTGCAGTTCATGTCAAATGCAGTATTTACATTTTTCATGGCGTCACCGTACAGACCCACAAGTTTAATCGCGTTGGAAGGCGTCAGATATTCCGGCGTATCCGAGCAGAATACAAGCATCTCTATCTCCTGGAGATGAATGCCGTGCTTTTTTACGCAGTTGTCAATCGCATTCCGGCACATACTGATGGCATCCTCATCTTCTGAAATAAAGTACCGCTTCCGTCTTCCCAGATGGTTCATAAGATGGCTTGCATCCAGACCAATCTGTTCAAAATGTTCATTAATCTCTTCATTATACACCTTATGCTCCGGTATATAAACGCCCGTGCCCCTGATTCTTACATTTTCCATATCCCCCCTCCTTATTTTATAGTAACCCACATTCCAAATTATACAAGTAAGTATATTTTACATCATGGGGAAAAAAATGTAAAGATTTAGAATATGTTGGTTTACATTCTTTTTGGTCAAAGCCCGAAAATATCCTTGACACGTCTCCATTATTCTGCTATCATCTATAAAATTATATTGTTACACTTCATGAAAAAAGAAAGAGAGGATAAAGAAAAATGGGTACTATTATCGGCGACGGAATTACTTTTGATGACGTTCTACTTGTTCCTCAGTATTCTGAGGTTACCCCAAATCTGATTGACCTGAAAACACATTTGACAAAAAAAATCGAACTGAACATTCCTATGATGAGTGCTGCGATGGATACTGTTACAGAATCTAAAATGGCAATCGCAATGGCAAGGCAGGGTGGAATC
>CANOLA010000119.1 GCA_947566705.1 uncultured Lachnospiraceae bacterium | reverse complement strand
ACCACCAGATTATTTCCATTACGCACCTTCCGCAGATTGCAGCCATGGCAGATGCCCATTTTTTAATTGAAAAATCAGTGGAAAAACAGTCCACAGTGTCCAGAATACACCTTCTGGATGAAGAGGAAAGCGTAAGGGAACTTGCAAGAATGCTTGGTGGTGTGGAAATTACAGATACCGTACTTATGAGCGCCCGTGAAATGAAAACGATGGCACACATGAAAAAATAAAAATGTGGGATACTATGTAATATTCCTGCATGGCAGGAATGTTATTTATTGTTTAGGAGAATTTGGCATGCGTTCATTGTATCTTACATTTTTTAAAAATATAACCTGGATTTATCTTTGCGTTCTATGCTGTTTTGCATACCATACAATGCTCGATGCAATTCCAGACCATGTGTATCTGGAGGAGGGGCAGGAACTTACGCTCGACCAGAAACTGCCGGTGCAGCTTGGCATGTCCACTGAGGACGGGCAGACAGTAATGGCAGTGGGAATGAGCACCTTTGAAAATATCCGGGAGAGAAAAACTGATTCCATTTCTGCTGGCTTTGGAATTGGCGAGCATACGCTGACATGTTATCTGCTGGGGATTCTGCCGGTTAAGGAAGTGGCAGTATCCGTGGTTCCCAGCCAGAGCCTGTATGCGGGCGGACATGTAATAGGTATTTACGGTGCCACCCAGGGGGTTCTGGTGCTTGGGAGCAATCCAGTGGAAACACTGGATGGTTCCTACCGTGAACCGGCGGAAAATATTGTATTTGCAGGGGATTATATCACAGCGGTCAACGGCCAGGAGATAAAAGAAAAAGAAGAATTAATTTCTGAAATCAAAGAACACGGCGCTTTTCCCATGGTTCTCACCCTGTGGCGTGGAAACGAGCAGATTGATGTATCGGTAGAGGCGGTGGAAACAAAAGATTCCTATATGCTTGGCCTCTGGGTAAAAGATGATATGGCTGGAATAGGAACCCTGACATATTACGATTCCCATGCAGGATTTGGCGCACTCGGACACGGAATCGGAGACGGGGAAACCGGCGATCTGCTGCGTCTTTCCCGTGGAAGTCTGTACCAGGCAGATGTAATTGGAATAAAAAAGGGGAAACGGGGCAGTCCGGGCGAACTGGAAGGTGTTGTATATTATGGGAAAAAGAACCTGCTTGGAAGTGTTTCAAGCAATACTGACATTGGAATCTACGGAACACTGGCAGCTTCATACTGTGAGACCTTAAAGAACACGGATAATACCTGCGCGGTATGTTACAAACAGGATGTAAAAGAAGGAGAAGCTGAAATACTTTCTGATGTTTCCGGCGAGCTTCGCACATACCGGATTGTCATAGATTCCCTGGATTATACTCCAAATGACCGGAACAAGGGTATCCGTTTCCATGTTGTGGATGAAGACCTGCTGAGCCTTACCGGAGGAATTGTGCAGGGGCTTTCCGGTTCTCCCATTCTTCAGGATGGGAAGCTGGTCGGGGCAGTTACACATGTGCTGGTTAATGACCCGGAAAAGGGGTATGGGATATTTATTGAGAATATGCTGAATAATGATGGGAAATAGGAGGAGTATACAATGAAATTTGATAAAAATGATGAAATGTCGCCTTTTACAAGGAAAGTAATGGGAGCATTTAATTTTTGCGGGGATAAACTGCTTCAGATAAGCCGAAAAACTGACACGATACCTGGAAAAATACCGGAGATATTGTTTCTTATATTGTTTACAGTATGTTATTCTCTGGTTCTGGCTGTTCATGAACCGGGAATGGATGTACTTTCATCATGGCAGCTCGCAAAAGATTCATCAGTTACTGAGCTGCTGTTTCAGCTGCCGCATGAACAGTTTTGTCCGCCGCTCTGGAACCTTATTCTGGTGCCGTTTGCAAAATCTGGTGCAGCGCCTGCTGTGCTGGCTTTTATCGGTCTTTTCTTTGCGGTTCTTACCGCTGCCCTGATATTGTTCTTTGCGCCATTTCCGAGACTAATACGTTTATTTCTTCCGTTTACATATTTTCTGTTTTATCAGTACGGGGTTGCTGCGGACAATTATCATCTGGTGACACTTGGGTTTGTAACTGTGTCTCTTACATACAAAATGCGGGATACAAGACCTGGAATATATACCCTGTGCCTTCTGCTTCTTGGCATGTCAGGCACCTATGGGCTTGTTGCTGCGCTGGGGCTTGCCATTGTCCGGGGATGTGAGCTTATAAACAATCGAAAAGTGGGAAAACAGATGATCTGCCTGCTGGTGTTCTTTGCTATTGCAGTTTGTACTATAATAATGATTTTTCCCAATGGGAAGCTGCCTGCCATGGGAAGCGGGAAGGATGTCATTATAAAGCTTTTATACCTTCCTTTTGCAATACTTTCGGATGCATTTCTGACAAATGCTTTTTATTTAAATGCTTCTCTGGGAGCAGAATCTGTCAGGATTTCATTTCTTGCGGTGTCAGTATTTTTTGGAATTATGATCCTGTCGCTTGTTTTTTATTACGGCAGAAAGCAGAAGACTGCCGGGGCGTTTTTTATTCCTTATGTCCTTTTGGCGGTATTTTCAATGGTTATGGGTATCGGGAGGAAACATATAGGAATTGTGTTTCTGCTTGTGCTTTTCTGGCTCTGGATTACTTGTGCAGTCCGCGGAGAGGAAAGAACAGGAGATTTATCATTCTCTGTGCACATCAGGGAACGGGACAAAAAGGCACTAAAAAGTGCGTCTGTCCTTGGCGTGGTTATTGTATTTGCCATAAATCTGTACTGGACATATTCTGCATGTGCACATGACGTTAGAAAAGAATATGAAATCGGCCGCAGGGAGGCAGAGTTTTTAAAGGAGCATAAGCTGGATGCCTGCACCATTATGTCCAGTCAGTCCTGCCTGCATACGCTGGCCCCGTATCTGGAGAACGACCGGCTGGGTAACGATTCAGACGAAAAAGAAAATCTGGTAAAATGGGGTAGTCTGGGGCAGCCGGATGTCCTTTATATGGGACCGGATATCACAAAGATCTGGAGCGAAGAGGAAACTGCCAGATGGGAATATACACTGGTGTATCTGGAAGCAGTGGAAGCCATATGGAAAACAGAGAGTGATTACCAGGTAGCTTCCATATATGTAAAAAGCGAACTTGCCAGGGAGCTTGGGCTGGATGAAATTACAAATGTTTATCCGGGAATAAAATAGGCAAAATTTATACAAAAAATGAATAAAGTTTGAATAAATCGTAAAAAGAGCACAAAAATTTGTTGCATTTATAAATGAAAATAGTTATAATGTTTATAAGACAAAAGGGAGTTTGCATGCATAGGTATTTCAGGAGGAAGATATGCCGATAAGAAAGGAGAAGAAGCGTCTCGGAGATATGCTGATCGATGAGGGGCTGATTACAGAAGAACAGCTTGTAAAAGCGTTAAAGACAGCCAAGGAGTCAGGCAAGCGCATTGGCGAATCGCTGGTAGAGGGTGGTTATACCACGGATGCAGATATAATGATGGCCTTGTCCAGGCAGCTTGGAATTGATACGACATCCCTTGTTGGCGTCCAGATTCCGGATGAGATGTTAAGTCTTGCAAACGGTAGTATGCTTCGTAAACACCGTATGGTTCCGCTTGAGTTTTACAACGGGAATATGAATGTTGTCCTGATGGCGATGGCAGATCCTATGGATATGGTTGCGATTGATGATTTTCATATCGTTACTAATCTTGAAGTGGAGCCGATTCTTGCCCTGCCGACAGAGATTATGGTGACGCTGGACCGTTATTTTGGCGACAGTGATACCATGCAGGCAGCGGAGAAGTATGCAGAAGAAAGAAAAAAAGCTGAGGCTGCAAGCAGAGGGGAAGCAAATGAAGAGGATTTGAGTAAGTCCCCGATTGTCCAGCTTGTTAAGACGATGATTGAACAGGGAGCAAGACAGCATGCTTCCGATATACATATTGAAGCGATGGAGCGTGTGGTACGTGTACGGTACAGAATTGATGGTGCGCTTTATGAGAAATTTACATATGATATTCATCTGCTTCCGGCGATTATCGCCAGACTGAAGATTATCGGCGGGATGGATATTTCGGAAAAAAGAAAACCGCAGGATGGTCGTATTACCATGATTGTGGACCGTGTTGAGTATGATATTCGTGCATCTATACTTCCTACGGTATACGGCGAGAAATGCGTTATGCGTCTTGCACAGAAGAAGATGCTTACCAGGGATAAGAGCGAGCTTGGGTTTACCCCGTATGAGATGCAGCAGTTTGATAATATTTTAAAGAATCCAAATGGTATTATTCTGGTAACGGGGCCGACTGGTAGCGGTAAATCTACGACATTATACACGGCGCTCAGCGAACTGAACAAAGAGGATGTAAATATTATTACTGTAGAAGATCCGGTCGAGGCGAATATTGACGGAATTAACCAGGTGCAGACCAATGATAAGGCAGGACTTAGTTTTGCTTCTGCGCTCCGTTCCATTTTACGACAGGATCCGGATATTATCATGATTGGAGAGATTCGAGACGGTGAGACGGCGGGGATTGCCGTACAGGCGTCCATTACAGGACATCTTGTAGTATCTACACTGCATACAAACAGTTCCGCTGGTTCGCTGACACGTTTGATGGATATGGGAATAGAAAGTTATCTGCTTGCAGATTCTGTGGTTGGGGTAATTGCCCAGCGTCTGGTGCGCAGACTGTGCCCGAAGTGCAAGGAAGAGTATGATGCGACGCCGCAGGAGAAGAAACTGTTAGGGCTTCCGCCGGAACAGGAACTGAAACTGTATAAGCCATGTGGCTGCGGTAACTGTAACAACACTGGTTATAAGGGACGAATAGGCGTATATGAGATTATGACAATTACACCAAAGGTAAGGCAGGCGATTTCACGTAATGGCAGTACGGAAGAGATTAAAAATGCTGCACTGGCAGAAGGGATGCATACACTTCGTATGAGTTCGTCGGCAATGGCAATCCGCGGAGTGACGTCCTTTAGTGAGATGCTCAAGGTATCCTTTGACAATGATGCACCTGTGGATTTATAGGCATTTACGGTAAATTACTTAGAAAGTTGGGAAAAGTTATGGAAGAAGTTTTAAATGGGGATTATTTAACCAGTATGACAGCGGAAGGGATACTCCGGTATTCCTCCGAGCATCATGCGTCTGATATTCATCTGGCTCCGAACTGTCCGTTAATGATAAGAATTGACGGGATGATGACAAAGGTAACGGAGTTTCCACTGTCGGCCGAGATGATTGAGCGTGTGCTGGAAGAAATGATAGATGAAGAACAATGGAAAATACTTGAGGATGATGGTGAACTTGACTGTGCATATTCCTGTCCGGGTTATGCCAGGGTCAGGGTGAATGCATTTAAGCAGCGCGGCGGTTACAGCCTTGCCCTCCGTATATTATCCGTATCAATTCCAACGCCGCAGCAGCTTGGGCTTCCGAATTCGGTTGTTGATCTGACAAATAGGAGGAGGGGACTGGTACTGGTGACCGGAGCTACGGGTTCCGGTAAATCCACTACACTGGCTTCTTTGATACATATAATAGCGACAACTTTTCAGAAAAATATTATTACGCTGGAAGATCCGATTGAATACCTGCATGACCACAGCATGTCAATGGTGACGCAACGTGAAATTGGAAGTGATTCTGCAAGCTATGCAAGCGCGGTTCGTGCAGCGCTTCGAGAGGATCCGGATGTGATTCTTGTAGGGGAGATGCGTGACCTTGAAACAATTTCCACGGCCATTACGGCAGCAGAGACCGGGCATCTTGTGTTTTCCACGCTGCATACAAACAGTGCGGCGGATGCAGTGGATCGTGTCATTGACGTATTTCCACCGCACCAGCAGCAGCAGATTCGTATACAGTTTGCCGGAGTTGTTGAAGGGATTATCGCTCAGCAGCTCCTTCCGCGCAAGGATGGCGGACGCTCTGGGGCGTTTGAGGTTCTGATTGCAAATTCTGCAATCCGTAACCTGATCCGTGAAGGCAAATCGTTCCAGATTCCGACCATGATACAGACCGGAAGGAAAGAAGGGATGCAGGCAATGGATGACTGTATCTACGACCTTTTGATGTCGAACAGCATAGACAGACAGACAGCGATAGCCTATGCGCAGGACCAGCCGGCGATGGAGCGGCGGGCATCCACATACTATTAATGAATACTGGTCTGGTTAGGAGAGAAAACAGTGGCAGAATTTATCTACAGGGCCATCGGGCAGGATGGCAAGGAAAAAAAAGGAAATGTTAAGGCGGAGTCAGTAGAAGAAGTATATGAGATAATACGCAGGGACAGGCTGACGCCGGTAGAAGTTAAGAAAGCGGGACTTCTTGAGCGTGATTTAAATATTGGAATCGGCGGCAAAATTAAGCCGAGGGATATGAGCGTGTTCAGCAGGCAGATTGTCAGTATGCTGCAGGCTGGTGTTACTATTATGGATGCGCTTGGGATGCTGCAGGAGCAGACAGAAAATAAAAAACTTGCGGCAGCAATCGGAGGAGCCCAGACTGAAATTGGAAAAGGTGAGACATTGGGAAGTGCGCTTGCAAAATTTCCGGATGTATTTCCAAATGTTATGGTTGAAATGGTAAATGCAGGAGAGGCTTCAGGTAAGCTGGATATTGCATTTGAGCGTATGTCTACATATTTTGAAAAGGCTGCCAAGATGAAGGGTATTGTTAAAAAAGCGGCCATGTATCCTATTATAGTTGCAATTGTAGCAGTTGCTGTGGTAATTGTCATGCTGGTCAAGGTTATTCCGAGTTATCAGGAAATGTTTGAAAGTATGGGGACAGAACTTCCGATGATTACCCAGGCGGTTGTTGCAATGAGTGATTTTCTGATTGCAAGATGGTACATTGTAATAGCAGTGGTGGTTGCAGTTGTCGTGTCACTTAAAATGTATGCAGCAAGCCAGAGCGGACAGGTGTTTTTTGCAACGCTTTCAAGAAATATTCCGATTTTTGGTACTCTTACGATAAAGAATGCAGCATCAAGTTTTGCGCGTATGATGAGTACGCTGATTTATTCGGGACTTAATATGACGGATGCACTGGCAATTACTGCGGGTACCATGACGAATTATCTGTATAAAAAGAAAGTAATGGATACAAAGGATGAGGTTATGAAAGGAGTCGCGCTATCCGAACCGCTTTTAAGTGATGAAATGTTTCCGCCGATGGTTGGCCACATGACAAAGATTGGAGAGGAAACGGGTCAGCTGGAAGAGATGCTTAGCCGTCTTGCGGATTATTATGATGAAGAGGTTGAGCTTGCTACCCAGACGGTTGTTGCAGCGATAGAACCAATGGTAATTCTCCTGCTTGCAGGAGTGGTAGGTGTGCTGATTGGGGCGATTATGTCACCTATGTTTGCTATGTACCAGAACATGGAGAACTTATAATTATGTATCAAACCTTCGTTGTAGGGGCGGAGGATGAGATAAAAACAATGAAAAAGGAGAATGAAATATGAAAAAGAATGAAGTTAAAATGAACAACAAAGGTTT
>CANOLA010000118.1 GCA_947566705.1 uncultured Lachnospiraceae bacterium | reverse complement strand
TATCTGAAGCTTCAGATACTGCATTCTTTGCAACCTGATAATCACGTCCTGCACTTGAAATGGAAACCTGGTCTTTCGGTCCGTTTGTACTCTGTGCTTTCTGTGTTTTACGTGAGTTCTGTACTCCGTATATCTGAGTAATCTGGTTATATGCATCTATACGCATAACAGCATCTCCTTTCTTCCTTGAAATAAGCTTTCTACATTATCTATCGGATGTTTGACCGGATACTTTAGCTTTTTTTGCAAACTTTAAACTTGACAATGCGCCGTTTAATGAATTATACTTAAACTCCGGGTAGCCGGGGTGTTAGCGGTACCTTGAACCAGCAATCCGCTATAGCTGGGGTGATATCCCGCAGAGGGTCTGCTCTGGTGGAGCTGCCCTTTGTAAGCGGCGTTGACGTCTGGGTCTTACGCAATGAGAATCTGTGAACCGGGTCAGGGTAGGAATACAGCAGCCCTAAGCAGACGCTCTCATGTGCCGTAAGGGTGCCTGGAGGGAGCCGGCTGCAGAGGTAACGTCTGTTGGACGGATTCGAAGCGGGATACCCGGATTTTATTTTAATCTGTAATACAAAGAGGACCGATGCTGTTTTTGCACCAGTCCTCTTTTTCTTATAAAATCCATTCCGGATTTATCCAAAATATCTCTCAAGCAGTCCCTTGAATGCCTTACCGTGCCTTGCTTCATCCCTTGCCATCTCATGAACACTGTCATGAATTGCATCGAGATTGTTCTTCTTTGCACACTTGGCAAGATCCACTTTACCGGAGGTTGCACCGAACTCACAGTCAACCCTCCACTTCAGGTTTGCCTTGGTGCTGTCCTTCATATTCGGCTCAAGGTCCTCACCCAGCATCTCTGCAAATTTGGCTGCATGCTCTGCCTCTTCATAGGCTGCCTTTTCCCAGTAATTGCCGATTTCCGGATATCCTTCACGGTGTGCAATACGCGCCATGCAAAGATACATGCCGACCTCAGAGCACTCACCCTCAAAGTTTGCCTTTAACTGGTCAAAAATATATTTCTTGTCTTCATCGCTGATTTCCGCATTGTCCTTTACGGTCTTTGCATAAAGGTTGTACTCATGCTCAGCTGCAAGGGCAAGTTCTCCCTCTACCTGCTTGAACTTATCAGCTCCCACGTGACATACCGGGCACTCTGCCGGTGCTGTCTCACCCTCGTAAACGTAACCACATACACTACATACAAATTTTGCCATTGTTCATATCCTCCTTATTTTAAATCTTATGGCTGTTCATACACTCTGGGCAAATTCCCGTAAACTGAATCTCATGCGACTCAATCCGTCCGGAAAAATGTTCCGCAGCAAGTATATCCAAATCCGTCTGCATCTGAAGATCCATATCCATCATACATCCGCATCTGCTGCAGAAAAAATGGTAATGCGGGGCGGTGTTTCCGTCAAATCTGTCAGGACCTCCGCTTACAGTAATTTTTTTTATCTCCCCCATGTCAGATAACAGGGACAGATTGCGGTAAACAGTTCCCAGGCTGATATTTGGAAATTCGTCCTTAATGGACAGGTAGACCGTTTCCGCTGTCGGATGGTCACATCTTTCAGCCAGACACCGCCGGACCGCCTCCCGCTGACGACTTCTTTTTATCATAAAAACTCTCCCTCATGTACATCAGTACATATAAAACCTGCCCGGCCATATCCCTGCGAAGAACACAGCCTCAGCAAATAAATATTAGGAACTGTTACTGTTATTATTATAATTCGCGGAAAAAGATTTGTCAATGAATTTTTTAAAAAAATCCCCCAAAATAATATTTCCCAATTCCGGAACATAAAATACAAATAACATAATTAGGAGATAACGGAACATTGAAACGATTTGTTACTTATATTTATGAATACGAACGAGGCTCCCGCGGAAGGAATGTCGGTTTCATCCGCACGGATATCCGCGACAGCTGCTGCCGGATGGAAATACATATCCGCGGACTTGACCGCTTTAAAGGCAGATGCACCGTTTACCTGGCAGTCACGGACGATCCTGTCGGTATTCCCGCTGCGGAAATTTTGATATCGCAGGGCTCAGGTTTTCTAAAACTTACCTGTCAGCAGAACCGCATCGGAAACAGCGGTTATCTTTTTTCAGACCTTCAGGCGGTTGTCATCCGCTATGGAAGCGGTAAAGTGCTTGCAGGATGCTTTGTAAACGAACCTTCGGAAAAAATACTGCGGGGAGATTTTACCATACTTGGTTCAAATACAGAGTCTGAACCTGAAATTGCCAGCCCCGTATCCGCTGAGGCTTCCACCGCAGAACCCGGGACTTCCACCAGGGAAATACCTGCAGAGCCGGAACAGCCAGACAACAGAACTACTCCTTCGGTTCCGGATACGGCTGACAGCAGAACTGCTCCTTCCGCACCGGACACGGCTGGCAGCAGAACTGCTCCTTCCGTACCGGACACGGCTGGCAGCAGAACTGCTCCTTCCGTACCGGACACAGCTGGCAGCAGAACTGCTCCTTCCGTACCGGACATGACCGGAAACAGGACCATTCCTTCCAACCCCGGTCAGACGGAACACAGAACCATCCCTTCTGCACCAGGCACGGCTGGCAGCAGGACTGTTCCTTCCGTACCGGACACGGCTGACAGCAGAACTGCTCCTTCCGCACCGGACACGGCCGGCAGCAGAACTATTCCTTCCGCACCGGACACGGCTGGCAGCAGAACTGTTCCTTCCGTACCGGACATGACCGGAAACAGAACCACTCCTTCCACCCCCAGTCAGACGGAACACAGAACCATCCCTTCTGTACCAGGCGCAACCGGCAGCAGAACGGTCCCTTCTGCACCGGATACAACCGGCAGCAGAACCACACGTTTCACAACGGACACGGCAGCACCCGTTATACCAGACATGACTGGCAGCAAAACTGCTGCCCCTTCCACTGTTCCACCATCCAGAAACAAGGAAAAAAAGTCCCTGGAATCCATGTCAGCCCCCGCCGGCACCGCTTCCCTCAGACGCATTGGGATCACTGACATCCGCAGCCTCCCGAAATGTAACTGGAAGCTGTGCAACAACAGCTTTCTGGTACACGGATTTTTTAATTACCATTACCTTATCCTGAAAACAGTGGAAAACGGGAACAAAAAACAGCAGTTCATCGGCGTGCCGGGCATTTATGAACAGCCGGAGCGCATGATGGCTCTGCTGTTTGGCTTTCCGGAATTTGAAGCGGACGAAAACAGCCCGGATATGCCGTCAGCCAATGCAACCGGCACCTTCGGCTACTGGATGTGCCCGCTTTCTGCGGAATAAAACATACCGGCATCTGAATCAAGCATGCTGTACTGTACATGGTCTGTCCAGACTCCATGCAGCATCAGATATCCCCTGCTGATTCCCTCCCGGATAAAGCCAACCCGCTCCAGAAGCCGGATGCTCGCCATATTATCGGGCAGCACCCACGCCATGGCCCGGTGGATTTTCAGATCCGAAAATACCAGCTGCATCACACTGGAAAGAGCCTCTGATGCATAGCCCCTGCGATGTACCTCACTGGAAAATTTGTACCCTACCTCACAGGAACCGGTGTAGCCCCTATTTATATTGTGTACGCAGATGGTACCGATAATCCGGCTGCTGTTGTTTTTTTCATAAACATAAAAACGGAACAGTTTTCCCTGTACTGACATATTGTACTCAAAAAGCAGCATCTGTCTCTGGTACTGCAGGGTATAAAAATTAGGCATGCGGTCCGGTTCGTACTTTTCAAACAGTTCCTTGTCCCGCAGGTAAAAATCCAGTACGGCGTCCGCAGCATCCGCATGTACGACTTTTAGCCGCAGCCGGCTGGTTTCATAATCAAATAACATTCTTTCTTCCTTCTCATTTTAAAATATGGTATGATATAACCTATCATAATAATTCTGAGGGGAAATGTCTATGACGGATGATGAAAAATTTATGAAAGCTGCACAAAAGCAGGCAAAAAAAGCATATGCCATTGATGAAGTCCCCATTGGATGTGTCATTGTCCGGGAGGGGAAAATCATTGCACGCGGATATAACCGCCGCAACACCGACAAAAACCCCCTCGCCCATGCCGAACTGACTGCCATCCGCAAGGCTGCCGGAAAGACCGGGGACTGGCGGCTGGAGGACTGTACAATGTATGTCACCCTGGAGCCCTGCCAGATGTGCGCCGGAGCGATTGTCCAGTCCCGCATGAAGCACGTTGTAATCGCCACCATGAACCCAAAGGCGGGATGCGCCGGTTCCATTTTAAATCTTCTGCAGATGCCGCAGTTTAACCACCAGGTGGAAATCACCCGCGGCGTACTCGAAAACGAATGTTCCCTGATGCTTTCTCAATTCTTTCGCGAACTGCGTGAAAGAAAAAAAGAAAAAACTGCCGAACCTTAAAACCGGTTCGGCAGTTTTTATTTAATCCTAATTTTATTTTACAGTAATTGTGCAGACAGCCTTCTTTCCGCTTCTTGTCTTAACAATAATCTTTACGGTTCCGGCTTTCTTTGCAGTAATCTTTCCGGTCTTGCTGACTGTGGCAATGGAAGGATCAGAAGAATACCATGTCAGTGTGGTATCACCCTTTCCTGTTACTTTCGCAGACAGCTTGTAAGTCTTGCCTTTCTTTAAGGAAAGTTTTGTTTTCTTAAGACTTACCTTCTGTGCCTGAAGATTCTTGTAGGTCTTGCTGCTTGTCTTTGTAAAGGAAATCTTCTCACTCTTTACGCGCACTGCGGTAATATCATCAAAGTAAAGTGTTCCTTTTACCCTGCCGTCCTTCACTGCGGACGAATCTGCAATTGCATTTACATACAGTCCAAAAGACTCAATTTTCTTTGCATTCTTTACAAGTCCGCCCTTTGGATTTCCCTTTGTGTCACGCTCGCAGAATTCCTTAAATGGAATTGTAACGAGAATCTGCTTTTTGCCGTTGCTGCGGTATGTCTTGTAATTATTCAGATATGCCTCATAGCATACGCCGTTTGCCTGAATCTGAATAACCGTCTTCTGGTTCTTTCCATCCGGTGTCATGGTGAAGGAAAGTGCGTTGCAGTTTGACCAGTCAACCTTTTTGCCAATGGTTGCACCTGCGTATCCGTCCTTTGCCTCATCATAATCAAACCGCATTGCGTAGCTTCCTTCTGTCTTTTTGCTCTTGTTAAGGGAGAGCTTTAAGGTACAGTCGGTTCCAACGTTTGGTGTCCATGCATTGTTCAGCTGGTCATCCACACCGAGATAACCCTCAAAGTTATCAATCTGGCATGCATCTGCCTCCGGTGCCTTTACATTGTAAATCATGGAAAGCTTCTGGACGTTTTTACCATCAGCGGTAAGCGCCAGGGTTCCAGTCTTTTTGCCAAGCTTTGCAAGATTCTTTTTGCTTAAGGAAGCGGTGTATGCACCGTTCTTTCCTGCCTTAGCATTCAGTGTGACAGTGGTTTTTCCTGCCTTTAAGACAAATTTTACCTTTGTTTCCGGCTTTGTTCCGTTTAATTTTGCACGGAGTGTTACTGCCTTAAGAATTCTGGTTCCTGCGACCGGGGATACCACATATCCGCTGACGCCTGTCTGCGCTGCCTCTGCGGTAACTGTGCTGCCTGCCATGGCTGCCAGTGCATCTTTCTGGTTTGCTGCAAAAATGCTTCGTCCGTCATTATAGAAACTAATGAAATCATCCAGCATTTCATGTCCGTGCAGACTGCCGTCTGCATTTACTTCGTCAACATACGGTGTATAGTAAGAGCTGTTTTTACCCCAGTTCGCCCAGAGCAGGAAATAGGATGCATCTGAATCTGATACTACATCCAGCATCTTTGTGAACCAGTCCTTATTGGAGTTGCCCTGCTTTAACAGTGCAGACTGGTCAGAGCCAGCTTCCGGATCATTGGCAACACCGGTCTCTGATACTGTAACCAGCTTGTCGTGAAGTTTTGCAAATGATTCAACAACATTCAGTTCTTTTTTGAATCCTGCAAGCCAGCCTGCATTATCGCTTGCCTTGCTGTCATCGTACATATCAAATCCAACCATGTCCACATACCCATCACCAGGATAGCGCTCGCCATACTCTTCAACAGTAGCTGCGTTGGAGTTGCTTGGACTGTATACATAAATGAAATTATGTACATTTTTCGTATCCCTTAAGTACTCTACTGTATAACGCCATACACTCTTGTATGTCTCTGCTTCACAGTATGCCTTGCCCCACCAGAACCAGCTTCCGGTATTCTCATGGAACGGACGGAACAGTACAGTTCCTTTTACCTGTGAAGCATAGTCTGCAATCATATCCAGGTATGCTGTATATTTTGCGTTGTATTTGCCGCCCGGAAGAAGGTTGTTCATCACATCCCCGGTTGTATTGTTCGGTGTGTAACCGCTGAAATCGTACTGCTGCCAGCTCTTGTCACCTGAGCCGCTCTTCTTTACAAGGCTGAAATTCGGCATATGTGCAGAGAGGGTAACAATTGCACCGTCCTCTATCGCGTGGTTACTGATACGGACTGCTACTTCCATCGCATCTGCCGGCTTTGGCTCTGTCGGATATGCCTTTGCATACTTGTCCGGTCCAACCTCTGCTCCGGTCAGTGCCAGTGCATCAAGCCCGTACACACCGGAAATACTTCCTGTGATATCTTTCACATCGGATGTTGATGTGGTAACTGCTCCCGCCTTGTCTGAAAGGTCATTCTCATGTCCGAAAATCACGCTGTCAGAAGAACCCACTGCCTGCAGATAAGAATAAATCTGCTTGGTATTGTCAGATGCCTTTGCATCCACAAGCTTCACCTTGGTATTCAGGGTAACCTCTTCTGTGCTGCTGTCCTTTCTTGTTACGGAAAGCTTGCCGTCTTTTACGGATGCTGCTTTCTTTTTGTCATCCACCTTCACTTTGGAATCCACAGACCATGTATCTTTTACCTTGGCACGCTGAACGGATACATTGTCAATCCAGACCGCTCCCTTGTAATCGGTGTTGCTTCCAACAACCTTAAGTGCAAATTTGTTTATCTTTGCACCGGATGCCATTGCGTCAAATTCCAGAATTACCGGAACCTTTACAATCGTGCCGCTGTCCGGTACTGCCTGTGCAGAATCCACAGCTGTGTTGATATCCAGCGGTCCCGGTTCTCCATATATCGCGAACTTAAATCCGCCGGCCTTTAAAAGTGCAGAATCATAATAAAAATCAAGACTGATGCGGTTTGCTCCGGAAAAATCCATCTCTTTTCCTTCCCAGACAGCAGTAGCTGCTGACCAGTCATATCCTTTATCCTTGGAAAAATCCACGGTAAACTTCATTCTGCCGTTATCCGCTTCCACCTTGCTGTTTTCCGCCCCTGAATACTGGTACTCCCAGCCAGCGCCATAATACCAGCCGTCAATCCCGTCTGCAAAATCAAAGGTCTGCACCACCTCCAGATCCTGCTGTGTTTCCGCCGCATAGACATTCAGCGCCGGCGTTGCCGGTATGGCAGTCATGCCCATCATTACTGCCAGCGAAAATGCAGCTCCTTTTTTCAATAACTTTCTGTAACTCATTTTTTTACTCCTTTCCTTTATTTTCCTTCCACTTTGTAAATCCTGGTAATTACAGTTTATTACCATAATTATTTTAAGTCAATATCGTATTAATTTTTCGTAACTTTTACTTAATTTTTCTGTTTTCCCATTTTTTAAGTGGACATGCGCACATCTGTTTTGTTCATTTTGCACATTTTACTAATTCTTTTGTTTCCTTTTATGCTTTACCCTTGCAAAAACGGGACATATTTACTATACTGAAATAAATACAGAACACATCACATTAAATATAGAAACGGGTATTCTGATGAAATTTAATTTTGTAATTCCAAAAGAAAAATCAATGGCTCTTCTTTATATTCTCAACGGCACACTGATGGGAATGCACTGTATTTTTCTTGTCTTTTTTGCATTCAACCATGTTACTTTTATGACCGTGGTTAATATATTCAGTATTATAACTTATCTGTGCAATTTTATTGTGCTCCGGAAGCAGT
>CANOLA010000117.1 GCA_947566705.1 uncultured Lachnospiraceae bacterium | reverse complement strand
CGAGCTTGGTTTTTGTTGACAGCAATTCCATAAGGTTCTTTTGTAAAATTACCGCTTCCACAATTTCATTCACTGTTTCCGTATCAAGCAGCCCGACCAGGTCAAAACGGAATCCGTCAATGTGGTACTCGTTTACCCAGTAGCAGACAGAATCCACAATGTATTTTCTTACCATTGTGCGTTCCGATGCAGTATCATTCCCGCAGCCGCTTCCATTAGAATAAGTGCCGTCTGCATTGATACGGGAAAAATATCCCGGAACAAGCTTATTGATGGAAAAATCATCAGCAGAATACACATGGTTGTAAACCACATCCATAACCACACTGATGCCGCTGTCATGAAGCGATTTTACCATCTGCTTCATCTCATTTACACGTACCTCACCGTTGTACGGGTCTGTCGAATAGGAACCTTCCGGTACATTATAATTTACCGGATCATAGCCCCAGTTATACAGTTTCTCATAGGTATATGTTTCGTCCACGGAACCGAAATCGTAAACCGGCAGCAGGTGCAGATGGGTAATCCCAAGGTCTGTCAGATGGTCAAGTCCTGTGGAAACACCGCCCTTTGTCTTGGTTCCCTTTTCTGTCAGGCTTAAAAATTTCCCGGCATTTTTTATTCCGGAGCTTTCATCCGTGGACAAATCCCTCATGTGAAGCTCATAAATAACCGCTTCATTTATTCCCTCTCCTGCATGGGGATTTTTGTCCGCATCCCAACCGTCAGGATTAGTCTCCTCAAGATTGATGACCATCGCACGCTTTCCGTTTACCCCGGTGGTACGCGCATAAGGGTCACAGACCTCCTGGCTCACACCGTCCTGCACTGCTGTATAGGTGTAGTAGATTCCATTTAAATCCCCATCCTTTGTGGCAGTCCAGGTTCCGTTTTCAGCCGCCGTCATGGAAATCTGCTCTGTCCTGTCGTCCTTGTTTGGTGAACCGCTTTCATAAAGATTTAAAAATACCTCATCCGCTGTCGGTGCCCACACACGAAAAACGGTGCTCTCTTTTGTCCAGACAGCTCCCAGGTCGTCTCCTGTGTAAGTGTAGGCATTTTCAAATTCCTCAGTAGAATAAATAATCGGCATCTGCACCAAAAGCTCTGTCCCGTCAAATGTGATAAAGTAGCTTTTGGAGTTGTCCAGCTCCCCTGCAAGCGTCAGCGTATACTTAAAATCCCCGCCTGCCTCTACAGAAGTTATGGAAACCTCCGCCTCTTTGTCACGAAGGGAAAATGCTGTCTGTACATCACCGTCTATCTCCCCTGTCATAACAGCAGTAATTGTATTATCCCCATTGTACACAGCGCTTCTTAGCTTCGTGCCTGTAACAGCGTCCGCCCCGTATTCTTTTGTAAAACCCTCTACACCGGATTCCACATAAATGTCCACGGTTCCGGCAACCATTTCAGATATGTCAATAAACTGGTCCGCGTCCACATCCTTTGTCCAGTCCTCCGTACGGACAATGAATCCGACAGAGGCAACGCCTGCCGGAACATCCATGGTCGCAACCATCTCTCCGTTTTCGTCCTCAAACAGATAATCGGCTCCTTCCATGCCGTCCGCCCACATCCATACCTTCCATGGCTCATATGCCGCATCCTCCCGGTGATAGTGGAGTTTCAGCTTGACTTCACCATCCGCCCTTACCGGTACTGCATCACTGCAGACACCAAGAAATGTAATGGCAAACAGAAGTACTGCCATGCCAAACGCCTTTACCCTTTTTCCCATAATAAAAAACCTCCTTTTCTGCGAAAAAATACGAAATTTATCGTAATTTCATATTACCATATTCGCAGAAAAAAAGGAAGTCTTTTATTTTGCCTGACCGATTTCAGCAATGCTGTCTACAAACCGGTTCATTTCTTCTTTTGATGTTATCCCGCGCGCCGCTTCTATGACCTGTTTTTTCTCGTCATCCGGAAGCGACGAAAAGCCCTTCATGGCATCTTCATTCATTGCAAGCCCGAATCCCAGTCCCAGCGGCAGTCCGTCTTCTTTTACCATCCAGTATCACCTCTTTTTCAGATTTTCACTGGATATAGTGTGCCACTGCGGAAACGGATTTATTCACCTGCCAAGCTGTTTGTTAATAAGCTCTTCCATCTGTATAATGGAAATCGGTTTTGAATAATAATATCCCTGGAACCATGTGGCATGGTAACCGCGCAGGTAATTCTGCAGTTCTTCATTTTCGACGCCCTCTAAGCAGGTGCTCATTCCTGTTTTATTTGCAAAATCAACGATTGACTGTACCATCGCCTGGTTTTTCGGATTGTCCACAATTCCCCGGATAAAACTCATGTCCAGCTTGACCTCATCCATCGGAACATTCATCACAATACTGGACGATGCGCTTCCCGTCCCGTAATCATCCATGGCAAGCCGGATGCCAAATCCCTGGAAAAACTCCACCTCACTCTTAATAACGGAAATCGGCAGATCCTTGCACCGCTCCGTCAGTTCCAGACACAGATGGTCCGCCGGAAATTCTGTTTTCTGAAGAATATCCTGCACCGCCTGCCGGAATTCCTTTCGCTCCATCTGGCGCGCCGAAACATTAACATTCACAAAAAAATCCGGCAGAATCCCCAGCAGATGCTTTGATTCCGCCAGTGCCGTTTCCAGTACAAAATTTCCCAGCTCATACATACTTGGGTCTGTCTCCATCCATTCAATAAACATTCCCGGCGGAACAATCCCGTATGGTTCCCGGCTCCAGCGCACCAGTGCCTCAGCCCCGACAATATTTCCCTGTCCGGCATCCACAATCGGCTGGTATTCCACATAAAAACCCAGACAGCCGTCACGGACCGACTGATGGATAATCTTAATCAGATCCAGGTTCACGCTGCGTGCCGTTCGCACCTCATCATTGAAAATTATCAGGTTTCCCTGGTGCTCGTGCTCAGAATGGCTGAGCGCATAGGAAACCTTGCTGATTACGGAAGCCGCCTCCTCCTGGTTTTTTTCAAGTAAAATTGCACCCGCACAGATTTTTAAGGAAACGTGTTCATTTTCCACAAAAATCTCTTCATCCATAAGCTTACGTATTTTATGTTCAAAGGCAACCAGCTGGTCCCTGCCGCATTTTTTTAAGATAAAGGCAAATTTTGCCCCGTCCATGCGGTATACCGCGCTGTTTTCATCCATCTGGTAGATAAACTGCAGGGCTGTTTCCCTTAGAATCTGGTTGGTAAATTTTTCACCATAAACAATGTTAAAATTATTAAACTGGCGGATTCCGATTTTTAATACCGCAATCTGCTCTTCTGTTTTAATGGCATTTTCCAGGTCGCCCGAATACCGGACCTGCGAATACAGGTCAGTCAGGGCATCTATCAGCGGAAGCACATTTTCATTTTTGAGAATCACAATCAGATATTCCCCCTGGGAATCCTCCGCCTTTACGATATCTGTATGAAAACTGTACATACAGTAATCCCCTGATTTTTCCCTGAAACGGATGCACAGCTCCCCGTCCAGGTCCTCCCCGCGCATTCTTTTCCCGATTCCGTCCTGGTATTCTTCCAGGTCGTACGGATGTACATGCGAGGCAATCTCATGCTCCACATGAGAAACGAACATATTCTCCAGTTCAAAATACTCCTGTGTTTCCATGGAACACCATGCCAGATTTGTCTGCAGGTTCACAATAAAAATATAGGAATTTTTTGAAAGCCTGTCCACGGTATCCATGACGGCAGATACAAAAGTACCGTTTGTACTCCAGAAATTCATTTCGTCCATCACGTAACTCCCCCGTTTAATGAAACATTTAACTGGTGGAATTATATCATATATTTTTTTATGGGACAATATCAAAAGTAAACAGTACTATTTACTAAGGAAAGAAATCCCCCAGATATAAGTCGCGGTAATAATCCAGCTCGTCAGCGATAATTTCGTCCAGCACCTGCATCCCCAGCAGCTCCACCGGCGCTTTGTCATCCGTAAGGACGAGATTCCCGGTTTCCCTTGGCTGCATGCGCTCCGACAGTACCTGCATCATTTCCAGAAGGTCAGCATCTGCCAGAGTATGAAAACCTGCGGCCAGCCTTTCCTGTAATTCCGTACTGGAAGAAGCGAAAACCTCACAGTTTGTTCCTCCGGCAACGGGAGCTGTATACACACAGTCAAAAACAGTTCCGATGGTATCACAGAGATAATCATTAATGGAATTTTCACGGTCCGATTTCATGTTCATGTTTACCACCATAACACCGTCAGGTGCCAGGTGGTTTTTTACCTCTGTAAAAAATTCCACGGAAGACATCTGGAACGGAATGGTAATGTCCTGGTAAGCATCAACCATTATTACGTCATATGTTTTATCCGACGCTGCAAGGTAAGAGCGTCCGTCTCCTACTACCACCGGAACGGACTTCGGCAGCTCAAAATATTCCCTGGAAAGGTCTGCAATTTTTTTGTCAATTTCCACGCCCTCTATGGAACAGCCGGGAAAATATTCGCTGCAGTATTTTGCAAAAGTCCCGGTTCCCATGCCAAGCACCAGGATATTACCGGGACTGTCCTCGGTAATCCCCGCCATCAGGGGCGCACCGAGTGCATAATCATAGTACATGCCGGTCAGCTTCGCATCCTTCATCAGAATGGACTGCACGCCGAACAGCACATTGGTTGACAAAATAACGGATGTATCTGATTCTTTTACCTGCAGGTAATTGTAAATGGATTCATCCTCCAGCGTGATATCCTTTTCCCAGAACGCAAAACTGCAGCCGGAATCCAGGGCGGCGGATGCAAGAATTAACGCAATGGCAACAGCGCATTTTACAGGCTTTTTCTTTGCGGAAATAAAATACAGGATACTGATAACTGCAAGCACGCCCGAAAAAATCAGAAATGTAAAAGCCGTTCCCACAGCCGGGATGGTAACAAACGTCGGCAGGAAGGTACCGATAATGCTTCCAATGGTATTTAATGCTCCCAGTTCCCCAACGGTTTTTCCATTGCTGTCCAGACTGTCCACCGAGTATTTTACCAGCGAAGGCGTAACCGTGCCAAGAAGCACGCACGGAAATGCAAATACGGCAAGGCAGGCAAAAAGAGCTGCCCACACCAGAAAACCTCTGGTAACAAACGAGGCAAGCAGAAGGGATATCCCGCCAATCAGGTATCTTCCGGCAAACGGAATCAGTGCAATCCATACAGACGCCAGCAGCAGCCTGCCATAAAGCCTGTCAGGGGAAGAGGATTTGTCCGCTGTACGCCCGCCCCATACATTTCCAAGCGCCATGGCAATCATAATCACACCGATAATAACTGTCCATACAATCTGCGAGGAACTGAAATACGGAGCCATCAGGCGGCTTGCGCCAAGCTCCACCGCCATGACGGACATGCCGGAAAAAAATTCCGTGGCATATAGAAAGTATCTGCTGTGTAAAATGTTTTTCTTATTCATAAATGGTTTCTACCTTTCTGTCCAGCAGGTGTTGCATTAATTTTTGTATTTGTATCTTTCATTATATACATTTCCACAGGAAAAAGGCAATATATTTATCACCGAATATCCATCCCTTCATACGGGTCTTCAAAACACGGCGGCGCCATTGTTCTGTAGCAGTAAATTTCACTGTCGCTCCCCCCGTTTGTCCTGAGTTCACTTTCCTGTGTGCTAAGCAGCAGGTGGCCATCGTCCAGATGGTGTCCCATCATATGGCAGAACTTGGCAAACTCATCCGCCTCATACTGCCACGGACCGTGCTCCTCCCAGACAAAGGTCGAACCTGCGAGCTGGTTTAATTTTTCCCTGTCTGCACCAATCCTGAAAACCTGGTAGGAATACTCCCCATATATGTCACGGTTTTCCAGGTGCAGCGTCATAAGAAATCCGTCCCCGCCTCCGTCCACTTTTCCTGCATAGATATTATTCCAGCCTGCCCGTGCGGCATGCGCCCATTCGCTGTAAATTAACTTTCCCCCGGCATCCTTTACCAGTACGATTCCGCTGTCGCCGTCCCCGGCATTTCCTGCATAGACCTCAATCATTTCTGTCCCCTCACAGTCTGCCACATCCAGTTCTTCTGTACTCATCAGATGATAATGTTTTTCCAGTACATCTTCCCCGTATAACTGTTTTATTTCCTCATATGCACTGGTTTTGCCCTCAGAAACCGGCAGCGGTTCATAACTTATTCCATAGGGGATGCGGGCACCCGGCAGCGTAATTTTACAGACCAGTCCGTCCTTATATTCAATCAGGCACGGCTTTAACAGTTCATGGTCCCATTTTCCGATTGTATCAGCAAATTCCTGAAAGCTGACCTCCTGCGGACTATAAGATTCTATTGGATAATTGATATAAAATCTGCAGTCTTCGGAAAACGCAGGCTCCTCACCGAGCACTGCGGCTATCTCTTCGTCCGGTTCCATGGACTCAATCACCTTTGCACTTTGTGCAATGCTTTTTACCTGAACCAGCGCCTCACCAGCTTCCTGCCCTTCGGCATCCTCATAGAAGCTGTCAGCATCGGGACCATTCTCCGTTGTCTGCTGCTCTTCTGCTGCCTGTGTTTCCTTTTCTGTTGCACGCGGCGGATTTGTTGTCAGCGTCACAAGGGCTGCAAAAAGCACCATCACACAAAGCACGGCAATCCCTTTTTTAGCCTGTCTGTACCGCAGAATGTTTTTAATCCGCTTCCCGGTATCCCCGCCTCCAAATGCCGTGGGGATTCTGAATACTGTTTCTTTTTGTTCGGACAGCTTTAAGAGCGATTTGGAATATGCCTGCTTTACGCTGTCCCCAAGTCTTTTTACGACCGCCTCATCACAGGACATTTCCATATCCCTTCCGCTTAAGAAAAATGCGCACCATACCAGCGGATGAAACCAGTGGACTGTCAGCGCCAGAAACGAAAGTCTGCGGAAAAATATATCATTTCTTCTGATATGCGTCTGTTCATGCAGAAGCATATATTCCTTTTCCTTTTCGGACAGTCCGTCAGGCAGATATATTTTCGGGGAAAGAATCCCAAGCACAAACGGTGTGTCAATACCATTTACAATATAAATATTTTCCCTGCAGCAGACGGCATTCTTAAGAAATTTCCGAAGACGGTTTTCTGAATATACAGCATAAAAAACCATTGCTGACATACCCAGAATCCAGATAACCAAAATCACGGTATCTGCGTTTTTTCCAAATAAATATTTCTGCTTTTCCGTCCTTTTTTGAACAGTGTCCATTTTTTCACGAGTGGATAAAATGGTGCCCCGGTCTGCTTCTTTTGTTACGAACTGCCGGACCAAATCAAGTACCCTGCCATCCTCTGTCTGCTGTTTTTCCGCCTCCCTGTGATTTTTTGGCTCCCTTAAAACAACCGATAAATCCGATTCCGGGGCAAACGGACAGAGCAGCCTGAAAAGCACCAGGCCCCAGAGCAGATAGGAAAATATTTTCGGGGCATGGCGCAGCAGGACGCGCAGTAAAAGCACCGCAGTTATCACAACAGTTCCGGTCAGGCTCATCCACAGCAGCCGGCTTAAAATTTCAGCAGTCATTCCTGTTCCTCCTCGTAAGAATCAATCAGTTTTTTCAGTTCTTCCACATCTTTTTTTCCAAGTCTGTTTCCACGGGAAAAGGCGGTAAGAAACAGCGGCAGGGAACCTTCAAAATGCTCCCTGATAAACTGCGTTCCCTGGTGTGACAAAAAATCCTCCCTGTCCATCTGCACCTGTACCATTCCTGCATTATTTATAAAAATTCCCCTGTCACACAGACGTTTGAACATCGTATATGTCGTGGTCCGTTTCCAGTCAAATGCTTCTTCGCACAAACGTACCAGTTCCGCTGTCTTTAAAGGCGCATGCGCCCAGATCAGCTCCGCCAGTTTCGTTTCCATTTCACCAAGCTTATAAGTCTCCATATCATCCTCCAGTTTTTTCATACGCCTGCAGACTGCTTCACTTTATCATCACTTCCGTTAGCATGATTACCTGTCTAACGCTTTTAGACAAGTAGAGTCTAACATTATTAGACAAGTATGTCAAGTACCGTTTTTCAATACATTACCTGCAGACAAGAAATAGGCTTCGCCTATTCAACTCCCCTGCCCCTCATTCATGAGGGGTTAT
>CANOLA010000116.1 GCA_947566705.1 uncultured Lachnospiraceae bacterium | reverse complement strand
ACCTTCCACCCGGTTAATTATCTTTCCTTTCGCGGAAAACAGAAATACTAAAATACTGACTCCAATTAATATAATCATATCATATATGGAAGCTGCATTGACCCCTATGGGGCGAATTGTGGAAGAAATACCAAGTATAAACAAAATATTAAATATGTTGGAGCCAACTACATTTCCAACTGCAAGCCCGGTCTCTCCTTTTCTGGCGGCAACCACAGACGTAACCAATTCCGGCAGTGAAGTACCCACGGCAACGATTGTAAGCCCTATTAAGGTTTCAGACATTCCAAAAGCCTGTGCAACCGCCTTGGCCCCATATACAACCGCCTGACCTCCCCCGATAATGAGAACCAGGCCAAACAAAATTAACACAGCACATTTCCAGAGCGAGGTATTTTTTTCAGGTTTCTCATCTCCTGCCTTTTTCCTTGCATTTACAATAAGATAAAAAATATAACAGAAAAATATAACTAATAAAACAACACCTGTAAATCTACTCGCACCACCAGCAATTTCATTCATTTCAATCTGCAAAAAATTTCCGTTAAATAGTGCTCTGCCACCTGTCATCAGTAATAGCAACGCTGTAATCAAAATAGAAATAGGAATATCTCTTTTTTGAATCACCTTATCTACCGGCACAGGATGAATAACTGCACAAATCCCCAGAACACAAAGGAGATTAAATATATTTGAACCAACTATATTGCTTAATGCAATTTCGTTGGAGCCCTGAAGTGCTGCCGAGGTACTCACCGCTAATTCTGGAGCACTTGTACCCATTGCTACAATTGTCAGTCCTATAATGACCTTAGATATCTTAAAGTTTCCTGCAAGGGCTGAACTCCCATCCACAAACAAATCAGCCCCCTTCATTAAGGCGGCAAACCCCGCCACAAGTAAAAACACATATAACAGCATCATCTCTTTTCCTCCTCTGAACTATTTTTTGTATTTAGGAATTCCCTTTGCTGTAACATAAAAAAGCGAGACTCCTACTGCAAATCAATTGCAGTAAAAGTCTCGCTTTTTATAATATGCTCCGGAGAGTCATCCCCTCGTATTGACGAAACATATTACGCAGTAACTGTTTAACCACGCAAGCTACTCCCTAATACCTATTATTAATATATTAAATCGTTGCAGATTTGTCAAGAATTATTGCCCCATTTTCCTTTTTGCAGAAAACAGTCTGCTCATTCCTTTCATGCTATAATAACCGATAAATACCCACAATCCCATCATTGCCATATATTCTATAAATACAGAAACTGCTGACTGTTCAAAATCAAAAAACACAAAATGATTTTTTAAAATCATATAGGAAAATATATCTGCTTTGTAAAAACAGACTGCCCCATAACTGGCGATTGCAGCTGCCATGATTCGGAAAATCCAAGAGATACCTTTGGGTATTTTCCTGTCCCTTACGACTTTTCCTGCCATGCCCACAACCATGCCCCAGTGAAATCCAAGATGTACTCCCATCAGTATAAATCCCCAGTAAGAGGCTGCCATATGCATCTGACGCGCCAGTGCCATCTGCCCCCTTACGGAAATAAAATCAAAAACATAATGTGACATAACTATTCCACTGTAGGCAAGACAGAGCATAGATAACAGCACAGCAAAATTGATAATCATCTGAAGCACACGGATGATGTTATATTTTCCCCGGCACAGATTTCTGTACCATTTGAAGTTCAAAATGTTATGTGCCAAAAACAGGACAAGCATTCCTGCTCCAAACCACTCATGAAATTCCTGCCCCATAATCTGAAACACCATGAGCAAAAGCAGCAGGATTGTCATCAGGAAATCAATGATAATTTTTATCTTCATTTTTGTATTCATCTTTATTCCCCTTCTATCCTCTCCTGTAACGGTTCAGACAGGAATAAATCTCCTGCAGACGCGGAATGGCGTATCCTCCCGGAATATATCCTCCGTCCGCAAAGACTAAAAGACCCTTTTTATCAAGCTGTGCGCCTAAGTATTCTGCAATTTCCCCCAGCGTTCTCTTTCCGTCCACCAGATTTTCCACCGCATATTTTAACAGCAGTCCAAGGGCCGCTGTCTGCTCGGTATCAGTAAGCTGTTCGATATATCGCAGATCCACGGTCTGTTTTCCCAGTACAAAGCCGTCCTTTCCCTGGACCTTCACTTTAAGCCGTTCCGGTCTGTCATTTTTTACGGCGCCGCTGCGGTAATCCCTGCGGCCAGGCAGCTTTGTTTTATCTACTGTCATAATACGTGAACTTTTTGGCATGGCAAAATCTTTCACCGGCTCATCCGGCAACGGAAAATCCGCACACATTTTTTTCGCTTTCTCTGTAATATCCACCGGACGGTAATTATCCATCTGCAGCACGGTATCTGCAATATGGAAAAATGCACCGGAACTTCCCGCAACAAGAATTGTGGAAATTCCTGCCTTTTCATAAATCGCCTGTGCGCGGGACAAAAACGGGGTAATCGGCTCCTTGTCCGGACTTACCACACGCTGCATAAATGCATCCCTTACCATAAAGTTAGTTGCAGAAGTATCCTCATCCAGTAAAAACACCCTGCTGCCGGCCTCCATGCCCTCCACGATTCCTGCTGCCTGTGAGGTACTGCCGCTGGCATCCTCCGTGGAAAAGCTGTGCGTATCCTTTTTGTTCGGCAGGTCATTGATGAAAAGTGAAATATCCACATCCTTAATAAACCGCCCGTCCTCAGACCGCAGCTTTAATGCTGTATCATCCGTAATGACGTACTCCCTTCCGTCCCCTGCGATATGGTTATACACCCCAAGCTCCAGCGCATTCAACAAAGTGGATTTGCCGTGATAGCCGCCTCCGACAATCAGGGTAATCCCGTTTTTTATTCCCATTCCGGTAATCTCTCCTTTATACGGCAGGTTCATAGTAATCCGCAGAGAATCCGGTGATGTAAACGGAACCGAGGACTTCATCGGCCGCTGGGAAATCCCGCTTTCCCTCGGAAGTATGGAAGCATCCGCAACAAACGCCGCAAGATTTTTCTCCTTCAGCTGCGCACGGATATATGCCTGGTCTTCGGCAAGCTCAATGGCTGATTTTACTTCCCCGGCATCCAGATTTTTATAATAAAAGGATTTCTGGACACACGCCGGAATGTAATCAAATAAAATTTTCTCAAGTTCCCTGGCATTAATGGTACGTCCGTTTGCCGGAAAACCTACGGAAAAACGTGAAATAATCCCTTTTTCCGTGACCTCGCAGGCACTGCGCCTTAACACTTCCTGCCCACAGTGCGTAACAGATATCAGACCGCTTTTTCCGGAGCCTTTTGCCTTAAAGGTAAAACGTCCGACCTGCTCATAAAACCGGCGCGTCAGGTAATCCGCCAGCGCATTTTTCGTCAGCGCATCCTTGATACAGTAATCCGGAAACCCTGCCCTTTGTCCCTGCACAAGGACACTGACATGGGACGGCGCAGCAAACGGGTCCCCCTGTACATGGTCGATATTCAGCACAAAATCCGGAAACTGATAGCTTCCACGCAGGGATTTATATGCCGGATAGCTTTTATGGTCTATACTCTTCAGCTGGTTTTGTAAATCTTTTGATGTTTGCATTTTTTTATCTCCTCAGTCTTTATTGGTTTCTCTGGTCTTTTTTCTTAAGCAGTGCGGAGGTATCCAGTGCCTGCGGCTCCTGCTTTTTCTTTTTGACGGGCTTTCTCTTTTCCTTTATTTTCTCTGCCGAATGTTCTTTCTCTGTAAAAGCCTGCCCGGCTTCTTCCTGCACCACTACATTCTGTTTCTTCGTCTGTTTTTCTGCCGCGTTTTTTCTTCTCTGCAGATAAGCCGCTGCCATCCGGTACACTTTTGTATCTGCCGGAACAAAACTAAACCGCCTGAATGCAATATCCGCTATAAACCAGAGTATAGCAGCAAGCAACAGCCATCTGGTAAGGTCAAGCTTTGCTGTTGCATCTTTTTTCAGTTTCTTCCAGAAATTGTCCTCCGGCTGGATTACTTTTCCGTACTGTTTGATAAATGCCCGGAATTTATCGCTGTTTTTAGCAAACTTATATTCGTCTGAGTATTGCACAACTGCCGCCGTCATTACAGCGTTTTGGGTTTCCCCGTCCTCCATCCGCTGTACACTCAGGTTATAGATCCCGGTCATTTCAGTATCAATGATTCCACTGTATACCCCCGGTGCCGACGCATTCAGCTTCACCGTCTTTGTCTTTCCGTCCGGGTCAGTATAGATGGCGGAAACTGTGGTGTGCTCCCCATAATCCTTCGCGTGGTATACAATTTCCGTGCCTGAGCCCGATGTGGTTACATCCACGGAATCCTCGCCAAGCGATGTATTTCCCGCACTGTAGTCAATCATCCGTTTCCAGAGCTGGACATAATCATCCGACTGTGCCAGTGCGGATGTCCACTGGTTTGTCACATCCGTATTCCATGCGACAGTATGTCCCAGCCCGTACTGCATCACAGAAAGAACCGGGTCGTCCTTTTCAGAAGCAAGCAGCACATTTGCGGATTTTTTCGGGGATGAACTGACATAGCCGTAGACCGGAGGCCAGCCGTCCGCAAAAAGCCCTTTAGTAATGGCATTACTGTTTCCTGCAAGGGCAAACGTACCATTCTGCAGATAGGTATCCCCGCTTAAAAATACCTCCTGTGCAAAAATCTTTGGAATATCCGTGGATATATCTGAATAATAATATCTTCCGCCGCAGCTGTCCGCAAGGGATTCCAACAGCCTGGTATCCGAATAATCCCCCACAGCCACTGTGGAAAGCGTAACCCCGGCATCCAGATAGGCAGCCGTAATATCGGAAAAAACACGCGTTTCGCCCTCCCCGTCCGTCAGGAGAATTACATGGCGGATATCTGCCTTGCACTTTTTAATCTCTTCCAGTGCAGACCAGAGGGCAGGCTTAATGGTGGTTCCCCCGCCTTCTGTCACGGTTTCAATTTTTTCATGGATTTCGTCCTTGTCATCCGCATTTCTAATCGGCAGCTGCCAGGTATATGTATCATCAAATGTAACAACACCAACATAATCACTGTCCCTAAGCTCATCCACTGCGGCATTTGCAGCGGCAATTGCAAGGTCCAGATTCGTGGCAGTGCCTGCGCCTTCTGCTGATTCCGACATACTTCCGGAGTGGTCGATTACCATCACCATGCCAAGCGACGGAAGCTGGTTCGTTCCGCGAAGCTGCATATCCACAGGAAGCACTTTTTCAAGCTCGGTATCCCGGTAGCCGCCTAATGCATAGCTCTCTTCACCGCCGCAGCAGATCATGCCGCAGCCGTAATCCTTCACGTAAGTGTCCACACCTGCCAGAAATCCATCCGGCAGGTCCGTGCGGTGTACATTTTCCAGGATAATGCTCTTATACTGCAGCATCTCCTCCAGGGACTGCGGTGCATTTACTGCAGACACCACCTGGTAATTGCAGCCGGCTGCCGAAAGCAGTGCCTTAAAACAGGTATTGTCTTCCTTCATACCGGTAACCACCAGTATTTTCGGCATACTGTCCACAACAGAATATGCAGAAAATGTGTTGTTTTCCTCACAGGTATCCCCGGACGCCACAACCCGTACCTGAAAACTCTCCACATTTTCCCCGGTAACCTTCTGCTTTAACACAAACTGGTTGCTGCCTTTGTTCAGGTGTACCTTTGTTTCACTTTTTAACTCCGTTCCCATCAGAACCTGGAGGGAAGCGTCTGTGTCATAGTTGCTTTCCACGGTCACGGTCATGGAATAGGAATCCCCGGCATACAGATAGTCCGGCATCTCCACATTTTCTATATAAGTATCCTGTCCGCCCGTTACATCATAAACAAGGGACAACAGCTCCACATTGCGCGACACAAGTGCGGATGCTGTATTTGCAATGCTTCCCTTTGTTTCTTTTCCGTCTGTCAGTATCACCAGTCTTCCTGCCCCGTTATCCGGAATCATGGACAGACCGCGGGAAACGGCCTCCTCCATATTTGTTGCTGTTTTATCAGGCATGGACATAATCTTTGAAACATGCTTTTCCTCTGTCAGAAACTGTTCCACAAGGGAGTTTCTTCCAAAGGTTACAATTCCGTACTGGTTTTTATCCGGCATTTTACTTACGGTTTCCGACAGATACTTATCCATTTTTTCCAGGCTCTGCTCATTGCTGTTTGAAATATCAACCAGAAAAACCGTGGTATTTGCTGCAGACCGCCTGTTTACGGACAGACCAAAAACAGCCCCAAGTACCAGTAAAACGGTAATGACCCTTACCGCCAGGTAAAATTTGCCCCGGTAACGCATCTGCCTGATATAAAGAATCCATTCCAGAAGCAGCAGAAGAAGCACCACAACAAGAATCACATTGCGAAGCTGCTTTCTTACCAGCTGTCCCCTGTAGGAACCCGTCTCCCCGAAGCTTTTTGCCGAAGGTCTGCCGTCAGACTGGCTCGCACAGGCAAACCGTACGATATAGGATTCTTTTTTCCCTCCGGCACTAACCTCAAATACTCCGGCCTTTTTTGTATCAGCAGAAAGAGTTTCCGTATCCACATCCGGCTGCGGATGAAAGATTACTTTTTCACCGGCTTCATAAACGTTCCCTGCAAGCAGGGAACTGTCTCCAAGAAAGCCCAGCGCATTTGCCATAAATACCGGAAATTCCGCCTGCAGTGCAAAATCAGATTCCCTTAAATCAAAACCAAGCACCACCTGTCTGATACCGTCATGCTCCCCGTAGTAGGCGGCGCATTCCTCCCCGCTCCATAAAAAACCTCTCGCCCACTCCGGCAGCTCATAGGTAAAAGTTTCATTCACCCCGACTGCAAATCGGCTGATTCCTGCTGTAATATCTGTTTCGGAGGCTGCAAGGCTTATGTTCTTTTTCTTTCCGGCAGAATGCGTGCTGTCAGAAAAAACCATTCTGCTGACCGCTTCATTCTGCTTTTTTTCACTGTCCGCATCATAAATGAATACCGCGTCCTCTGCCCCAAAATCACTCTCATGCTCTGCCTTTGCAAGACTCTGCCCGGTCAGTGCCTGGTATGCTTTTTCAATAAATATGTTTCCCTCTCCAACAAGGCAGGCATTTAATTCCGTCGAATCATCAGGCAGCGCATATGCGCAGTTATCCCCGGCAAGGGAATCCTTCTCCCCGTTTTCAAACGTTACCGCGGAAATTTCCGTGCGGCATATGCCGTTTACGTCCACATTCTGAAACAGACAAGTGCTGCTTTCGTCCGGCTTTAAGCTTATTGTGCGCATATCAGCAAGCCGGTCACCGGAATACAGCGCAATTTCCAGCTCCGCTTTCTGGTCGCTGTAATTCACCAGTCCTGCCACGGCAGTATATCCCTCTTTTTCCTGTCCAAGGGAAAGAAAGGTATTTGCCACATTGCTCGTGGCATTTCCCACAATCCGGACCTCCGCGGATACCAGTTCCATAAATTCACGCGCTGACTCCGCCCCTGTTCCGTCGGTAAAGACAATCACACTGTCAGATTTCTTCTGATCTTTGCCGCCGCTTAATGACTGGACCGTGGATACAGCTTCCGAAATTTTCCCATCCGTATCGCTGCAGCTTACCTGCTTTAATGCATCATAAAGGCTTTTTTTATCGGAAGAATTCACAGAAAGCAGGGACGTTCCCATTCCATCACTGGTAACAATGGAAAACGTACCGGAGGATGCATCAATGAAATCATGGATTTCATTCACCGCTTCTTCCAGCCTGGTTTCCCCGCCGGAATTTTTATGCTGCATGCTTCCGCTGGTATCCAGTACAAAAATAACATTTCCGCTGCCATTTCCCTGTCTTCGGATATAGGGAGACATCAGCGCCAGTACCAGAAGCAGAATAACAGCAATCTGCAGATACATAAGCAGGTTGTGGATAAATTTCTCCAGAAAGGTTTTTGACTGCTGGTTTTTAAACAGCTTTTCCCAGAGAAGGTTTGATGAAATCTTATAATCCTTCCCCTTTGGCACCAGCAGATACAGAATTATTACAACAGGGACCGCAAGTAAAAATGCAAGCGGCCATAAACTCTCAAATATCATATAACACCCTTAAATCCTCAAAAATAAGCTGGTTCCTGTCCTTTGCGGTATCACAGAGCACA
>CANOLA010000115.1 GCA_947566705.1 uncultured Lachnospiraceae bacterium | reverse complement strand
AATAAACACAAATTCATAGCATAAGTTGCGTTATTTAACTGCCAAAGTAATAAAAGATGGCAGACTCAAAGCCGGTAAGACCTTTTCCGCCGTAGCACTGGTTATACAGTGGAATTATCTTTTATATTGCTTCCAACCAGAACCTTCTGAGGATTTTTATTCTTTTTCCTGATACTGATGGCATTCTTTCTGGACATTAAGATGCTTCCGGCAAGCGGTCTCGCCTGTATCATTTCTTTATTTATCGGATGGTATATCCGCGGAACAGACCTGCTGCCTGTAAAGGATGAATTATTTCTTACGGATATTATTATGTGCCTGGTTGCACTGGCGCTGTCATTAACGGGACTTCTTATTTTTGTGTTCTTTGTTTCACACTTTCTGGTTAATGCAAAAAAAGAAGAACTGGAGAAGAATAATGAACAAGTTGCAAACGTTCTTTCCGCTGTCCAGACCTTATCAGAAAACTTACACTCGGCAGGACTGGCTCTTTCATCGGTATCTGAAAACGAAAGCTCTTCTGCAGAGGAACTGGCGTCAACGAGCCAGCAGCTGGTATCAAGCAGCCAGATACTTGGTTCAAAGACAGACGAAAGTATGACAAATCTCGGAGAACTGAGCGAATGGGAAGGCGTTGTCGCGGATAATGTTGGAAAAGTCGAGCAGATTTCCGGTGATTTACTAAACAAGTCGGCTGAAAATGAAAAACTTCTTGGAGATTTGCATACGATCAATGCCGAGGTGTCCGAGTCCATGAAAATGACTACCGAGATTACGCAGAGACTGTCAAACGCCGTGCAGGAAATCGACGTGACCCTAAACCTGATCAATAATATTTCTTCCTCCACAAACCTGCTGGCTTTAAACGCTTCAATTGAAGCCGGAAGGGGTTTTGCAGTCGTTGCAACGGAGGTGGGCAACCTCGCCAGCAGTACACAGGAATCCCTGCAGGGCGTCCAGACCGTCATTGAACGGGTTCAGCAGAATGTAGCCGACATTACGGCGCAGGTAAACGAAAATGCCGCCAAACTGGTTACACAAAATGAATATTTTGAAAAAGTATTTCAGTGTATGCGGGATATGACCGGACTGTTAAATTCTTCGGTTGAAGCAGTAAACACCATGGGCGAAGCGCATGGAAAACAAGCGGAAGTCATTAAGAAAACCATTTCCATCAACCAGGATATTGCGGAAAGCATCCGGAACGAAAACGAGCAGTTCGGCTCCATCAACACCATGGCGGAAGGCAATGCTGCGGATATCACGGAAGTGGTAAACCAGACCAGCAAAATCAATGATATGGTTGAACAAATGACGCAGCTGTTAAGTCAGGATGCATAAAAATCAAATGAATATGGCATATTTAATGTAGTATTAATGAAATAACTGTAAGGAGCAGCGCAATGACTACATTAAAAGAGCTATACCACAAAATCGCAGAGCAGGAACTGGAAAAAGGCAGGGATCTTACGAGACCGGACGCCGAATCCCTTGACTGCCTTCTCCACCCGGAAAAATATGCGCCTGTCATTTCGTCCGGGGACTGTACAGACTGTGATGAGGATGCTGCCTGTGTAAAAAGCTGTGACTTTGGTGCAATAGAAAAGACGCCGGACGGAAAAGTTCTGATTCATCCAGATAAATGCGCCGGGTGCGGTGTCTGTACAGACGTCTGCAAGCTGGGGCACATAAAAGAGAACCGGGAAATTTATCCGGTTTTAAATGTGCTGAATGAGGGAAAACGGCAGGTATATGCCATCATTGCGCCTGCTTTTACCGGACAGTTTGGAAAAAACGCCACGCCGGGGCGTTTAAGAAGCGCATTCAAGGCACTGGGATTTCAGGGCATGGTGGAAGCAGCAGTTTTTGCGGATATCCTTACATTAAAGGAAGCGCTGGAATTTGACACCCATGTAAAAAAACAGGGGGATTTCCAGCTGACGAGCTGCTGCTGTCCCGTCTGGATTGCCCTGATACGCGGAATCTATAAAGACCTGGCTCCCCATGTGCCGGGAGCTGTTTCCCCGATGATTGCCGCCGGAAGGGTGGTAAAGAAACTCCATCCGGATGCCGTGACAGTATTTGTCGGGCCATGCATGGCAAAAAAGAAGGAAGCCAGGGAAGATGACCTGAAAGGTGCGGTAGACTATGTGCTGACATTTCAGGAAATGGGGGAAATTTTTGAAACAGCGGATTTAGACATTGAAACGTTGGAGGACGAAGAAAAGGAACATTCCTCCAAAGCCGGCCGGATTTACGGAAGAACCGGCGGCGTAAGCCAGGCGGTAAAAGAAACGGTAAACCAGCTTGACCCGGAAAAGGCGCTTAAGTTAAAAGCCATGCAGGCGGACGGGGTACCGGACTGCCGAAAACTGATTGAAGCGGTGAAAAACGGGACTGCAGACGCTAACTTTTTTGAAGGGATGGGCTGTAAGGGCGGCTGTGTCGGAGGGCCAAAGGCAATGATTCCGGCAACCGAAGGGAAACAGTATGTGGATGCATATGGGGAAAGCGCGGGATTCCAGACTCCCCTTGAAAATCCTTTTGTGCGGGAACTTCTGGAGCGTCTGGGTTTCCATGATATTATGGATTTTGTGGAAAACAGCGATTTGCTGATCCGGCATTTTTAATTTCCACAGAGCTGTATATTCAGCCCCCGCTGTTTTGGGCGGGGCGGCATCAGCCGCAACAATGTTTTTACCACCCGACGACCTCCACTTCCTCTAAATCCGGCCAGAGTTCATACCAGTCGATTCCCTCTTTCTCTGCCTGCTTCTTCATTCCCGCGTTAATGCTCAGTTTCTTTATTCCCTCTATTCCGGTATAAAAAGACGGATTGTCGCAAAATGCGTCATATTCGTCGCCGAGTTTTCGAATGCATACTGCATACATTCCATCATAATCCGCTGCTTCCAGTCCGTCATCAGAGAAATTTTCCACAGAAAATACAGGGCATAATCCCTTCGATATTTTTAGATATACCTTCACCCTGACCTTTCCCTGTTTCTTCTTCACGACATCATTTAATGCATTTACCAGATTCGTAATTACATCCTTATCCCATTCCCTCATCCCATATTCATACTCGGTAACCCCGGAATCAGATTCCTCTTTTCCATGATAATAAAGCGCTTTTCCAGTCGCTTTCCGCACGGCACGGGTCAGTTCATCAGCTGGCCTTATTAATTCAATACCATAATTTTGTGACAATGAATGGATGCGCAAAAGAAGAATTATAGCCGCCACAGTAATGGAAATCAGAATATCTGCAACAATGAACAGCCGTATTCTGGATTTTTTCGTTAGTTTTTTCATCCCACTTCCTCCAAATCCGGCCAGAGTTTATACCAGTCGATTCCTTCTTTCTCTGCCTGCGTCTTCATTCTTGGGTCAATACGCAGCTTCCTTATTCCTTCTATTCCGGTATAAACAGACGGGTGGTCAAAACATGTGCCATCTGCAATGTCAGGTTTCTGGATGCATATAGCATACATTCCATCATAATCCGCCGCTTCCAGTCCGTCATCAGAGAAATTTTCCACAATAAATGCAGGCTCAAATCCCCCCGGAATTCCCAGATATACGATTACCCTGATTTTCCCCTGCTCATTCTCCACGGCATCATTTAATGCATTTACCATGTTTGTAACTGCATCCTTCTCCAGTTTCTTTACCTGATACTCATACTCAGTAACGCCGGAATCAGATTCCTCTTTTCCAAGATAAACAAAATCGGTTCCCATCGCTTCACACACCGCAGCGGACAGTTTATCATCTGTTTTTTTGTAATGCCCCCGGTGTCCAATCCCAAAACGAGGCGGTATACAAAGCACAACCCAAGACCAGATTGCAGCCGCAACAATAATGGAAAACAGAACGTCAGCAACAATAAATACCAGTATTCTGGATTTTTTCGTCAGTTCTTTCATCTTGTCTTCTCCCCTTTGAACATCCGTGTAAAAGCATATCCCCATTTATCCGCACGCCTTATACTTTTATCGCCCGATGAGCTCTACTTCCTCCAAATCCGGTCAGTCTTCATACCAGCCGGCCACCTCCACTTCCTCCAAATCCGGCCAGATCTCATACCAGTCGATTCCCTCTTTCTCTGCTTTCTTCTGCATTTGAGGGGCAATAGAGAGCTTCCTTATCCCCTCTATTCCCGTGTAAAACGAAGGATCATAAAAACACTCCTCATCCACCATGTCGGGTTCTCCAATCCAGATTGCCTGCATTCCATCATAATCCGCCTCCCCCAGTCCGGCATCCGAAAAATTTTGCAAAGCAAATACACATTCTAATCCGTTCACCGACATTTTTGCCCATACCGACACCCTGATTTTTCCCTGCTCGTTCTTTATAGCATCATTCAATGCGCTTAATAAATGTGCAACTGCCTCCTTGTCCTGCTTCTTTATCTGATACTCATACTGGATAACACCGGAATCAGATTCCTCTTTTCCATGATAATTAAAATCTTTTCCTGTCTCTTCCCACACCGCAGCAGACAGTTTATCATCGGGTGTTTTGTTATACTCCCGATAACGTCCACCCCCGTAATGCTGTGCTAAATTAAATGCCCAAAAAAAGAGCGTAGCCGCAACAATAATGGAAATCAGAACGTCCGCAACAATGAATGCCAGTATTCTGGATTTTTTCGTCAGTTTTTTCATTCCTTATTTCCCTCGTACACCAGCCCATGAAAAACAGCCCCCTCGTTTATCCGCATACCTATTATAATCATTATAATAGATTGTCCTCCGGCTCACAACAAAAAGCTCCAGGTTTTTGAACATACAAAATCCCGGAGCTTCATGCCTGTAAATTTTCATCTCGGAACGACCTTTACTTCTTCCAAATCCGGCCAGAGTTCATACCAGTCAATTCCCTCTTTCTCTGCCTGCTTTTTCATCTCGGCATTAATTGTCAACTTCCTTATCCCCTCTATTTCTGTGTAAACGGAAGGGCTGTCAAAACATGTGTCATGCGCAGTGTCAGGTTTTCGAATGTGTATGGCATACATTCCATCATAATCCGCCTCATCCAGTCCTTCATCAGAGAAATTTTCCAAATATAATACATCTTCCAAGCCGCCCGGAATTTTTATTCCTACCCACACCGTGATTTTTCCCTGCTCATTCTTTACAGTATCATTTAATGCATTTACCAGATTCGTAATTGCAGCCTTCTCCAGTTTCTTTACCTGATACTGATACTCAGTAACGCCAGAATCATATTTCTCTTTTCCCTGATAATAAAAATCATCTCCAACCGCTTCCTTCACTGAACGCGACAGTTCATCATTCGGTCTCCGATTGTGTTCCCTGCCCCCAATCGGATTTATCCAAAAGACGAGCAAAATAACTGCATACCTTACTACAGCCAGAATAATTATAACTAAAACTCCCCTGGCAACGAGTGACAATATTCTGGATTTTTTCGTCAGTTTTTTCATTCCTATTCCTCTCTCGAACATCACTCCATGCAAAACGTCCCCCTCATTTATCCGCATACCTGTTTTCAATCATTATAATAAATTGTCCCTGGCTTAATGCTTGTAAACTTTTACTGCTCGATGACCTCCACTTCCTCCAGATCCGGCCAGATTTCATACCAGTCGATTCCCTCTTTCTCTGCCTGCTTCTTCATTTTTGGACCAATATACAGCTTCCTTATCCCTTGTATTCCTGTATAAATTGACGGAATACAGGCATCCTCTTCATATACGGGGCTACTTTCAGGATCCATAATACGGATTGCATACATTCCATCGAAATCCGCCTCATCCAGTTCTCCATCTGAAAAATTTTCCACAGAAAATTCCAGGGCAGAACCTTGTACCTGTACCCGAATTTTTCTTTGCTCATCCTCCAGAGCATCATTCAGTATTTTTACAAAGTTCGCAATAACATCCTTATCCTCATCTACCATTAGATACTCATAACAAACCAAACCAGAATCACGGTTTTCTACTTTGCCCTCATATCCAAAATTGTTTCCTACTGCTTTATCCAGGAAACGAACAAGTTCATCGTCCCTGGTATCATAATCATACTTGACAAGCATTTCCTCCAAATCCGGACAGTTTTCATGCCAGTCAATTCCTTCTTTCTCTGCTTTCTGCTGCATTTCGGAATCAATACACAGCTTCCTTATCCCCTCTATTCCTGTATAAATTGACGGATTATAAAAGCACTCATCACTCGCATAGTCAGGTTCCTGAATACAGACTGCATACATTCCATCGTAATCTGCCGCTTTCAGTCCGTCATCAGAGAAATTTTCCAAAGTAAACACATATTCTATACCACTCGAAAATTCTGCCCCCACCTGTACCCTGATTTTTCCCTGCTCATTCTCCACGGCATCATTTAATGCATTTACCAGGTTCGTAATTGCAGCCTTGTCTTTTTTCTTTATCTGGTATTCATACTCTGTAACGCCGGAATCAGATTCCTCTTTTCCATGATAATCAAAATCTTTCCCTATTGCTTCCCGCACCAAGCGGGACAGCTCATCATCAGGTCTTTTGTTATACTCCCGATATCCAAACCCGAAATGTTGTGGAACATAAAAAATAAACCAAAGAAAAATCGGAGTCGCTACGATAACTGAAATAAGAATATCTGCAACAATAAATATCAGTATTCTAGATTTCTTAGATATTTTTTTCATCAGCTAACCTCCAGAATATTTGAGAAATAGCTCAGTTTATCCACATACTCATTAGAACAATTATAACAACTTGTCCTCCGGCTTACAACAAAAAACTCCGGAGTTTCATGCCTATAAACTTTTATCTCGCAACGACCTCTATTTCCTCCAAATCCGGCCAGAGTTCATACCAGTCAATTTTCTCTTTCTCTGCCTGCTTTTTCATCTCGACATTAATTGTCAGTTTCCTTATTCCCTCTATTTCTGTGTAAACAGAAGGGCTGGCAAAACATGTGTCATTTGCGACGTTAGGTTTTCGAATGCGTATGGCATACATTCCATCATAATCTGCTTTATCCAGTCCGTCATCAGAAAAATTTTCCAAATATAATACATTTTCCAAGGCACCCGGAATTTTTATCCCTACCCACACCCTGATTTTTCCCTGCTCATTCTTTACGGCATCATTTAATGTATTTAACAGGTTCGTAATTACATCCTTCTCCAGTTTCTTTACCTGAAACTCATACTCAGTAACACCGGAATCAGATTCCTCTTTTCCATGATAATCAAAATCTTTTCCAGCCGCTTTTCGCACCGCACACGACAATTCATCATTCGGTCTCCGGTTGTATTCCCTGTAAACTCCCATAGGACGAACAGAATAACTGCATACCTTACTGCAGCCAGAATAAAAATAATTAAAATGCCTCTGGCAACGAGTGATAGTATTCTGGTTTTTAGGGATGATTTCTTCATTTTGTAACCTCCAAAATATTCATGCAATAACTAATCCATTTTGCATAATCGACATAATTAATACAAGAAATATCCCCGGCTTAATGCCTATAAACTTTTACCGCTTGATGACCTTTATTTCCTCCAAATCCGGCCAGACTTCATACCAGTCAATTCCCTGTTTCTCTGCTCCCTGCTGCATTTCGTATTCAATGCAAAGTTTTCTTATTCCCTCTATTTCTGTATAAATTGACGGATCATAAAAGCACTCATCATCTACAACGTCAGGTTCTCGAATGTAGATTGCATACATTCCATCATAATCCGCCACTTCCAGTCCATCATCAGAGAAATTTTCCAAAGTAAATATATATTCTATACCATGCGGAAAATCTGTCCCCACCTGCACCCCGATTTTTATCTGCTCATTCTCCACAGAATTATTCAATGCATTTACCAGATTCGCAATTGCAGCCCTGTCTTTTTTCTTTATCAGATACTCATACCACCTCCCGCCGAAAACATCTTCGTGTTTTCCCTGATAATAAAAATCATTTCCAGTTGCTTCCCTCACTGTGCGGGACAGTTTATCATTGGGGCGTCGATTATCCAGATTATATCCATTACGAATACAATCTGCAGCGTACAGAAGACCTCCAATGATTACAGTAACCACAGATATAAATACTAATATTCTGAATTTTTTCGTCAATTCTTTCATCACCTAACCTCCAGAATATTTGTAAATAAACTAATCCTCTTTGCATATTCATCATAATTAATATTACTTCGGCTGTTAAATATCGCAATATTTAGCAGCCATATTTTGCAAT
>CANOLA010000114.1 GCA_947566705.1 uncultured Lachnospiraceae bacterium | reverse complement strand
AAACTTCCGTCCCTGGATTTACTGTTCAAAGGTTTCATGTCCTTTGGAATAAAAATCTTTTCTTGAATCTTTCAAGGTTTTTCACTGTTCGGTTGTCAATGTCCAGGTTCGCTGTCATCAGTTCGTGACAACTATTTGAGTTTACCACAAGCCGTCTGTCCTGTCAACAACTTTTTCTGACTTTTTTGTTTTTTCTTCTGCAGGAGCCATGCCTTGCTACCGCTTTCCGCCCCTACTGAATCAGTCAGCTTTGTTATAATAGCACGCTCATTTCCTAATGTCAACAAAATTTTTCAATTTTTTTATTTTTATTAAATTTTCTTGTATTGAGAATCAATATACTGATATAATGAATATTATGTAATTGCTCTGTACTCTGACGTTTTTGGAATACAGCGATTACAATACAGACAAGGAGGAATTTTATGAAATATGTAAGAAAAGCGGTTGCACTGCTGGCGTTCCTGGCTCTGGCAGTCTCAGTTTTTTCAATGACGAATGAAGTGCAGGCAGCTGGCAGCAGGAAAACAGCACTAAACAAAACAGCCATTACACTGACCGAAGGAAAAACATCACAGTTAAAACTGAAAAATGCCCCAAAGAACAAAACCATCCGCTGGAGCAGCAGCAGAAAAAGTGTGGCTGCCGTCAGTAATACGGGGAAGGTGACTGCAAAAAACGCTGGCAGGACAACAATTACTGCAACTGCCGGAAAGAAAAAATATACCTGTGCCGTTACGGTTAAAAAGCTTGTGCTTAAAAATACCAGGGGGAAAAATTCTTCGGATGTAACTGCCCTTGGAAAAATTATTAAGACACATATTGCAGAATGCAGACTGATTTCCACGGACTTGAACAATAAACAGTACCGCTGGGAAAATGGCAGGTTGACCGGAATCTGCTGGTCATTTCCACATATAAATGAAAATGAACATGGATTATACGGACTGGAAGGAAAGCTGTCATTAAAAGGCCTGCCTGCCTTGACAAGCCTGGACTGTTCCATTAACAGACTGACGGCTCTGGATATCAGCCAGAATACAGCTCTGAAACAGCTTAACTGCAGCTGCAATGAACTAAAACATCTGGATATCAGCAGACAAACCGCACTGACAAAACTGGAATGTGTTTTCAACAGACTGACCGCCCTTGATATAAGCAGCAATACCGCCCTATCATATCTGGATGCCCAGTTTAACGCACTTACAAATCTGGATGTAAGTCATAATACCAGCCTTGCAGAACTGTATGTTTCTGACAATGAACTGGATTTTTTGGATGTGCAGATAAATACAGCCTTAACCACGCTTGAATGCGGTGCCAATCATCTGGACAGACTTGATGTGAGCAAAAATACCCGTTTGATTAATCTGGACTGCGGGGACAATTACCTGAAAACCATAGATGTCAGCCGCAATCCTGCACTACAACAGTTCAACTGCTGGGCCAACCGGCTTACCAGTCTGGATATCAGCCGCAACACCAGCCTGACGGAGCTTTACGTTTCCAATAATAACCTGAAGGTTCTGGATATACACAATAATACCGCCTTAACCAGTCTGTCCTGCTGGAGAACCAGTCTTACCTCTCTGGATGTGAGCCAAAACACGGCTTTAACCAGTCTGGATGTATGTGAAACCAAACTGACAGCACTGAATGTGAAAAATAACACGGCACTGGAGTCCCTGGACTGTCATGACTGCCAGCTGTCAGTTCTGGATTTAAGCAGTAATACCGCCTTATGCGAGCTGGAATGCGCATTCAATAAACTGACCGAACTCAGATTTGGAAATAACACTGCTTTGAAAAAAATCAGCTGTTTTAATAACCAGCTCTCCTCACTGGATGTAAGTAACTGTACTGCAGCGGATACGGTATACTGCAGTGACAACAGACTGACGGAACTGAAACTGGGTAAAAATCCGTTGTTGGAAGAGCTGCATTGTGACAACAATCTGCTTCTGTCCCTTGATGTCAGCGGTGCTCCTGCCTTAAATATACTGTGCTGTACAAATAATAAACTGACGACACTGGATGTAAGCTGCAATCCTGATTTGGAATACCTGTTCTGCCAGGATAACCGGATTACCATACTTAATCTGGAAAATAATACAAAACTGCGTAATATAAACTATGATAAAACGGTAACTTTCACAAGCGACCTGCCTTCCCATTTAGTTGTATAATAAACGGTTATACATATATAGTCCCCTCCCGGACGGGAGGGGACTTGTTTTGCAACGGAGTAATATTTATTTTATTATTTTCAAAAACGGATTATTTTTGTATAACCAGAGCAGAAGCGGCGACGTCTGTATCTGCTCGTACAGCATGGCTCCGGTATCAGTCGCAATTCCTATTTTTATGAATGAGAAAATGAGCCAGACCAGAAAAATTCCCTTTAACAGACCTGCCACTCCGCCCAGTGCATGGTTTAATTCCCCGATTACCGGCAGGCTGCCAATTAAATCAAGAACTTTTGCCAGAAGAAAGGACAGAACAAGGCAGAAAACAAGTACCAGAATATATGAGATTAATTTTATTGTAACCACAGTCATCTTATCATAGGCACCGCTTTCTTCAAGAAACCCGTCTGCAAGATCTGATGTATCCACTACTGAGTCCAAGAAAAATATATCCTGCTTCTCTGTACCTGCCGAATCTTTTTCTGCCGATTCTGTTTCTCCGGACTCATCTTCTTCACCCGTTATAACCTGGTGTATCTTTTCTTTACAGCCGCTTTCAATCCGTTTGGCAATAGCGGTATTTTCTGTGAGCCAGTCTGCCACATACGGGGATGCCAGTGTAACAATAACCAGAATCACTATCCAGGCAAGCATGGAATAAACAACCCGCAGAAGCCCTCTGGAAAAACCCCAGACGATGTTTGCCGCCACAAATCCGACGGTCAGTATCAGTAACCAGTTCACTGCAGCCGTACCTCGTTCTTCTCCCCGCTCATGACAAATGTATACCCCTGGCTGTCCGTCCCTGAGAGTATTTTATATAATTCTTTATCAAAGGTGCAGGAAAATTTTCGTATACTGTGTATGGTATACAGTTCACAATGAAAGGCATCCCGCACACATATTTCATTATTGTCCAGAAATTCAACCCGGCTGTATGCAATCTCTGTATCATTTTCCATAACAGTTTTCCCGTTCATGTCATATACCTGTATATGCCAGCTGCTTTCTTTGTCAGGATTGCTGTATACAATCCCGGCATATTTGTGGTTGTAAAATACACTCTGGATTTCTTTTTCAAATTTTATTTCTCTTTTCGGCGCGGGCTTCTGGCCGCCTTCAAATATAATAAATCCGGAATTTCCGATGGCAAGCATCTGGTCCGGACCGACATATGCAATTTCTGAAATAAACATATCGTCATAGCTGTATGTACCCACGTTATTGTCAATTTCGTTCTGCCCGACTGAGCCGAAATTATAAAAGCTTATGGTGGAACACACTTTTCCGTCTGTTACATCCAGCATATCAACCGCCAGCTTCTGCGCGTCACTGGAAAATGCAATATCCACTGGAAAGCTGTGTGTTTCTTCAAAGAATTCTCCGTTTGCAAGCTCTTTTCCTTTGCGGTCATATATCTTTACATAAGAAATATGGTCTTCCTTCATCAGTACAGCCACGCTTCCCTGACTGGCAATGCACACCCTGCTGACCGGCATGGCTGTTTCGATTTTCCGTACCAGTCCGTTTTCTGTCATAATGTAAATGGAAGTACCGCCGCGGTCATAAACTGCAAGATAATTTTCGCATTCTGCCAGTTCCGGAGATGACATTTCAAATGACTGGTTCCATACCAGTTCATCATCAGAATCACGGCAGACGATTCCGTCATTGTTGTATTCCAGAATATTCCCCATAAAGGTTTCGTATTTTGTTGAGGCATTATCCCTGCATTCTGTACTGCTCCGTACTTCAAATGAACTATAGCTGCGCAGCACGGACCACAGCTGGATTCCTGCCACAATAACTGCCAGTACCAGCACAACTGCTGCGGTCCGCTGGATTGTCTGTTTTCTGTGCTTTCGTATCTTTTCTTCCAGTTCCTCAAGTTCTTCGTAACTGGTTTCTACGGTTTTAAAATCCGCTTTATTCGCCACTGTTTTTTCTCCTGCTCTTTTTTCCGGACATCCTGTATGGATGTTTTTACAGTATAACATGTTCCAAGCTGTTAAGGAAGACGCAATTTTTGTCCAACATGAATATCATCGGAATTTTCCATCTGGTTCAGTGAAACGATTTCCGGGATTTTATCTGTTGTCCCATACAGATTCTGCGATATACTTGTAAGGGTATCCCCGGATTTTACGGTATAATATTCCGGCTTTTTTGCTGCGGCATCAGCTGCCTTATCATCTTCGTTTTTTTCTTCCTGGTTATCCCCAGCGTCCACCACTGTTTCTTTTTCTGTATCCTCCGATTCTGTAGTTTCTGTGGGTTCCGGTTTGTCTGTTTTTTCTATTTTACCTGCAGGAATCTCTTCAATTGGTATTAAATCCAGTGTTTCGGTCAGTGTTGCATCACTGTTTTGTGAAGATTCCTGTGTTTCTTTTATTTCTGATCCAACCAGAACCTCTGTATGGTCTTTTTTTCCACGGATTCTGTCACTCATGGCGCTGATGGCATCCTCAAATCCGGAAACATTGATCCGTCCCTGTGCTGCCCCTATACCCACTATGGAAACAAGCAGCGCAACGGCTGCTGCCATTGCATAGGACGCAGCTTTATGCCCGCTTTTGTTTTCTTCTTTTTTCTGCATGGATTCACGGTAGCGTCCTCTTACTTCCTCGTCCACCTGCGGAATCACCTGACGGCTTTCCCGTTTCGGCGTTTCCACGGTCAGATCAGCAGTACGTACTTTATGCACCTCCCTGGAATAATAGATATAAAAACCTTCTTTCTTCTGCAGATGGCTTCCCTTGTTCAGGAAAAAATATTCCTCCCCCTCCAGACTGTCCATAAGAAAAAGTACCTGGTGCGCACCCCCGAACTGCTCCCTGTGTACAGCCTCCAGCTCTGTTGTCATGCGCGGAACAAAACCTTTGATATCCATTGCCCAGCCAACAATAATGGAATTTTCATATGAACGTTTGATTTCCCTGAAAACATCAGACCATGCATGGGTGTTCCACTGCGGTACATTCTGGACAAATTCTATATTATGTACCGGAATTGATGCTTCCACGAAAGTTGTGTATTTCCCATCGGTGCATTCTGTGTGTCCCATAAATATGAATACCCGGCGTTCTGCATAGTCCTCTTCATGGATTCTTGCATATGCCGCATTTTCTATGTAAATCCGGTCTGACTCTGTAGGTGCACCAATCTGGCGGATATTTTTCAGGTCCCGTTTACTTTTAGTTTCAATATCTATCATTTTATGCCTCCTTTTTGGATTCTTTTTACAGGAATCATAACACAGGCAGGGACGCAGATTTTAGAAAAACATGGCATACTTTTTTAAAATCGTATGACAAAAAAAGCTGCCGCATCCATGATGCGACAGTCCTTTTTTCTTTTATTCCATAAAATTCTTTATTTTTTTACAAATGCCCTTTGCATCCAGTCCGTACTTCTGAATTAATTCGACAGCCGGGCCCGACTCGCCGAACCGGTCTTCGACACCAATCCGCAGCAGCTTTGCCGGAGCTTTTTCGCACAGTACTTCTGCAACAGCGCTCCCCAGTCCACCGATAATGGAATGCTCTTCCACGGTAACGGCTTTTTTGGTTTTACAGACGGAAGCCACTATAAGATCTGCATCTATCGGCTTTATGGTATGGATGTTTACCACCTCTGCAGAAATTCCTTCTTTTTCAAGCATTTCTGCAGCTTCGAGCGCTTCAGATACCTCAAGCCCTGTTGCAAAAACGGTGACGTCACTTCCCTCTTTTAGCACGGTTCCCTTTCCGATTTCAAATTTGTAATCCGCCCTGTCATTGATTACCGGCACTGCAAGACGGCCAAACCGGAGATAAACCGGTCCTTCGTGCTCATATGCGGCATAGACTGCAGCCTTTGCCTCAATATCATCTGCCGGATTGATAACTACCATTCCCGGAATCTCACGCATCAGCGCTATATCCTCAAGACACTGGTGTGTTGCACCGTCTTCTCCAACGGAAATTCCCGCATGTGTTGCACCGATTTTAACATTCAGGTGCGGATAACCGATGGAGTTACGCACCTGCTCAAAGTTGCGTCCGGCTGCAAACATGGCAAATGAACTGATAAACGGTACTTTTCCGCAGGTTGCAAGTCCGGCCGCAATTCCGGTCATGTTGCACTCCGCGATTCCGCAGTCCCAGTGACGGTCAGGAAATGCTTTTTTAAATATTCCTGTTTTGGTGGCTTCTGCAAGGTCTGCATCCAGTACAATCAGGTTTTCATGCTCTTTTCCAAGCTCTGTCAGCGCGTTTCCATAACTCTCGCGTGTTGCTATTTTTTTAATTTCCGGCATTATGCTTCACCTGCTTTCTCAAGATCCGCTATTGCAGTCCTGTATTCTTCTTCACCCGGAGCTTTCCCGTGCCATCCTGCCTGGTTTTCCATAAAGGATACTCCTTTTCCTTTCACGGTTCTGGCAATGATTGCGGTCGGTTTTCCTTTGGTGTTTTTTGCCTCGTCAAATGCTGCGCGGATTTCGTCAAAGTTATTTCCATCTATTACAATGGTATGAAAATTAAAGGCTTCAAATTTTTGGTCTATCGGATACGGGGAACATACTTCATCCACACATCCGTCTATCTGAAGATTGTTATTATCAACAATTACTACCAGATTGTCCAGTTTTCTGTGTCCTGCCCACATGGCGGCTTCCCAGATCTGTCCCTCCTGGATTTCCCCGTCTCCGAGCAGGGAATATACACGGTACTGTTTTTTATCCAGTTTTCCTGCTGCAGCCATTCCGACAGCAGCAGAAAGCCCCTGCCCCAGGGAGCCGCTTGACATATCCACTCCCGGAATGCCCTTCATGTCAGGATGTCCCTGTAAGTATGAACCTGTATGCCGGAGCGTTACCAGGTCTTCTTTCGGGAAAAATCCTCTTTCTGCAAGAACCGCATACAGCCCCGGCGCAGTATGTCCTTTGGAAAGTACAAACCGGTCGCGGTTTTCGTCTTTCGGCTGCTTGGGATTTATGTTCATTTCTTCAAAATACAGATACGTAAATATGTCTGCAGCAGAAAGCGAGCCGCCCGGATGTCCGGACTTTGCACTGTATACTGCTGTCACTATGCTTTTGCGAACTTCGTTCGCGGTCTTTTTTAATTCTTCGTTGTTCATTGATTCTCCTTTATAGGGCAGAAGGTATATGATATTTATAGTTCAGTCCTTCCCTGCAATGCCCGCAGCAGTGTTACTTCGTCGATATATTCCAGGTCACCGCCAACCGGAACCCCGCTGGCAATCCGTGTTACTTTGATTCCTGCAGGCTTAATCAGTTTACTGATATACATCGCGGTGGTTTCACCTTCTATGCTGGAATTTGTGGCAATTATCACTTCATCCACATCCTGTTCCAGCCGTACCATAAGTTCTTTTAGTTTTATGTCGTTTGGTCCGATTCCAAGCATCGGAGATATGGCGCCATGAAGCACATGGTAAATACCCTCATATTTGCCTGTTTTCTCATAGGCAACAAGGTCCCTGGTATTTTCCACAACCATAATTGTCTTATGGTCCCTGGCTTTATCCTGGCATATCGGACAGATATCCTGGTCTGTCAGGTTATAACAGCATTTGCAGTATCTGACATTCTGTTTTGCGGATATGATTGCTGCAGACAGCGACTGTACGTGATCCTCCGGCATGTTTAAAATGTGAAATGCCAGACGCTGCGCTGATTTTGCCCCGATTCCGGGAAGCGCCGAAAATTCTTCTATCAGTTTTGCAATTTCGCTACTGTAATAATCCATATCAGAATGGGAAGCCTCCGCCCAGTCCGCCTGTAATCTGTGACATGGACTTCTGGGAAGCCTCGTCAATCTGGCGCAGCGCTTCATTTGCCGCTGCCATGATCAAATCCTCCAGCATTTCGATATCGTCCGGGTCTACTACTTCCTCTGACAGCTTTACTTTTGTGATTTCATGTCTTCCGGACACGGTAACTTCCACTGCGCCGCCTCCTGCTGCCGCAGTTATTTCCTTTTCCTCCAGTTCTTTCTGCGCTTCCTCCATCTGCTTCTGCATTTTCTGCGCCTGTTTCATAAGAT
>CANOLA010000113.1 GCA_947566705.1 uncultured Lachnospiraceae bacterium | reverse complement strand
AGTGCAGGACGTGATTATCAGGTTGCAAAGAATGCAGTATCTGAAGCTTCAGATATCAGGGAGGATAAAGTCAGCCAGCTTAAGTCAATGATTGATGCAGGAACTTATTCCGTGCAGCCAGGTGATTTTGCCAGCAAATTACTGGAAAAATACAATAACAGTATTATGTAATTTCTGTGTAATCCTGTATAGTATATGGAGCAGATGAAGAGAGGTTTTTTAGAGTGGCAAGTTTAGTGGAAGAGCTCGTAAAAGCGCTTGAGACGGAAGAAAAAATTTACCAGACCATCATCGGATACGGACGGCAGAAGACAGATGTCCTGATCCGGGGCGATGTACCGGCGCTTGAGAAGCTTACAGAAAAAGAACAGCTTGCAAGTGATGAACTGGTATCGCAAAGCAGCCGCCATGAGCAGCTGTTAAAGGATATTGCGATCGTGCTTGGGAAAACAGAAGAGGAAATGACAGTCACCCGGCTGATCGAACTTCTGGATACCCAGCCGGAGGCCAGACAGCAGCTTTCTGCTGCAAAAGAAAAACTGATATCTGCGGCAAATGAAATGAAAAGCCTGAACGAACAAAACATAGCCCTTATTAAACAGGCTATCGAATTAAACGAATTCGATCTTACCTTGTTCAAAAGTATGCGACAGGCCCCTGAGACTGCAAACTACGATAAAAGTGCCTGCAACACCGGGTCACTGCTGGGAAGCAGCGGATTTGACGCGACAAGCTGAAAGTATTTGAAGGAGGAACAAAAAAGGTATGGCAAACGGATTCGGCTCTTTGTTTATTGGGGCGTCAGGGCTTCAGAATGCGCAGACTGCGCTGAATACAACTGCGAACAACCTCTCGAACGTGGACACCAAAGGCTACGTTCGGCAGCAGGTTCGTTTCGCAGATAAAAGTTATAATAAATTAAAGGACAGCATTGCTAACGTCAACCTGCAGCAGTATGGTCTTGGCGTATCCATTGGTGATGTTGTCCACGCAAGAGATATATTTCTGGATAAACGTTACCGCCAGAATCACGGAAGCAAGGCATTTTACAGTGTGCGCGGTGAGACGGCGGATTATGTGACGGACCTGCTGCAGGAGATGCACGGGGAACAGTTCAAGTCCAGTATCAGTGCCATGTGGCAGGCGTTTCAGGAACTTTCCACCAAACCGGAGGTTACGGTGTACCAGAATCTGGTTGTGGAGAAGGCGGAACTTTTAATCAGCCGTGCCCAGACACTCTATGCGGATTTTCAAAAATACCAATCCAATATAAATGATCAAATTAATGATGATGTGGAACGTGTGAACGAAATCGGCCAGCGTATTTATGAGCTCAATCTTGAAATCCAGAAGGTGGAGGCCGGCGGCGTTGAGACTGCCATGACCCTGCGCGATGAACGGGATAATCTGCTGGATGAGCTTGGAGCTTATGGTACGATTGATGTGAAGGAAGACCAGACAGGTCTGGTTTATGTTGACTTTGAGCGTACCCGCTTTGTGGATGAAAACCGTGCATATAATATTGCGCTGAAAAAAGATCTGGAAACCGGGTTTGATAACCCTTACTGGGAGCATCTTTCGGATGTGGACAAAGGACAGTATGTTCCGGTATTTCATATTGATGATGCAGCTGCAACAGATATCCGCTTTGATGTCGGGGCGATTAAGTCGAAACTTATTGTCAGGGGAGACAGATACGGTGTTGCATCTGATATGGAAGACTTTGAATCATACGATAAAATTGCAGGAAGCACGGTAATGGTGGTGGAAGCGCAGATTGATGACCTGATGTCCTCCATTATGATGTCAATGAATGATGTGTTCTGCCCGAACAAGGAAAGCGCTGCAGCATTTACGGGACCGGACGGAACCGTTTATCCTGCAGGAACACTGATTCTGGACGAGGAAAACTGCGCCCGCGGTTCGGACGGCGAGCTGCCGCCGAGGGAGCTTTTTGTCCGGAGGGGAGTTGACCGTTACACGAAAGTGGAGGCGGATGACGGAAATACATATTATGTATACAATAAGCCGGATCCGGACGTTTATGACACACAGTATTCCATCAGAAGGGTATCTGTAAATGATGAGCTGAAAAAGCAGGTTTCACTTATGCCTGCATTTCTGGAAAACGGGGATGTAGCCATTGAGCTGGCAAAAAAGTTTTCAGATGCATGGAATGCCAAGGGCATGAAACTCAATCCGTATGACGAGAAGCCGTGTACGTTTGAGGACTATTATAACCGTGTTGTGGATTCGCTTGGTCTGGAAGGAAATATATATAATTCTGCTGCTGATGCGATGGAAGGGGCAATGTATTCCATTGATAACAAAAGACAGCAGGTAATGGGCGTATCTTCAGACGAAGAACTGACACAGATGATAAAATACCAGTCCGCATACAATGCGGCCAGCCGCTTTATGACAGTAATCAGTGAAATGACAGAACTGATCGTAACCGGACTGGGCAGGTAAGCGATACACGGGTATTGCTGATTCAGAAAGGAGACTTATATGGCGTCGCAGTTTTTTGGATTAAATATAGGAAGAAGCGGTCTTATGGCGTTTCAGGCAGCCATTAATACGACTGCAAACAATATATCAAACGTACAGACAAAGGGTTACAGCAGACAGACCACGGTTATTGAGTCAACCGACCCGCTGCGTGCGTATGCCAAATACGGAAGCATGGGAAGCGGGGTTGCTGTAACAGCGATTATGCAGGAGCGCAGCCTTTACTATGACACCAAGTACTGGCAGAACAATTCCAACAGTGGGTACTATAACCAGAGACTTTATTATATGGACCAGGTACAGGGCGTCCTTCGGGACGATGAAAGTTCCCAGAAAGGCTTTAATTCCATTTTTTCGGAAATGTTTGCGGCACTGGATTCGCTGACAACACATGGAGAAGAGGCGGAATACCGTAACCAGTTTATACAGAAGGCGCAGAGTCTTTGCACATACTTTAACCAGCTGTCCATCTCCCTGACAGAGATGCAGGAGGACTGCAACGAGGAAATTAAGACGACTGTGGAAACGATTAATTCCATTTCACAGAAGATTGCAGTATTAAACAACCAGATTAACGATATTGAAACACGCGGAGGCCACGCAAACGAGCTTCGTGATAAGCGTGCAAACCTGCTGGACCAGTTATCCGGGATTGTGGAGGTAGAAACAAGGGAGTACGATATCCATAATTCTTTTGGTGAGGACTTGGGCGGAACGAATTTCCTTGTATACATAAACGGACAGCAGCTTGTGGATGGAAAAGAATTCCGTTCCCTGGAATGCGTACCGTCAAGATACACAAATAACCAGTCGGATATTGAAGGACTTTATTCCATTGTCTGGACAGATACAGGCATGGATTTTCCGGCAACCGGAGGAGTTTCAAACGGAAGCCTGAAAGCGCTTTTTGACGTCCGGGACGGAAATAACAAAGATAATATGAAAGGCTATGTCGGCGGTGTCGGACAGACAACGATTAATTTTGACGGGATTGACCGAAATGTCAGCACGATAAAGCTTGATTTTCCGACAGTGACAGATGTAAATGCGCTGGCGCTTCCGTCGCGGGGACAGATTACCATAAACAATAAACATTATAATTACGAAGGGTTTACTGCTGATGTGGATGCAGACGGCAAAATCAGCGGAGTTACCTTTAACCTGACCTATGAGATGAGCGCCCAGGAACAGGCAGGTATTCAGGGGAAGGAAATTACCTGCGGAAGAACCGTGGATGCCATGGGCATTCCGTATTACCAGAACCAGACCAACGAATTTTTACGTGCCTTTGCGCGTGCCTTTAATGAGATTGAGCAGAAAGGTCTTACACTGGATGGCAACCCGATGGGAGCGTTTTTTAATGGAAAATCACCAGGAGGCACGATTTATGACGGCAGTGACTGGGATGCAAAGGTTGCTGGCGGATATCCGTTTTCATTCAGTTCTGCGGATGATACCTATTACGGCGTGACGGCACAGTCCATCTGTGTGAATGCAGAATCCATACGTGACCCGAAATACTTTGCAACGGCGAGCGAGCTGGTAAACGGTGTGGCAAAGTACGATATTATGGGAGAGCTTAAGACGCTTGAAAAGGGCGTGCGGATGTTCCGGGGGACGTTTGCGGAATCATTCCTGGAAACACTGATTTCAGATGTTACCGTGGATGTGAATAAAATTGAAACATGTTATAACAATTATGCAAACATGGTAAAGGCAGTGGATTTGCAGAGAACCTCCGTGTCAGGTGTTGACGAGGACGAGGAAGGTGTAAACCTGATTAAATTCCAGAATGCATATAATCTGGCTTCAAAAGTAATTTCTGTTATGAATGAACTTTACAACAAATTGATTAACGAAACCGGGGTGGTATAATTATGAGAGTTACCAATAACATGATTACAAGCAACACCAAGAGCAATATGAATGCCAATAAGGTGCTTGTGGATAAATACAATACACAGATGACAACACAGAAAAAAATCGAACGTCCGTCCGAAGACCCGGTAATTGCAATCCGCACCCTTCGCATGCAGACAACGATGAGCCATCTGGACCAGTATATTGATAACAATATTGCGGATGTGGATTCGTGGCTGGAGCTTACGGACACGGCACTGGGAAATATCAATACGGTGCTTACGGATGCCAGGAGCCTTTGCAACCAGGGGGCTACAGATACACTGAATGCAGATGACAGACAGACCATTTTAAGGCAGCTGCAGGCACTGGGGGACCAGATTTACAGTGAGGGCAATGCGGATAATGCCGGAAGAACCATTTTTACCGGATACCGTACGACGGAACAGCTGACTTTTAAGGAGAATGAGCAGGATACCACATATATTATTGACCAGAAATTTGGCTATGACGATATGATGGAGGCACGGTATTATTACGGGGAAACAGAAATACCGGCGGATGCCAGTACCCAGTGGGACGGGGAAATGGAAAAACTCACTTATAACCGGATTCGCTTCGCGTATGGCAAAATCGATTCCCTTGATTCAATAACTGTCAATGGCGCTGCGGCACCGGGGACGGTAACGTCCTATGCATCACTGGATGCATGGCGGGAAGCAGCACCGGCAGGCACGGATCCCATGGTTATCGGTGATAACGACATGGTGTTTATAGAGAGTACGGGAGAACTGATTCTGGGCAAAAATATTGCGCATGATATAGCCGGCGGCAGGGCGCAGATTGAAGTTACCTATACCAAGACCGGATTTGACAAGGGCGAGGCAAGGCCGGAGTATTATTATGACTGTAAAAAGCATACGCCGGACATGGGACAGGATGCAAACGGGCAGGATGAATATCTGGAGTTTACCAAACAGAACCAGGAAATTCAGTTTGAAATATCAAGCGGTATTATGATTACTGCAAATACACAAGCGAGCGATGTTCTGGATACCAGTATCGGCAGGGATATTACTGACATGATTGACATCGTTTCCACTGCAATTAATGCCCATGATAAAGTCAAAAGAATTGAACAGATGAAGATGCGTGCGGAATTCGCCGATCCGACCAGCCAGGCGAATCTGCAGACTTACCTGACGGCGGCAGAGGCGGAAGCGGTGTATGCTGATGACAATTTAAAAAAGACATTCCAGCATTATCTTACAAGCTTCAATAACTATCTGAGCAAGGTGGATATTGCGCATACAAATGTCGGAAGCGTACAGCAGCGTCTGGAGCTGACAAAAATCCGGGTGGAGAACCAGAGAACCACTACTGAGGAACTGAAAACAAAAACGGAAAACAGGGATATTTCAGATATTATTATTGATTATAATGCTGCCTATAATGCATATACGGCAAGTCTTATGTCAGCATCGAAAGTGCAGCAGCAGACACTGCTGAACTACTTATAGTACTGCAGGGGAGATAACAGGGGGAAGAACATGAAAGCAGAAACAAGGTTTTTTGGCGAGGTTGATATTGCGGATGATAAGATAATCACACTGGCAACGGGGATGATAGGTTTTCCGGATCTTGTGCATTTTGCCCTGATTTTTGATGAGGAAAAAGGTCAGAAGGATGATTCCATTATGTGGCTGCAGTCCATGGATGACGGGGACTTTGCGTTCCCGGTTATGATGCCTCACATCGTAAAAGAAGATTATAAGCCGAATGTGAACGAGGAACTGATTGCGCCGCTGGGGGAACTGACAGAGGAGAATACCTATATACTGGTAACTGTCACCGTGCCAAAAAAGGTTGAGGATTTTACAGTCAACCTGAAAGCGCCGATCGTAATTAATATGGATACCAATAAGGGCGTACAGGTGATTGTGGAGGATGATTATCCGGTGAAGTACCGTGTATATGAAATCCTGCAGGCAAAAAAAGAGAAGGCAGGTGAGTAGATGCTGGCATTAACCAGAAAAAAGGGAGAATCCCTGATTGTCAATAATGATGTGGAAATTACAGTGCTGGAAATCCGCGGGGACCAGATTAAGCTTGGGATTTCTGCGCCGCGGGAGGTGCCCATTTACCGCAAGGAAGTGTATCTCCAGATTCAGGAGGAAAACAAGGAAGCATCAAATAAGGATGCAATGGAGGCTCTGAAAGGACTTCTTGGATAAGGAGCAATGTAATAAATTTATCGGAGGGTGTAAACTTTTAGAGTTTATCCTCCGATAATTATTTTAGGGACTACGAGAACATTACAGGGAGGTAATTATCATGGGAATGGAAGCGGTTAAGGATGCAGTGATGGCGTATCAGGGAAGTTCGTCGCCTGCAGTAACCAGAGAAGAAAAACAGCCCGGGGCTGTACAGAATGGTAATCTGGCTGCGGCAGCAGCTGCCGTAAATCAGACGGTGGCTCCTGATATAGAAAAGACAGACAAAGACGGAAGCAATAAAAACAACGCGCAGCAGCAGACTGCGAACCAGAAAAACAAGCAGCTTCAGAAAGCAGTGGAGGAAATTAATAAAAAAATGCTCCATAATTCAGAAGCGATATTTGGTGTACATGAAGCAACAAACCGTGTGACGATTAAGATTGTGGATAAGGACAGCAAGAAAGTGCTGAAGGAAATTCCGCCGGAAGAAACCCTTGACATGATTGCCAAGGTATGGGAGCTTGCCGGTATTATGATTGACGAAAAAATGTAGGGAGGAAAAACTATGGCAATTAGAATTTCAGGAATCAACTCAGGGCTGGATACAGATTCTATTGTACAGGAACTGGTATCCGCATATAGTAAGAAAACAGAGAAATACCAGAAGGAGCAGACAAAGCTCGGCTGGAAGCAGGATATCTGGAAAGACCTGAATAAAAAGGTAAACGCCTTTTACAAGAAGGTGGGCAACCTGAAGTATTCCAGTGCTTACAACACCAAGAAGGTTACGGTTTCAGATACTACGAAGGCTTCTGTCACAGCAACATCGGGAGCTGTTAACGGAACACAGAAGCTGCATGTACTTTCCACGGCGCAGTCAGGATATCTGACAAGCGGCCAGGTGAGGACACAGCTGACGAACAGTATTGCAAAGTCAGACACGACACTGGGAACCCTGGGGTTCACGGATAATACAAGTATCCGTCTGCAGACAACTGACAAAGACGGCAAAAAAATAGATAAGCAGATAACATTAAATGGCAGCAGTAAGATTTCAGATGTTGTAAACCAGCTGCGCGACGCTGGTGTGAATGCCAGCTACGATGAAAATAACGGCAGATTTTATATCAGCTCTGCCCAGACTGGAAAAGAAGGAGACTTTACATTAAGCCATAATGGTTCTGCAGAATCCCAAAAGCTTCTCGGAGTACTGGGGCTTGACACAACCGGAACATATGGGGAAAAGGCCACCAAGCTGAACGGCGAGGATGCGACAATTGTATTAAACGGAGTGGAGTATACCAGCTCCAGCAATAATTTCAGTATCAACGGTCTGAATATTGCGGTGAACGGTGTGACGGATAATATTGCCCGTGATGCAAATGGCAAATTTGACCTGAGCAAGCTGGACGACAGCAAAGCGGTATCCCTGAATGTATCAACGGATGTACAGGGACTTTACGACAAGATTAAGGATTTCGTGACAGAGTACAATAACCTGATCAATGAAATTACCAAACTCTACAATGCAGACAGTGCAAAAGGTTATGAACCTCTCACGGATGATGAAAAGAATGAGATGTCTGACCGTGAAATTGAGCAGTGGGAGACAAAGGTAAAGGATTCCCTGCTCCGCCGGGATGATAATCTGAATACGGTTATGCGGAGCCTGACTACGGTCATG
>CANOLA010000112.1 GCA_947566705.1 uncultured Lachnospiraceae bacterium | reverse complement strand
ATCTTGGTATTATTGAAGAATCGCAGGTGGTAAAGCCGGATTATAACCTTTATGATATGGTGGTCAGTTATGATTTTAAAACCAGCTATGAGGATATGAAAAAAATCTTTAAGAATATTCTGGAGGATAAGGATAAGAGAAATATTGGGGAGGTTGCAATTACTTACGATGAAGAGAGCGGAAAGCTGATTGGTAATATGACGGTCAATATGTATTTTGTGACGGGTACCGAAAAGATTTATGAGGCTCCGGATGCGGGAAATATGAAACATGGTCTTTCCAATATATTTGGAAGTCTGAAAAAATCGGGCAAAAACAAAGCGGGAGGGAAAAAAACATCAGGCAGTAAGAAAAAGAGGAGGTGATGTGAATGGACCGAAAAAGAAAAGACAACTCCAGCGGAGGGTTTACGCTTGTTGAAGTTCTGGTTGCGGTTGTAATTCTGGCAATTGTTGTCGTTCCGCTTTTAAATAGTTTTTATACGGCAGCCAGGGCAAATGCAAAGGCGAAAAGACTGATGGATGCCACAACAGCAGCACAGAATGTGTTTGAGGAATTAAAAGGAGAGAAGCTGGAGGATTTTATCAATGACCATACGGCAAAAAAAACAGAGGTGTTAAAGCCTGACGGAAATCCGCAGCTTGACGCAAATGGCAAAAAAATTTACAGTTACACCCTGCCGGATATTCCTTCGTCGACATATCCTCTTACCGTTGACCAGCGGACATTTCTCGCACGGGTGACGCTGGATCCGGTGGATTATACCACGAAGGAAACTGCCGCACAGAAGCAGTCGGATTATAATACGCAGTTGTTTGCCCAGCTGTCTAAACTGTCTGCTTCTACAAATGCATTTTATATTGAGGATGCGGTGCCGGACAGGGATATGCTGGCGGCGAAGAATCTCACAACAAGTGTGATTTCCACTGATATTGATGCTGTAAAGGATGCGATGACAAAGACTGTCACAGTGGATATTGACTATACAGCGTCCAGTAACTGGTGCCGTGTATATATTACCACAGTCTATACAGATGCCGGAGGAGGAACCTATACGCTGGATAACCATGTGGAGATTTATAATAATAACGCAGCGCTTTCCAATAAGCTTTCCAATGTTTTTCTCTGTTTCCTGCCGATGTACAGCCCAGGCAGCAGCAAGATTACTCCAAAGGAAAAGATTGTGATTAATAATCCGGAAAATTACCCGGTAGGAATTTACATTGTAAAGCAGGCCAGCCGTGATGCCACGGCAGATCCCGTTGCAAAAAGCGGGTACAGTATGGCGCTTGAGGTAAATGAAGGAAACCGCACATGGGATAAGGCGGTTACCAGGATAACGACCAATCTTGCATATGTGGAAAACGATGCGCTTGCCAGTGAGCTGACGTCAGTTACGCTGAACGGTCCGACGGGGCTTCCGTCAACAACAAAGGAAGCGCTTGATATAGCGTCTGACCTCAGCCGGCCGGAAGCATCTGTCCGTATTTACAAAGTGAAGGTTGAAATATTTGGAGGAGATGATACAGGTTATGCAGAAGCGCTTACAACAATGGAAGGAACGAAAATTGAATAGGAACAAAAAAAATAAAGGTTCGGCAATGGTTCTTGTTATTTCCACAATCGCGGTTATCGGTGTTCTTGTAGTGACGCTGCTTTCCGTGACGCTTATGACACTTCGAATGAAGGTGACGCAGATGCGTTCCCAGGAAAATTTCTATGATGCAGAGTCTGTACTGGATGATATTAATGTTGGTCTACAGAAAAGGATTGCGGATGCTGCCGGAACAGCATATACGTTTACGCTGGAGCATTACAGCGGGGCGAGCGATGCAGTGCGTACTTCAAATTTCATGACAATGTTTGAAAACGAGCTGCTAAAGAGCAATCCTCCGGCGCCGATGGAGTCTCTGGTGGATTCCACGGGATCTACCATGTATGCGAAGCTTTATAACAAACAAGCATTGCATGACATGGTTTTGCAGGAAACTATGGATGCAGCGAAGGATTGTCAGGTGGAATCCGCAGGCGGGGCAAATTCCAATGTCCTGAATATTGATTCGGCTGCGGGAACTTATACCTTTAAAAATGTCAAAATCACCTATCTGGACAATAGGGATTATCTGACAATGCTCCAGACGGATATTGTGGTACACTGTCCGCCGATTAATTTCAGCCAGACAGCAACGACTGCGCTGGATCTGACGTCTTTTGTCTTTGTGGCAAATGAACAGTCAAAAATTACCGGCGGGGATATCGGCATTGCGGGAAGCGCTTATCTGGGAACGGATGATGAAGCGGCAAACCGCTGCGCGGCAGACTACAGGACCGGCAGGGTGACATTTGAATCGGTCGGGGATAATACGCGTCTGATTACAAACGGTACCATGTACGCAAGTCAGGGAGCAGATGTAACCGTTCAGGGTCCGTGTACCACGTGGGCGAAAAATGTGGATGTGGATGATGCTTCCGTAACCCTGGGCGTTCAGAATACTGCACCGGATGGAACTGTAAACCCGTCCGGTACGACTTATCTCAGCAATGATATATCTCTTGGAAATTCTTCAAAAGTAAAGGCGGGAGGCAAGCTGATTTCCTATGGTACGCTGGAGGAAGCCAAAACGATTTACGGGACTGCGGCAGTAGAAGCTAATCCGGCAGCTTATTCGAGCGCTATTCTGATAAATGGTAAAGATACCACGCTGGATTTAAATGAGCTTGACAGCTTTATTATTGCAGGAAACGCCTATGTGAACGCGGAGAGAAATCCCATTGCACAAGGTGTCAAGATAAATGGCAATAAAGACATTGTGATGGGAGAATCCATTGCAATGAAGTCCGACCAGCGGGCATATATGGTTCCGGCACAGTTTATTGCTCCGTTCTGCCAATCTGGCGGTGTAAACCCTATGCTTGGTGACAAGTATCTGGCGCTGGAACAGGAGCTGGCGGATAAGCTTTATGGCGGGGATATTTCCAAGGTGACATCCCTGGATTATCTGCGTGCCAGTGAAACTGCCGTGGCAGGAGTTCCATCTGAGCTGGCACAGCTTGGGGTGTCCGGGATACAGAAGGAAGTATATCCAATGAGCGACAATACGCAGATGGTATATTTTTTCCTTGTATTCAAGGATCAGGAAGCAGCCAATGATTTTGCGGAGTCCTATTTCAGCAAGGATAAAAATCTGTCCGCATTGAAAGGACGTATAGCAGCAAACCGCTTTAATACTAATATTATTTATTCGGAATCATTTAAGAACAAGCAGAATGACCTCACGGATTATACATTTTATTACAATGGCTGTGTGATTGTGCCGGACGGGGAGAATACAAAGGTGCTGACTGGAAAACTGAAATACCAGACCGTCCAGTACAGCGTAAAGCTTAAGAAGGAGACTGAAAACCATCAGGAGGATTTTGCAAAGCTTCGGCATAAGCTGGTGACAGGAGAGATTACGCAGGACGAATTAAATAAATCAGTATATGACAATCTGGTAAAACCAATGACGGATGCAGATCCAAAGAAAAACATTTCGTCAGGAAACAAAAAGATTTTTGCGCTGAATAATGGACCCGGGATTGCGCCGGAGGCGGCTATGTGCGCAGTTGTGGTAAACAACAAAAACGGTTCTGCATATGTGCTTAATAACCCAACCTCTGATGCGTACCAGGAGGCAACGGAGATGTGTGGCACAGAACGGCTTCCGGTGCATGTGGTAATAGCATCCGGGGACGTGGAAGTAAAGTGCAATTTCAGGGGGATGATTATTGCCGGCGGCAAGATTACCATTGATAACCAGAATAAGACTCTTAAGGCGGACAGTAACCTGACACAGCAGGCGCTCCGTATTAAGGATGGTGACGGAATACGCGCGGTGGATTACCTTGTGGCAGGAGACAACTGTCTGGTAGACGGTGCAGGAAGCGGAAACAGTCAGGAAAGTACGCTTGCATTTTCAGAATATGTTACTTACAGTAATTGGCAGAAGCAGTAGGGGTGGTTCCTATGAGAAAAAGTCCTAAGATTAAAAATGGCGGTTATACATTAGTTGAATTAATTGTAGTTATGGCAATTATGGTAGTTATGGCGGGCGGTTCTGTGGTTGCTTTTGCATCACTGCGAAACTACAGGGCAAAGACAGCGAAGGATGAAATCTGCAATAATCTCAAGGAAGCAAGGACAGAAGCAATGGCAAAAAAGACGGCATGGATGAAAATTTGTACAGACTCTGACGGGCTTAAAATCGAAACTTCCTACAGGGAGGATAAAAGGCTGCGCGGAAACATTCATGTTTCTTATACAGAAACGGGGGCTGCGGCGGAAACAGAGATTGACAGCTCCCATTCCCTGATTCTTACTTATGCAAGGGTATCCGGCGCATTTGAGGGGATTAAGACGTCAACAACTGCGGATGCAGATGGAAAGCTGCCGAATCTGATGAATGGAACTTCCATTGTCTACTGTGAAAAAATCCATATCCAGAACGGGGCGCGGACGAAGGGATACACGATTACCCTGAATCAGGAAACCGGTAAGTTTACATGTGTGGCGGATTAGAAAGTGTAAAGAGGGTGAAAACGTATGAAAAGGAAAACTGACAAAAGAAATAACAGAGGGTTTACGCTGGTGGAACTGCTTGTGGCGATTGCAATTCTTTCTATTATTGTGGGCGCGGTGATAGGCTTTTTCATGCGTGCCATGTCACTTTACCACGGAGGGAATGAGGAATCGGATTTACAGAATGAAGCACAGATGACCATAACGCAGATAGAAAACCTTGTGGTAAATGCCAGTCAGGGGGTGGGGCTGGATCCATCCCTTCCGAATACGCAGACAAGCGGGAATGAGCTGTACGTTTATAACCGCATCGAGACAGGGGGGACTCCTGACTATCAGGTTATCCATCTCTATGTGAATGGAGCAAAATTACTGTACGATTATATGAAATATGCGATAGATCCGAGTACAGGTACTTATACGCTTTCCAATGATCCTTTACGGCAGACACAGACGCTTTCAAACTATATCACAAATTTCACAGTGGATGTTTCTGAGCTGGTTTCCAAGAACCGCATACGTTTTTCCATTGCATTTAAAACAAAGGGCGGAAAAGAGTACAACACAAATAACACGGTGCTGTTGCGGAATAAAATACTCGATAAGACAAATGGAAATCCGGATGATTATTTTGCAGAGTCCATTGCAGATGATGCAAAACGGGAGGTGACACAGATGGAGCTTACCCCGTCTGAATTTTCAATGTGGGCAGGTACGAGTGTGCCGTGTCCGTTTACTCCTGTCTTTAAAAAAGCAGACGGTACTGTATCGGATAAAGGTTCCGCAATGTGGACCATTTTCCAGTATCCGTCTAAGAATGACGGCAGTACTGCAGACGCGAATATAAACCGTTCCACAGGTGCAATGACAGTTAGTGCCGGTGCAACCGGAACAATGATTATACAGGCAACCGAACAGGGAAGCATAGACAGGAATGGATTTGACGACAATAAATATGTGTTTAAGCAGGCAAATGTTTATATTAAGTCAGTATCTAATGTTGCACAGTTGACTACTCCAACGCAGAATTCGGATAATCTGTCCGTTGCATATGCTACCTTTACGATTACAGGGAACCACTTGACGCCGGAAGATCTGGCGGCAATTAAACCGACCGTGATGGCGGGAAGCAGCCCGCTGACCGTCAGTATTACGGCGGATGCGGCAGCTTCATCATTTGACCAGGATGCCCAGGGCACAAGTACCCTCGTTTATAAAGTGTCGGTAAACCGGCCGGGGAATTATCTGGGAAAAACCTATACGCTTGGTATTCAGGCAACTGCTCCGGGCAATGTGGTGTGTAGTTCCACACCGATTACATGGAGTTTTATTGCCACACCGGGAGACGAGGACAAGGTAGTATCTGCAGTTAAACTGGTGGATACAAAAGGACTGGTTAATTCCGAGGGCGGAAGTGTTTCTGTTCCTGCCGACAGGGGGGCAAGCGTTACACTGGTTATGTATGTTAAATATAAGGATAAGGACGGGAATGAAACTGATTTTACACCGCTTTCGGCGGATTCCTGGTCCATAAAACAAAGCGGTACGCCGTCTGCTTCCAGTGCCAAATGTGACATCGTGCCAAGCGGTACCTGTTATTTACTGAATACAAGCGCGAAGGACTATGCGAAGGATTTCAGTATGGACTTTACTACGATCTACAGCAGCGGACAGGGGCAGGAAAAACAGGGACCGTCACTCAGGCTGAATTTTTCCAAGGTAAAGTTTTCAGTCAGAAATGTGCTTGGAAACCAGTCTGTATTTCCGGTAACGGCGGGAAAGACTTCTAATATCCAGTTTGAGATACAGGGATTAAGTAACGGTTCTGTCTATGTGCAGAGCGGAAGTCATCCGGGGCTTAGTATTACAACGAGTGGAGAATCTGCTTCTGTCACAGCAAAGTCAAATGCATCTGTTGACACAAAATATACATTTGGACTAAAAGACAGTGTGGGACATGTGATTGAAGGGGTCACCTGCGATGTGACTGTCTGGCCGGCAGGTGCAAATACGTCTGCTTATAACGGCAGCAAGTCAGATCATGAGGTATATATTCCAACGGTGAGTGAGATAGGTGATTTTGATCCAACCAAGACGGCGCCGGAGTCAGGGAAGACAATAACCATATTTATGCCGGACGGGGAAAAGGTTACATATACGAATCAGAACAAAGCAGGTGTGGATGGTGCAAAACATAAATACTGGGCAGAGTATAAAGGTAAAACCTATTATTATGTTTCAACCGCCCACCAGTGGCGATTAAATGAAAAGTAATACAAAAAGGAGGGATGCAGCTTATGAAATCAAGAACGAAAAAAATCACGGCAATTGCCGTATGCATCTGTGTGTTGCTTGGATTTGTGATACAGGGGGGAGGAATCCGTGCGCTCGCCACTGCACTGAACCAGGCAATCCGTGGAAGTGAGATTGAAAACACAAGTAACTATTACAAAACAAATATCAAGGCGCGGCTGGGGTCGGAAGAAAATCCGTTTATAATACTGGAGATTGTTCCTACAGAAGACCAGGCGCTCTGGGGTTATTATATTCCGGACTGTGAGCCTGTGGATATGAAAAAAGCCCAGATGCTTTACAGCAGGTATAATATTAAAAAACCCCTGGTAGACCAGAATCCGATTTTCTCGGCTAATGATGCTGAGGAGTTTGGATTTTACGACCAGATTGCGGAAGGAGATTTTGTGCTGGATGGTCCGTCACAGGATCTTGCAAATAAAGGCAACTGGATTACATTAAAAAATATATATCCGGACTGTGAAAACCGTGGTTTTGATCTGGAACACAGTGCATCAGACCAGAATTTCGGGCAGTGGCAGATTAAGACCAATAAAGATAAGTCCGGAAATCCTTATCATTCGGAGCAGGGAATTTATAAAGAGGCGGGAGATGGTCAGCATGGATATTTTACCCTGAATGATGATGGCGAGTATGTTTATGATCCAAACGGTACTTATATCTGGGTTCCGAAAAACAAAATCAGCAGTGAGGACAGCAGCCAGACGCTGGTAACGCGTGAGGATGAGTATGTATTCCGCAGAAGATATCTGAAAATGACCAATAATGACCAGATTATCCAGAAGATGTATAATGCCAATTCCTCCAGTTTTACCACCAAGGTGGTGACTGTTACCCCTGCACAGTTGCAGTCAACCATGGATTCTGATGGTAAATTTCCGCTGATAGAGGAAGCTGACCTGATTTCCATTCACAACTTACAGGAGTATGCGGATTTAATCCGGATATACCACCGTATGCACGGAATGGATGAATCAGACGCAAAGGCAACATTTTTTAATGCGGCAGAAGGCGATTTGACTTATGATGTGACGATGGCGATTTTAAATAGGATGGCAACGGACAGACCGGCATCCATGGTGATACAGAAACCATTAGTCTGGAACTGCGAACCGAAGCAGGGGATTAAAACAGAGCAGTCCAACTTCCATAAGCTTTTGATTATGCTGCTGCAGTACCAGCCGAAGAAGTTTTTACAGATTTTTGGAAACTATCTGACAAAAGAAAATATCAATGGATACGACAAGGTGGTATACCGTCCTGATTATGCTTCAGGTTCTATTACGGAGTTTACAAACACAACATTTGCATCTTCGCCGACAAACCAGAACCAGAAGATGTATTCGGAGATGCGTTTACTGAATATTAACAGTGGTGGTACGGATCTTGTGGATCATATTATGACAACGCAGGGTGACCCGATTGTATCCGAGCTGTTAAATGATGGCAAGAACATAGGCTATACGACATTTGACCCGAATAATCCAAACGGTGACTGGTCAAACAACACGACTTCAGAAGGTTTTGATTATTTCGGTAAGAAGCCTGGCGACAAGCTTTCGCTTTTAGAAGGTCTGGAATTTATTCTCCAGCCACAGCAGTACACGCCGAAACTTCGTATTTTAGAGGTTCAGCCTTGTGACAGGTTTATTTACAAAGAAGACGAAAACTGGAAGGAATTTTATCAGGGACTGTTTCCGTGGTACAGACCAAGTACCGATAATGAAGGCGGCTGGCTGGAAGATAAGGATTTAGTGGAAGTAACCACGATGCCGACCTGGGAATTCAATGGTTCCGTCGGGCGTTATGACTATAATGCAAAGGATACCGATGGAAATCCGCTGTTACTGACAGCGGAAAGTTCGGATGACCTTCTTGCAAAATATGATCTCATCATTTTTGGTTCCAAACAGGATGCCTCTAATGGGCAGTTTGGTTATAATGAGTTTACAAATGCCCATGCTGATGCAAAGCTGGATTTAAAACATTTAATTTATACGGCAATTGGCGGTACGGTATTTAATGGAGACATGACAGCCGGCAGTCAGAGCGACGAGGTACTGGATCCTCTGGTAAAGAAGGTGATAAGAGATGCCCTCTTTGACGATCGAAGTAA
>CANOLA010000111.1 GCA_947566705.1 uncultured Lachnospiraceae bacterium | reverse complement strand
ATACGGAATCTGCTTCCTCCAAGAACAGAAAGGCAAAGGAACTTGGAATACCGGTGATTTCGGAAGATACCTTTGTGGATAAATTTGTCCGGCAGGAAATGGAGGGATAATCATGCCAATCAGAACACAGAAAGATCTCCCGGCAAAGGAGATTCTTGAAAGAGAAAATATATTTGTAATGGATGAAAAACGCGCCATGCACCAGGATATCCGTCCAATCAGTATTGTGATTGTAAACCTGATGCCACTAAAGGAGGATACAGAGCTGCAGATTTTACGTTCGCTGTCCAATACGCCACTGCAGGTGGATGTCTCGTTCGTAACACCGGCGAGTCATGAATCCACCCATACCTCCGTCAGCCACCTCAATAAGTTTTACCAGACTTTTAAGGATATCAGACATAATAATTTTGACGGGATGATTATTACGGGGGCACCGGTGGAAAATCTGGAGTACGAAGAAGTGGATTACTGGGAGGAAATCTGTGCGGTGATGGAGTGGTCCAGAACACATGTGACTTCCACCATGTATGTCTGCTGGGGAGCGCAGGCGGGACTTTATTACCATTACGGAATAAAAAAATATCCGCTGGAAAAAAAGATGTTCGGAGTATACAGCCACAGGGTGTTAAACCGTAAGATTCCGCTTGTGCGGGGATTTGACGATATGTTTTATGCCCCGCATTCCAGACATACTGCCATACGCAGGGAGGATATTGCGGCGCAGCAGAAGCTTACCATTCTGGCAGAGTCTGAGGAGGCCGGGGTTTTTCTTATTATCAACCAGGACGGAAGCCAGATTTATGTTATGGGGCATCCTGAATATGACAGGCTGACATTAAGCAGTGAATACTTCAGGGACAGGGATAAAGGACTGCCCATTGAGCTGCCGAAGAATTATTTTCCGGAGGACGATCCCTCCATGCGGCCGATGCTGCAGTGGCGTTCACATGGAAATATTCTGTATGCAAACTGGCTCAATTACTATGTGTACCAGCAGACGCCTTATGACTTTATTGATGCGTCGGTGATTCTTGGAAAATAGTAAATAATTGACAAAAAAACAAGAAATGTTACAAAAGTACTAGGCACTTTAACCATAATGTGCTAAAATGAAATTAATTAATAATTAAGGAACAAAATTTATCAGAAGGGGGACGCATTTATGGCAAAAGAACTAGTTGCAATGTTACTTGCCGGAGGCCAGGGATCCAGATTATATGCATTAACACAAAAGCTTGCAAAACCCGCAGTTCCGTTTGGTGGAAAGTACAGAATTATCGACTTCCCATTGTCGAACTGTGTGAATTCAGGTATTGATACCGTGGGAATTCTGACACAGTACCAGCCGCTGGTGCTGAATGAATATATTGGAAACGGACAGCCCTGGGATCTTGACCGGCTGTATGGAGGAGTACATGTACTGCCGCCATACCAGAAGGCATCCGGTTCCGACTGGTATAAGGGAACCGCAAATGCAATTTACCAGAATATTGCATTCATTGAAAGGTATGATCCGCAGTATGTAATCATCCTTTCCGGAGACCAGATCTGTAAACAGGACTACAGTGATTTCCTGGAATTCCATAAAAGCAAGGGAGCGGAATTTTCTGTTGCAGTTATGGAGGTTCCGTGGGAGGAGGCTTCCCGTTTCGGTCTGATGGTTGCGGATGAGAATGACAAGATTACCGAGTTCCAGGAAAAACCAAAGGAGCCGAAATCAAATCTGGCTTCCATGGGTATTTATATTTTTAACTGGGACATCTTAAAGAAGTACCTGGTTGAGGACGAGGCAGACCCGAATTCCGAAAATGACTTTGGAAACAATATTATTCCAAACCTTCTCCGTGACAACCGCGATATGTATGCATATCATTTCAACGGTTACTGGAAGGATGTTGGAACAATTCCGTCATTATGGGAAGCAAATATGGAGGTGCTGGATCCAGAGCACAGCGGAATCAACCTGTTTGATGAAAACTGGAAGATATACAGCCGAAACAGTGGTATGACGGGACACCGCGTGGCAGAAAATGCCATTGTTGAGGATTCCATGATTACAGACGGATGTAATATTAAAGGAACAGTGAAGCATTCCATTCTTTTTGCCGGTGTTACGGTGGAAGAGGGTGCGGTTGTGGAGGATGCTGTAATTATGGGACATTCCACAATTAAGGCAGGAGCAGTTGTAACCCACTGCATTGTTGCCGAACATGCTGTGATTGGAGAACATGCAGTTGTCGGGGCAAAGCCGGAAGGGGACGGCGTTGGCGAAGTTGCCACGATTGCCTCCAATGTTACCATTGGCGCAAATGCAAAGATCGGACCGGATGCCATGGTATATGAAGATGTAAAGGAGGGCGGGGAACAATGATTAATTCAAAAGCAGAAGCACTGGGAATTATCTTCCCGAACAGTTATGATTCACTGGTGCCGGACCTGGTGTCAGAGCGTCTGATGGCGTCCATCCCGTTTGCCAGCAGGTACCGTATGTGCGATTTTATGCTTTCCAGCATGGCACAGAGCGGAATTGACAATATTTCCGTTATTGTACGCAAGAACTATCATTCCCTGCTTGACCATCTTGGTACCGGGCGGGAATGGGATCTGGTACGCAAGAACGGAGGATTAAATATTGTCCCTCCTTTTGCACAGAAACAGGTAAAGATGTTTGAAGGAAGAGTGGAGGCACTGGAAAGCATCCGGGGTTTCTTAAAGAAACAGCAGGAAAAATACGTAATATTAAGTGATGCAAATATTGCCATGAATTTTGACTTCACAGAACTTCTGGATGCACACATCAAAAGTGGTGCGGATGTCACCATGATGTACCGTAAGCAGGAAATTCCTGAATCACTTAAAAAGCTTGGCAGGGATAAGATGGAACTGTATTATTCCTTTGGAATGAACGGAGACCGTGTCAGCAAGATTTACATCAATCCGGGTGAAGACGGGGAGATGAATTTCAGCCTGAACATTTATGTGGTGGAGCGTGAGCGATTAATTAAAATGGTGGATGAGGGTTACCTGCACGGCTGCACATACTTTGTAAGGGATATTCTTGACAAGCAGATTGACTCTCTGGATGTCAGGGGATACTGTTATGACGGATATGCTGCATGTATCTTTGACACAAAGAGTTATTTTGAGGAAAACTTAAAACTGTTACAGGAGGAAAACTTAAACGCACTGTTTTCCGGAAACCAGATTCATACAAAAATCCGTGATGATAATCCGACGCGGTACATTAACGGATCATGTGTGAAAAATGTCATGGTTGCTGACGGCTGTGTCATTGAAGGAGAGGTTGAAAACAGCGTACTGTTCAGAGGTGTGCATGTAGGCAAAGGTGCAAAGGTGAAAAACTGCGTCCTGATGCAGGACACCATCGTGCAGCAGAATGCAAGCGTGGAATATGTAATTACCGACAAGAATGTTACGATTACAGAAGGTCGTTCCCTGACAGGTAATGATTCCTACCAGGTATATGTTGCAAAGGGGCAGCTTGTATAGTGGAATCCATAAAAAATACTGCTTTCCAAATACTGTAGAATCTGCTATAATGAACTGAGACAAAAACTGAGGAGGCATTGTATTATGGCTGATAGCAGGAAAACATTTAAGATAAAGTCAGATGAAGTCGGTGATGTTCGCATCGCGGACGAGGTAGTTGCAATCATTGCAGGACTAGCCGCAACGGAAGTGGAAGGGGTCAGTTCCATGGCTGGTAATATCACAAACGAGATTGTCAGCAGGCTTGGCATGAAAAACCTTTCCAAGGGAATTATGGTTGAGGTTCTGGAGAATGATGTTAAAGTGGACGTTGCCCTTAATATCGCATATGGTTACAGCGTGCCGGAAGTATCTGTAAAAGTACAGGACAGGGTAACAACCGCGATTGAAAATATGACCGGACTGAATGTTGCGGTTGTAAATGTAAGGATTGCAAGTGTTGACATGGGTTCTGATAATTAAATATTGGTATTCAGACCAGAATATGCTATAATAAAGGACGTCTAAAGCAGGCGTCCTTTGTCGTACATCTCTGATGTACGACCCAAAAAGGAGTACATCTCTGATGTACGACAACAAAAGGAGTACATCTCTGATGTACGACAGCAAAAGGAGTACATCTCTGATGTACGACCTAAAAAAGAGTACATCAAAGATGTATTCCCAAAGATATGGAGTAAGAAAATGACAAGAAGTAAATTAAGGGAACAAACATTTAAAATGCTTTTTCGCATGGAATTTCATGATGCAGAAGAGATGGACGAGCAGCTTGGGCTTTTTGAGGAGGAATCTGAAAATATAAGCGAGAAGGAATCTGCCTACCTGGCAAAAAAGTGCCAGGGGGTTTTTGACCATGTGGAAGAAATCGACAGCGCAATTAATGAGGTTGCAAAGGGGTGGAAAACCAGCCGTATGAGTAAGGTTGATTTAACGGTGCTCCGTCTTGCCGTATATGAAATCCGTTTTGAAGAGGATATTCCGTTTAAGGTGAGTGTGAACGAAGCCGTAGAGCTTGTAAAACAATACGGGACACAGGATTCCGCCTCATTTGTAAACGGAATCCTGGCGAAGTTTGCATCATGAAAAATGTATATACCGTAGAACAGATAAACAAGTATATAAAAAATATGTTTGCACAGGATTTTATGCTTCACCAGATAAGCATTAAAGGGGAAGTGTCAAACTGCAAGTACCATTCCAGCGGACATATTTATTTCAGCTTAAAGGATACTGGCGGGGTTATGAAAGCCGTTATGTTTAAGGGCAGCCGTGTAAACGGACTTGGTTTTTCCATGCAGGACGGTGACCAGGTTATCGTTACGGGTTCGGTTGAGGTGTATGAGCGGGACGGCGTATACCAGATTTATGTCAGAAAGATTGAACGGGACGGCGAGGGCAATCTTTATCTTAAGTTTGAAGAATTAAAAAAAGAGCTGGAAGAAATGGGAATGTTTGCCAGTGAATATAAGCGTCCCATTCCGAAATATGCAAAACGTATTGGAATTGTTACTGCAGAAACCGGAGCGGCGATTCAGGATATCCGCAACATTTCTGCAAGGAGAAATCCGTATGTTCAGCTGATTCTCTGCCCGGCACTGGTGCAGGGAGAGGGAGCAAAAGAATCCATAGTAAACGGAATCCATGCGCTGGAACGGCTGGGAGTAGACACCATTATTGTAGGCAGGGGCGGCGGTTCCATTGAGGATTTATGGGCGTTTAATGAAGAAATAGTTGCGCGTGCAGTGTTTGACTGTTCCGTTCCGGTGATATCCGCAGTCGGCCATGAAACAGACTGGACGATTGTGGATTTTGTTGCGGACCAGAGAGCTCCCACGCCGTCAGCTGCTGCAGAGCTTGCTGTTTTTGATTACAGAATAATCATGCAGGAACTGGATTCACGGCAGGAGCTTCTCATGAGGGAACTGAAGCGCAAGCTGGAAAAGGCAGAACTGCGTCTGGGACAGTTCAGACTGAAGCTGAAACTGCGAAGTCCTCTTAACCGGCTGAATGAAAACAGAAGCCGGATAGCAGATTACGAAGAAAAAACGGAACTGGTGATGAAACAGAAGCTTCTTGCATACCGTCATAAATTAAAGCTTCTGGCGCAGAGACTGGAAGGGGATTCCCCGGTAAAAAAGCTTGGGGGCGGTTATGCTTTTGTGTCCATTAACGGCAAAGGCCTAAAGCATGTATCGGATACAAAGACAGGGGATGAATTACAGATTTACCTGCCAGACGGAACCATCAGGGCAAAGGTGGAGGAAACAGAGCCAAAAACGGAGGAATCATAAAATCATGGAAGAAAAAACAGAAAACGGGCTGGAGGCACGTTTTTCCAGAATCGAGGAAATATTAGAGCGAATGGAAGACGAAAACGTGACACTCGATGAGTCATTTGAACTGTATAAAAAAGGATTAAATGAAATCAATGCAGCAAATAAAGCGCTGGATACGATTGAAAAAGAGATGCTTGTTCTGCGGGCAGACGGGGAACTGGAGGAGTTCTGATGGATATCGAAAGAGAAATCGCAGAGCGTGCGAAGGATATTGAACAGAGAATAAACAAATATATGCCAAAAGAAAGCGGCATGCAGCAGACAGTGCTGGACGCTATGTCATACAGTATCTTCGCCGGAGGAAAACGACTGCGTCCCATGATGATGGAGGCTGCTTACGGAATGTTCGGCGGCACAGACAGGGAGTTGATTGAACCGTTTATGGCAGCAATTGAAATGATTCATACCTATTCCCTTGTGCATGACGACCTTCCGGCAATGGACAATGATGATTACCGCCGCGGGAAAGAAACCACCCATAAGCATTTCGGGGAAGCCATGGGGATTCTTGCAGGGGATGCACTTTTAAATTATGCATACGAAACCATAGCGGCAGCATTATGTAAAGCGGAGGGCGGACAAAAGCAGGACGCCATACAGGCATTTGCCGTTCTTGCAAAAAAGGCAGGAGTATACGGTATGGTCGGCGGTCAGACTGTGGATGTGGAAAGTGAAAAAAAACAGACAGTGGATGCAGGCCGGCTTGATTTTATCTACCGTTTAAAAACCGGGGCACTGATGGAAGCAGCCCTGATGACAGGAGCTGTGCTTGCAGGTGCTTCTTCCGATGATGTTTCCATGATGGAGCAGGCTGGAACAAAACTTGGAATGGCATTCCAGATTGCGGATGACGTGCTGGATGAAACAAGTACACAGGAAGTGCTGGGAAAGCCGGTTGGCAGTGACAGCAGAAACCAGAAAATGACATATGTTGCCTTAGAGGGGATAGATAAAGCAAAAGAGGAAGTTGCAAGGCTCTCAGAAGAAGCCGTTGCGGTTCTGGACGGCTTTACAGGAGAACATACCTTTCTTAGGGAATTATTTTTGTATCTGATTCACAGAAAGAGATAAAGCACGCACTGCATTTGAGGGAAGTATGTTTTTAGAGCGTATAAAAGACGTAAATGATATTAAACAATTCAATGAAGAGGAGCTGGAAGAACTTTCCGCAGAGATACGGGACTTTCTGGTAGAATCAATTGCCAGGACGGGAGGGCATCTGGCGTCAAATCTTGGTGTGGTTGAGCTTACCATGGCACTTCATCTGTCATTTGACCTGACTGCTGATAAAATAATCTGGGATGTCGGACACCAGTCCTATACCCACAAAATCCTTACCGGAAGAAAAGACGGGTTTGCCAGTCTGCGCCAGTATGGCGGAATGAGCGGGTTTCCGAAAACAAGTGAACATGATGCGGATACCTTTAATACCGGACACAGCTCGACTTCCATTTCGGCAGGACTTGGACTGGCGGCGGCAAGGGAACTGACCGGTGAAAAATACTATGTCGTTTCTGTAATCGGGGACGGTGCGCTGACGGGGGGACTTGCCTTTGAGGCGATGAACAATGCATCACGCATGAATTCCAATTTTATCATCGTATTAAATGACAATAATATGTCCATATCAGAAAATGTTGGTGCAATGAACCAGTACCTGAGCAATTTCAGAACTTCAGATGCTTATAATGACTTAAAACTTGGAATCACCAATTCCCTGAATAAAATTCCTCTGTTTGGCGAACGGATGGTGCGCAGTATCAGAAACGCGAAAAGCGGAATCAAGCAGCTGTTTGTACCTGGGATGTTTTTTGAAGAAATTGGGATTATTTATCTTGGTCCGGTGGACGGTGAAAATATCAAAGAAATGCGGAAAGTATTTGCGGAAGCCAAGCGCGTGAAAGGACCGGTGCTTGTCCATGTCATTACCAAAAAGGGAAGCGGTTATGTTCCGGCAGAACGCCATCCCGCGCGATTTCACGGAACGGATGCATTTGATGTGGATACTGGAAAGCCGCTTAAGGAAAAAAGCAGACCGGCTTATACGGATATCTTTTCTTCATTTATGAAAAAAATGGGGGAACAGGAACCAAAACTTGTTGCGGTTACTGCCGCAATGGATGCAGGAACCGGACTTGCACGGTTCAGAAAACTTTATCCCGAACGTTTTTTTGATGTGGGAATTGCAGAAGAACATGCAGTAACCTTTGCTGCCGGACTTGCCAGGGCGGGAATGAAGCCGGTTTTTGCAGTGTATTCGTCTTTTCTTCAGAGAGCCTATGACCAGATTTTACATGACGTGTGTGCACAGAAGCTTCCGGTTGTATTTGCCATCGACCGTGCCGGGCTTGTGGGAAAAGACGGGGAAACGCATCAGGGAATTTATGACCTGTCGTATCTTTCCACAATACCGGGACTGACTGTGATGGCGCCCAAGAACAGGTGGGAACTTACTGATATGTTAAAATATGCTGTGAATGCAGATGAACCGGTTGCAGTCCGTTATCCAAGAGGAGATGCATGTACCCTGTTTGCTGACAGTCGTGCAGAGATTGTAAAAGGAAAAGCAGAGCTGCTTGTAAAAGGAAGCCGGGTGGCGCTTTTTGCCATCGGCTCAATGGTGGAAACAGCAGAAGCAGTCAGGATACTGCTTGAGGAAAACGGAATTCATGCGACTCTTGTTAATGCCAGGTTTGCCAGGCCGCTGGATCATGACTGTATCATACAGCTGGCAGAAAACCATGAGCTTATTGTTACACTGGAAGAAAATATAAAAAGTGCAGGAATTGGTGAGCATGCAGCGGCGCTGCTTTATGAAAGGCAAAGCCGGGTGAAGATGATTCCGGTTGCAATTTCCGACCAGTTTGTACAGCACGGAAGTGTGGAAATTCTGCAAAAGAAACTGGGACTGGATGCAGCATCCATTACAAAAAAAATATTGCTGGAGCTTGAAACAGAAAAATGAAAGAACGATTAGATGTTTTACTTGTAAACAGAGGACTCGCACCGTCAAGGGAAAAGGCAAAAGCCATGATTATGGCAGGCAGTGTGTTTGTCGGAAATAACCGTGAGGATAAAGCCGGGGCGGCCTTTCCGGCAGACTGCCAGATTGAAATTCGTGGAAATACCTTAAAATATGTCAGCCGCGGCGGATTAAAGCTGGAAAAAGCAATGACACATTTTGGAATACAGCTTGATGGAAAAACCTGCATGGATATCGGCGCATCCACCGGCGGTTTTACAGACTGCATGTTGCAGAATGGTGCAGTGACTGTATATGCCATAGATGTTGGATACGGGCAGCTGGCATGGAAACTCCGCCAGGACCCACGGGTGGTCTGTATGGAAAAAACCAATATCCGTTATGTGACGCCGGAGGATGTTCCGGCTCTTTCGGATTTTGCATCAGTGGATGTTTCTTTTATTTCGCTGACAAAAGTACTTGGACCTGCCAGAAACCTGATAAAGGATAACGGGGAGATGGTCTGTCTGATTAAGCCGCAGTTTGAGGCGGGCAGGGAAAAAGTCGGGAAAAAAGGCGTGGTAAGGGAAAAGTCAGTGCATGAAGAAGTGATATACATGGTAACGGATTTTGCACTTGGCGCAGGCTTTTCGGTATGTGGTCTCGAATATTCGCCGATTAAGGGACCGGAAGGAAATATCGAGTATCTGGTTTATCTGAAAAAAAGCGGGGAAGCAGTAAAGGAGGATTCCGTGGATGTATCTGCCGTAGTTTGTGCAGC
>CANOLA010000110.1 GCA_947566705.1 uncultured Lachnospiraceae bacterium | reverse complement strand
TTTCATTACTATTTGTGCCGCCAACTGAAAGGCGGCGGAATGGAGATTTATATGATTGAACGAATGAAGCGATTAAACAGGGAGTTAAAGTATCAGGGAACAATTCTGGATGTTTACCGGGACACTATGGAATTTCCTGATGGTTCACATGAAGAATGGGATTTTATATCCCATAGGATGGGGGCAGCGGCAATTTTACCGGTTCTTCCGGACGGCAGAATTGTGATGGTGCGCCAGTACCGGAATGCGCTGGAGAGGGAAACGCTGGAAATTCCTGCCGGCTGCAGGGACAGCAAAACAGAGGATACCGGACTGTGTGCGGCACGGGAAATGGAAGAAGAAACCGGGTATAAGAGTGAGCATGTGGAGCATCTGCTTTCCCTGCGCACAACGGTTGCGTTCTGTGATGAATTTGTGGAAATATATGTGGCAACGGACCTGCAGCCTGGAACCCGACATCTGGACAGTGCAGAATCCATTGATGTGGAAATATATTCCCTGGAAGAACTCTGCCAGATGATTTATGATGGAAAAATTCAGGATGGCAAGACCGTTTCTGCAATTATGGCATACAGCAACCGTGTGAAATCATCAGTATCCGGACAACAGTAGAGCGTGATTTAGCCGAACTGGTATGCATAACCTGCAAAGCTCGGACATATTGTTAGAAGGAAAAGGATTTCTGGATGGAATATGAAAAAAGAGATTGCAGTTGGAATATGTTTTGGCCTGGCAGGTGTGCTTGTGGCGTGGCTGTTTGGATATGAGTATTTTTCAACCTATGGTTTTTTGAACGAATACCATATGCAGACGTTTGCAAAAGCGGAGTTTGATACTCCTGCGCTGCTTGGCAATATCCTGTGGGAGAGGGGGAAACTGTTTTTGATCATTGTCATCATTTCCTGTACCCCCTTAAAAAAAATCACCCCGCTTTTTTTGAGGTGTGGAATCTGTTTTACCGCCGGGATGTTTCTTGCTGCATGCATGATGAATATGGGATGGAAAGGACTGCTGTTTTTTACAGTTTCCTGGCTGCCGCATGGATTTCTTTATTTACTGGTACTGGTACTAATCTGTAAAATGGACCTGTACCAGGTTTATGGAAGAAAAAATGCAGCGCTAAAGCTGACTGTGATTTATATGGGGACAGTCATCCTGTTTTTGTTTGGATGTGTGACAGAGGCAACTATCGGGGTTTCGCTTTTGAGACGGATTACCAGCATTCTGGTCTGAGAGAAGACGTAAGTTTTCTGTTTGCCGGCATTATTTTTTGGGTTGTATATTTAGAAGAGTAATGTTATAATTGTTATTATTAAGGTTGGTAACAGGCATTGTTTTTCAGACTGGGTTCTGGAGAAATGCAGCAGTTAAGCGTAAGACTTAAGGAGAAAAGCATATGCAGTTGGTTTTTACAAACGAAAAATGTGTAGGGTGCAATAAGTGTATACGTTCCTGCAGCAGCGTCGGGGCCTGTATAGCAGTTGCAGACAAGGATGGCACGGCAAAAATTGAGGTGGATCCAGTCAAGTGTGTCGGCTGCGGAGCCTGCATTGATGTCTGTGAGCATGGTGCGCGGGAATTTAATGACGATACGGAGCAGTTTTTTTCGGATCTTGCAAAAGGCGAGCGGATATCACTGTTACTTGCACCTGCATTTAAGGCAAATTATCCTTCCGAGTATGAGAGTGTTCTGGGTGGCTTAAAAAAACTTGGAGTAAACAGGATAATCAGCATTTCTTTTGGAGCGGATATTACGACATGGGGTTATCTGAATTATATAAAAAAATATAATTTTACGGGCGGTATTTCACAGCCGTGTCCGGCGATTGTAGGCTATATAGAGCGCCATATACCGGAGCTGATTCCGAAACTGTTCCCGGTTCAGAGTCCGCTGATGTGCGGAGCAATATATGCAAAAAAAGAGATGGGCATTACAGATAAGCTTGCATTTATCAGTCCATGCATCGCAAAAAAAGAAGAAATCAGTGATCCGAATAATCATGGTCTGGTTACCTATAATGTAACGTTCGACCATCTGATGAAATATGTAAGGAAGCATAATATCAAAGGCAGTTTTGCCAGTGACGAGATTGAATACGGACTTGGTTCCATTTATCCGATGCCGGGAGGCCTCAAGGAAAACGTATACTGGTTTCTGGGAGAGGATGTTTACATCCGTCAGGTTGAGGGCGAGAAACATGCCTACGAATATCTGGAAAAACATAAAAAGGAGATTGTATCCGGTACAAATAAAGAACTGTTTGTGGATGCGCTAAACTGCGGCATGGGCTGTCTGTACGGAACAGGTGTCGAGGAGGAAAGGGCTGCAACTGATATGGCGCTTTACAATGCCCACCAGATTAAAGAATCCTGCAAAAAGAATTCAAAAAACAGCGCATGGTCCAGAAAGCTTACGCCTGCACAAAGACTGGCAAAGCTCAACAGACAGTTTGCGCATCTGAACCTGGAGGATTATCTTCGCAGGTATACAGACCGTTCCCAGAAGTGCGCATACAGCCAGCCGTCAGCAGAAGAGCTTGAAAAAATCTTCCAGGACATGAACAAAACCTCAGAAGAACAGAAAAACATAAACTGCGGATGCTGTGGTTATGAGTCATGCACGATGATGGCAGTGGCAATCCACAATGGGTTTAACCAGAAAGAAAACTGTATCCATTACATAAAAGACCTGGCTGAGCAAAGGAACAGGGAATCAATAGAGCTTGCGGATGCAGTCAGAAATGAAAAGGAAGAAATCGAAGCAAAGAATGAACAGATTGCCGTTACAGTCGAGGAAGTGGAAAGACTGTTCGGGGATTTGTATCAGTCCCTGGACGATATGACCGCCGGAAATGGAAATAATGCGCAGGAAAGTACGGCGATTTCCTCAGATGTCGTACAGGTATCTGAGTTCTGCAGTAACCTGGAAAAATCCCTGCAGGATATTGAGAAACTGATTATCCAGCTTGGTGAAAATAACTCAGAGGTGGTATCCATAGCTTCCCAGACCAATCTCCTCGCCTTAAACGCGAGCATTGAGGCGGCACGTGCAGGAGAAGCCGGAAGGGGATTTGCGGTGGTTGCGGATGAAATCAACCAGCTTGCGTCCAAATCCAAAGAAACGGCAAACAGAAGTAATGAAAACCAGGAACATGTAATGGCCTCTATTTCCCAGATTTTCCGGGAAATGGAAACACTGCTTGAGGTGATCAGGGGGGTCAATGACCGTACACAGAATCTTGCAGCGGCAACACAGCAGATTGCTGCATCTTCTGACATGATTCTCCAGACGGCAGACAGTGCGAGAAAATTACTTACCGCATTGCTTGAAAAAAGCATTTAATAAAAAATCCGGTTTTGTACAGCTGTACAAAACCGGATTTTTCTGTTACCGTGCATTCATTTCGGCAAGGTCATAAATCAGTTTTCTGGAATCTTCCCAGCCTAGGCACGGATCAGTAATGGATTTTCCATAAACATGTTCACCGATTGGCTGGGAGCCTTCTTCAATATAGCTTTCAATCATCAGGCCTTTCACAAGGGAACGGATATCGGCAGAAAGCTGACGGTTATGCATGACTTCTTTTGCGATTCTTATCTGTTCTTTGAAATTTTTCCCGGAGTTGGAATGGTTGGTATCAATCACGGCAGCCGGATTAATGACATCCATTTTTTCATACATTTCATGCAGCCGGATCAGGTCTTCATAATGGTAATTCTGCGTGGTATTTCCGTGTTTGCTGACGGCGCCCCGGAGCACAACATGCGTCAGGGGGTTACCAGTCGTTTCCACCTCATATCCGCGGTATACAAAATGGTGCGGATGCTGTGCAGCATAAACAGAATTAAGCATAACTGAAAAATCCCCGCTGGTCGGGTTTTTCATTCCTGAGGCAACATCAAATCCACTGACGGTCAGACGGTGCTGCTGGTCTTCCACAGAGCGGGCGCCGATTGCAACATAGGAAAGAAGGTCATCCACATAACCCCAGTTTTCCGGATAAAGCATTTCGTCCGCACAGGTTAATCCGCTTTCTGCAATGGCGCGCAGATGCATTTTGCGCACGGCAATCAGTCCCTCCACCATATCCGGTTCTTTTTCCGGGTCCGGCTGGGAGGCGATTCCTTTGTATCCTTCTCCTGTGGTTCTTGGCTTGTTGGTATAGATGCGCGGAATGATAATCAGCTGGTCTTTGACATCTTCCTGTACTTTTGTAAGCCGGTTTACATAATCGCAGACAGAGTCCTCGTTGTCTGCAGAACAGGGACCGATTATTACCAGTAAACGGGAATCTTTTCCTGTAATGACATCAGAAATCATTAAATCCCTGCGTTTTTTCAGTTCGCGAAGCTCCGGAGAAAATGGAAAATCACGTTTAATTTCTGCCGGCGTCGGCAGCTGGTTCATAAATTCAAAGCTCATAAATTACTCCTGTCAGTATATTTTTTTCATGCAGCGCTTTTTGAAAATCTGGTAAAAGGGGGCTGCACCTTTGTCATCCAGTGACTATCTTAGTAAAAAAAAGGTAAAATGTCAAATTTCCTGCCGGTTTTTTCTTTATTTTCTCTGTAATAATTGATATAATGCAGTTATATGAAGCAAATTACCAGAAAGGGATTATTTTAATGAATATAAAAGGACATACTATAGGAAATGGAAAGCCGCTGGTATGCGTACCTATCATGGAAACTGATAAAGAAGCAGTTATCAGGGAGGCGAAGAGGCTTGTCTGTTCCGGTACAGAAATGATAGAGTGGCGTCTGGATGCATTTTCCGGAATTATGAGTCCGAATGCAGTCCGAGAAGTTTTAAAAGAGCTTGGCCCGGTTATCAGGGATACGGTCTTTGTTTATACGTTCCGTTCCAAAAGGCAGGGCGGGCTTATGGAGCTTTCAGCAGAGCAGGTTCAGGATCTGCACCAGCTTGCAGCAGAAAGTGGTATTGTGGATTTTGTGGATGTGGAATATTTTGAATCAAAGAAACCGGAGCAGGAGACACATTTACTGCAGGAAATGGGAGTGCATGTCATTGCATCCCATCATGATTTTGAACAGACGCCCAAACGGAAAGTACTCCAGATGATTCTGGAGCATTTGAAAAGGTGCGGGGCGGAAATAATCAAGCTTGCCGTTATGCCGCAGTCCATGCAGGATGTACTGGACCTTCTGGAAGAAACCAGTCTGTTTCATGAGGAGTTTCCGGGGCAGCATATAATTTCCATGTCCATGGGGGAGACCGGTAAGATTTCCCGTGTGGCAGGAGGATTTTTCGGTTCCTGTGTGACATTTGGGGCGGGACTGCAATCCAGTGCACCGGGACAGATTGAGGAAGAGAAAATAAAAACCATACTGGATATTCTTTATGAATAAGCTGTTAGAATTTTCCATGCGATTTGCTCCATTTTGTTGACGGATGATTTGAGATGTGGTAAGATTTAAATCGTGTGATAGGCAGCCGTAGTATAATGGATAGAACGCAGGACTCCGACTCCTGAGATGCGGGTTCGATTCCCGCCGGGTGCATAATGTCGTATACCTGCGAAGCAGGTGTACGACCTACGCAAATCGCTTCGCGAAGCGAAAAACCATGCGATTTGCACCATACAGTATACCTGCGAAGCAGGTGTACGACCTACGCAAATCGCTTCGCGAAGCGAAATACCATGCGATTTGCACCTTGTCGTATATTTTCGAAGCAAATGTACGACCTATACTATATTTTTGAATTTTTCTGCGAAATATACGCATGACTTATACCAGGACGGTTATCTTATATAATATAACTGAAGTACAGAAATGGAGGATAAAATGGAAAAAAAAGAAGAGACTAAAATTACAGAGTTTTTTGTTAAATATAAAAAATACCTGAGTGCGGCAGTTCTTTTGCTCGCACTCATTATCATCTTAATTTGCTGTATGAACCAGAAGGGAAACGACAGTACCGAACAGGAGAGCGGGACAGCGGTGCAGGAAACCCGTATTCTGGGAAAACTTGAAAAGGATGAAGACCCGGAGATTGTTACTCTAATGCAGGATTATTATAAAGCGGTTGCAGATGCTGTCATTGAAGACCTTGAAATGATTGCAGAGCCGTTTAGCGAAAACCAGAAAAGTTATGTCCGGACATTTTCGGATTTATATGAGGAATACCGTAATATCACCTGCTATTCCGCACCAGGAGCAACAGAAGATTCCCGTGTCGTATTTGTAAGCTATGATATAAAATTCAAGGATGTGGAAACACTGGCGCCGGGGATGGATTTCTTTTATGTGGAGAGAAACGGCAAAGGAAAGCTGTATATAAATAATATTTATTCTTCATATAATATTGATTTTATGGAGGAACCGCTGGATCCAAATCTGTATTCCATGATTCTGGATTATACGAAGTCAGATGATCTGGTACTGATACAGAAAGATATACAGGACCGTTATGAACAGGCAGTTGCCAGTGATGAAAAACTTGCAGATATGGTAGGCGGTAAGCTCCGTGACACGATGACAAAGTGGAAAGATTCCATTGCCGGAGATACAGAGCAGCCAGCCGGAACAGAAAATACTGAAAATACAGAAGAAACACAAAAAGAAGACACCCAGAAAGAGGAAGATACGCAAAAAGAAGAGGATACACAAAAAGAAGAGAAAAAGAAGAAAAACAAAGTTAAGACGCTGGATGTCTGCCGGGTGCGCAGGGGACCAAGTACGGATTCTGATATTATTGGAACCGTAAATAAGGGTGTCGTACTGACAAAGCTTGGAACAGAAGGCGACTGGACCAAGGTGAAATTCCAGGGTGAAACCGGATATATTAAGACTGAATTTCTTAAAGCTGTTAAAAGCAGTGCCAAGTCCGATAATAAAGAAAAAGAAGATTCGGGAAAGGTGAAGACACTGGATATCTGCCGGGTACGCAAGGGACCGGGAACAGATGCGGAAGTTCTGGGAACTGTGGATGTCGGAGTGGAGCTTACAAAACTTGGAACAGAAGGCGACTGGACCAAAGTGGAATTCCAGGGAGGAACCGGATATATTAAAACCGAATTCCTAAAAGCAGTTTAAGCTGCATATTAAGCGGAGGCTTTACAGTCTCCGCGTTTTTACTCGTGAGGACAGGTGTTTTGGAAATAAGAATAAATAAATTCCTGAGTGAGGCAGGAGTATGCTCCAGGAGGGAAGCGGACCGTCAGATACTGGCTGGTAACGTTACAATTGACAATATGTTGGCGAAAACAGGGGATAAAGTCTGTGATGGACAGGTGGTATGTTACTGCGGAAATCCCGTTGTGCAGGAGGATGAGAAGATTCTGCTTGCGTTTCATAAGCCGGCAGGAATTGTATGTACGACACAAAAACGTGAGAAAAATAATGTTATTGATTACATTGGCTATCCGAAACGAATTTATCCGGTTGGCAGACTGGACAAAGATTCCGAGGGGCTTCTGCTTCTTACGAACAATGGGGATATTGTAAATAAAATGATGCGTTCCGGCAATATGCATGAAAAGGAATATATTGTCACAGTGAACCGTCAGGTAACAGATTCCTTTCTCCGGGGACTTGCCGGAGGGGTTCCCCTGGTGGAACTGGGGGTTACCACAAGAAAATGCAGCGTTAAAAGAACAGGAAAAAACGAATTTAAAATAATACTGACCCAGGGATATAACCGACAGATTCGGAGAATGTGTGAATATTTTGGTTATCGTGTTAAAAAACTGGTAAGGGTCCGGATTATGAATATTGAACTTGGGGATTTAGGGACAGGGACTTACCGGGAGGTTACAGGCGCGGAATATCAAAAGCTGATGCAGCTTCTGCTGGATTCCAGTAATGCCCCGGTTCGTGCAGGAGATGAAAAAAGAAATGATTCTCCTGAAAATAAAAGGCAAAAGGCAGGATATAAAAACAGGAATGGAAGAAAAAAGAGAACGGATTAAAAGGCTGACAGAACAGCTGAATCAGGCTTCAGAAGCATATTACGGCGGAAAAGAGGAAGTAATTTCCAATTATGAGTGGGATGCCATGTTTGATGAACTGGCAGCACTGGAAAATGAAACCGGATATATATTACCGGACAGTCCGACACAGAATACCGGTTTTGGGGAAGCTGAAAACGGCGAAAAAGAAGAGCATGAGTTTCCGGCGCTGTCCCTTGCAAAAACCAAGCAGATTGGTCAGTTGCAGGAATGGGCAGGGGAGTATCCGGTGTGGCTGTCATGGAAGCTGGACGGACTCACCCTGGTTCTGACTTATGATGGTGGAAAATTAACAAAAATACTGACCAGGGGAAATGGCACCACTGGTACAAATATTACATTTTTAAAAAATTCTATAAAAGGATTTCCCCTTACGGTATCCTATAAAGGACATATGGTAGTGCGTGGGGAAGCGGCGATTTCCTATACAGATTTTGCAATGATTAATGATATGCTGGAGGATGGGGATGAAAAATATGCAAATCCAAGAAACCTTGCGTCTGGTACGCTGAATCTGGATGACCCTGCAAAGGTAAAGGAACGCCATGTGACATTTCATGCGTTTACACTTGTTTATCTTGAAAAAGAAATGGTCTCCTGGGGAGAGCGGATGCAGTTTCTGGAGGATAACGGATTTACGGTTGTAGACCGCGAAAAACTTACCGCACAGGAGCTTCCCGAAGCTGTTGAACGCTGGACAAAGCGCGTGGAAGATGGGAAGATGGATATTCCGGTGGACGGGCTGGTACTCTGTTATGATGATACCGATTTTGCATCGTCTGGCAGTGTGACAGGGCACCATGCCACAAGGGCCGGGTATGCATTTAAATGGCAGGATGAGGCAGTGGATACAAAGCTGTCATATATAGAATGGTCCTGTGCAGTATCCACCATTTCTCCGGTGGCAGTATTTGAGCCGGTACAGATTGAGGGAACAACGGTTTCACGGGCCTCGCTCTGTAATTTAAGTGAAATTGAGCGTCTGGGACTGGGAAAGGAATGTACACTTTCGGTCATTAAGGCAAATAAGATTATTCCCAAATGCATTGCTGTAAAGGATGCCAGCGGAACAGTGGAGATTCCGGAATATTGTCCGGTCTGCCACGCCCCGACGGAGGTTCGTGAGAGTGTGGGAAGCGGTACGAAAACCCTTCATTGCACAAATCCGGACTGTACCGCAAAAAACGTGAAAAAATTCACCCGTTTTGTGAGTAAATGGGGGATGGATATCGACGGCCTTTCCATCCAAACCATTTTAAAATTTATCAATGAAGGGTATATTCATGAGTTTGCAGACATATATCATTTATACAGGCACTTTGATGTGATCAGCCAGATGGAGGGATTCGGAGAAAAATCAGTGGAAAATATGAATAAATCCATTGAAAAAAGCAGGAAAGCTTCTCCGGCAAACTTTATTTATGCACTCTGTATTCCCCTGATCGGGACAGATGCAGGAAAACGGCTGGTAAATGCAATTGGATTTGATGCCTTTTTACAAAGACTGGAAAATGGTGAGGGCTTTGAAGATATTGACGGAATCGGGGCAGAGCGTTCCAGTTCCATACACCAGTGGTATGCAGATGAAAAAAACAGACAGGCCTTAAATGATCTGCTTCAGGAGCTTGACATTGAGCATACAAAGCCAGAGGGTGCACCGGAGGGACTGTGCATGGGGCTTAACTTTGTTATTACCGGGGATGTGCATTACTATAAAAACCGG
>CANOLA010000109.1 GCA_947566705.1 uncultured Lachnospiraceae bacterium | reverse complement strand
CATTCGGATACCGTAGAGGAAAAGCTTTCACTTGTAAACCGTTTTGGCGTTACCATTAATTATTCCAAACCGACCCAGAAAGAATATTTTGATATTGTGGTTCATCTGGCAGAGCGTGCGGGAATTGGCATGGATGAGGAGACGCTGAAAGCGGAAGCGAACAAATGGGAATTAAGCCACGGCGGTATTTCCGGCAGAACTGCAGAGCAGTTTGTAAATTACCTGCTCTCGCAAATGTAATATCCCGTGAGGGATATTACCTGCGCAAATCACTTCGCGAAGCGAATTTAAATGTGATTTGCTCCATAAAATGTAATATCCCGTGAGGGATATTGCCTGCGCAAATCACTTCGCGAAGCGAATTTAAATGTGATTTGCTCCATAAAATGTAAGGTTTACAGGAAGGAAATAAGTTATGTTATACCAGATTGCGCACGGAGCGGTATCCTTTGCGGATGACGTCATCCTGCACGATATAAATTTTGAAATCAGAAATACAGAAAAAATTGCAGTCGTAGGAAGAAACGGCTGCGGAAAAACAACCCTTTTAAAACTGATTAACGGGGAAGTGGAGCTGGATAAAAGGGACAGCGATGAGGATATCTTCATAGCCAAAGCGGGAAATCCGCAGATTGGGTATTTAAAGCAGATTGCATTTGAAGACCCGTCCGTGACACTTGAACAGGAGGTGCGTAAGGTTTTTGCCCCGATGGAACAGCGTAAACGTGAGCTGGAGGCTGCTGCAGCATCACTGGAGCATGATTATTCTGAAGAGGCGGTTGCGCGTTATACTGCGATGGAGGAAGCGTTTAAGGAAGACGGGGGATATTATTTTGAAAAAGAATATGATGTCTTAATCCGTAAATTCGGCTTTTCGGAAGAAGAAAGAAAAAAACCTCTTTCGGGTTTTTCCGGAGGACAGCAGACCAAGATTGCCTTTATCAAACTTCTGTTAAGTAAACCGGATATTCTGCTTTTGGACGAGCCTACCAACCATCTGGATATTACGACAATCGAGTGGCTGGAATACTATCTGAAAAATTATCCAAAGGCAGTTGTGGTTGTATCCCATGACCGAATGTTTCTGGATAATATTGTGGATGTTGTCTATGAGATTGAGTACGGAACCGCAACCCGCTATCCAGGAAACTATACAAACTTTATGGCGCGTAAAAAAGAAAACTATGAAAAGCTGATGAAGGATTACAACGCGCAGCAGAAAGAAATTGCCCGTCTGCAGCGGATGGTGGACCGTTTCAAAAACAAGCCGACCAAGGTATCCATGGCGCATTCCAAGGAAAAGGCTATTGCGCGCATGGTAAAAATCGAGGCGCCGGACCGTTTTGACACCCGCACGTTTCATGCGAATTTCCAGCCCCGGAGGGAAACCGGAAATGATGTATTAATGGCGCAGGAGCTTGTCATTGGCTATGACAGGGTACTTTCCACGGTAAACCTGGATCTGAAAAAGGGAGATAAGCTGGGGATACTGGGAGGAAACGGACTTGGCAAATCCACACTTTTAAAAACGCTGGTAAGAAAAATCGAGCCGCTGTCAGGAGAGTTCCGCTTTGGCGCAAATGTGGAAATCGGATACTTTGACCAGCAGATGGCGATGTACTCCAGCAAAAAAACAGTGCTTGATGATTACTGGGATGAATTTCCGGAACTTACGGAAACAGAAGCAAGAAATGCACTGGGAGCATTTCTTTTTACAGGGGATGACGTATTTAAAAATATCGACATGCTCTCCGGAGGGGAAAAGGTGCGTCTGGCTCTCTGTAAAATTTTAAAACGCCGTCCCAACGTACTTGTTCTGGATGAGCCGACCAATCATATGGATATTGTGGGAAAGGAAACACTCGAAAGCATGCTGAAAAGTTTTTCAGGCACACTGGTTTTTGTTTCCCATGACCGTTATTTTGTAAAAAAAGTAGCGGACAGTCTTCTTGTTTTTGAGGATGGCACGACAAACCTGTACCGGTTTGGTTACGGGGAATACCAGGAAAAGCTTGAGAGGGAAATGGCAGAAACGGAAGAAAGAAACCGCAGGATACCGGCGGATTTCGGACCAATCAGCCTAAACGGCACAAAAACAGACCAGCCGGAGCATACGCAGGCTGGCAGCAAAACATATTACAATCCGGGAAAAGAACGTTCAAGGCTTGAAAAAAAGATACAGAAAGCAGAAGAAGCGCTTTATGAAAAAGAAACAAGACTGGAGGAATTAAAAGCAGAGCTTTTAAACCCCCAGTACCAGTCCAGTTACACAAAACTGACGGAAATCCAGAATGAAATAGACATCCTTGAAAACGAGACAGCGGCAGATATGGAAGAGTGGGAGCTGTTATCACAGAAGCTGGAGGAACTTGCATAGTTTCCTCCGGCTTCTTTCCGGTTCAGCCCCGCCGGCCCTTCTGTCTGGATTTATCATGCTTCGCTGTCAAACTGGAAGTCCAGTACTTTCTGAACACAGTCCATGGTTCTGTAGTAATCCGCCAGAAGTTCTTTCAGGCGTTCCCTGCCGCTTTCTCCAATCTGGTAATATACATGCGGATATTTACGTCCCTCGACCTTTACCTCGTAACGGGTAACCAGTCTGTGCTCCATAAGGAAATAAAGCTCCGGGTATAAAAGACCGACAGGAACATCAAGGTATTCCTTGGAAATGTCCTGAATGATGGCTGACATTTCCGTAGTGTCACAGTCCTTCTGGTTTAAAAAATGTAAAATTAATAATTCGATATAACCTTGTCTAAATTTTCCACTTCTAATCATAATCTTATATATAGCACATATTTTATAATAAGTCAATATAAATATAATCTCAACATGGGGTAAGTTATAAATTAGGTTGCTCCTTACATAGGATAAATGCCGGAAAACATAAATTTTGCATAAATTTAGAATTGTTTATTGGAGTTTCTAGTGCAATATGTTATAATTAGTCCATGGTACGAAGGTATCAAATACTCGGCAAAGGGGTTGGGCATCATGCGAATTACAATTACGGGAAGAAATATTGAACTGACAGATGGAATCAAGACGGCAGTGGAGGGGAAGCTTGGGAAGCTGGAAAAATACTTTACGCCGGATACAGATGTCTTTGTGACGCTTAGTGTGGAGAAGGAGCGTCAGAAGATTGAGGTGACGATTCCTATCAAAGGTCACATTATCCGTTCTGAGCAGGTCAGCAATGATATGTATGTATCCATTGACCTTGTTGAAGAGGTTATTGAGCGGCAGCTGACGAGATACCGCAAAAAACTTGCATCCAAAAAGATGAACGTGGCTGAAAATTTCAGCACAGACTTTATTGAAACGGATGCAGAGGATGATGACGATGAAGAAGTAAAGATTGTCCGTACAAAACGCTTCGGTATGAAACCAATGTATCCGGAAGATGCATGTATCCAGATGGAGCTTACCGGACATGATTTCTTTGTATTCCGTAATGCAGAGACGGATGAGGTTAATGTTGTTTACAGGAGAAAGGGAAACACGTACGGTCTGATTGAACCGGAATGTTAAGGGAGCAGATTTTTTAATTACCTGTGTGTTGTATTACAGTTTATACAGACATGCTTACGGAAGATGCCGGTTGTCCGGCATCTTCTGTATTTTATTGTGCAAATTATATACGCGAATCGCGTCTTTACTTTTATTGCAAATTCATATACGCTTTGAGATGAATACTGATTGGGGACAGTGTTCAGCATAATGAAGGTGCATAAATTTATAGGAAAACACAAAGGAGAATGAAGGTATTTATCAAACAAACACGATGGCTCGGTATGTTCAGGCCATCATAATCAGAGACGATTTTCTTGACCGGATTGGGGACTGGCTTGGAACCCTCGAAGATGAACATATGCAGGCACTGAGACGATTTCTTTTTGAAATTGACCTGTCGGAAACACAGTTACTGACAGATACACTTTATGAATACGGCAGCCATCTGACAGAGAAGAATTTTTTCGGGAGAAAATTCTTTGAGCAGATGGTGCTGTTTATCGGGCAGATGGATGAAAATATTCCGGATGCTGATGTAACGATACAATAAAACCAAATCCTGATTTATGCTTGGAAGCCGTGGGAACTGACGGCTTCCTTATTAATTTGCAGACAGGGGACGCAGCAGCGATATTGAACTTCGGTTGCGGCCATAGTATAATTGAAACATTAGAGGAGAAATTTATGAAGGGAATAAAACCGCAGACTGATGTGGTGCTGAAAGAGTACTGGAGGAATAATGAGCAGTTTGCAGATTTATTTAATGCACTGCTTTTTAGCGGGCAGGATGTAATTAGTCCGTCGGAGCTTGAGGAGAGGGATACAGATGAGTCACTTGTATATAAAGGTGACAGGATGGAAGAAAGTATAAAAAGGTCAAGGGATATAATAAAGATATGTAAAAGCTCGGCAGAACATGAAGTGAACCTGGCTTTGTTTGGGATTGAAAACCAGATGAAAATTCATTATGCCATGCCGTTGCGGGTTATGGAATATGACTGCTTTGCATATAAAAAACAGTACCGACAGACTGTGGGGTTGCATAAGCGGCAGAAAGATTTGAAAGAAAAAAGTGCGGAGTTTTTATCACAGATGAAAAAGGAGGACAGGCTGCTGCTGGTGGACGTGAGACAGAACAGTCTCTGCCTGAAAAATGATAATAACAGAAATCTGTTTCAACTTTTAAAATTTGCACTGGATGAACAAAAACCTTTAAAATACAGAAAGGCAGAAATTCTGCGGTATTGTGATGAGCATGAAGTAAGTGGAACCGTTCTGGAAACCGTGGGAAGTATCACAGGAAGCCATGCTGATTACCGGCGGCTTAAGAAAAAGGAGGAGCTGAATATGCGTACAATCTTTGAAGAGGAGAGAGAAGAGGGGAGAGTGGAAGGAAGGGAGGAGGCAAGACAGGAAGCAATAAAAAGCATGCTCGAATTTGGCATACCAGAAGAAAAGATACTTCTTAAATACTCAAAAGAGGAACTGGACAAAGTTCTCAAACTGGCAAATCATACGGGAATACTTTCCGTTTAAAATCAGGCAGGCGTTCACCATTTTTTCGAAAAACCCATTAAGGTCTTGTATTCTGATAAGAAAGAAGTTTATAATGGATGCATAAACTGTAATGATTCCCGGCATTTTGAAACGTTGTGCCAGATAAACTGATGTTCAGAAGAAAGGGAGAAATATATGAAAGGAAATATGCCGCATCTGCGGCATGGTATAGGATATGGATATTGTAGTATTGGCAGGAGGGCTCAGTGCAGAGCGCAATGTATCATTTCAGACAGGAAGTATGGTGGCGCAGGCGCTCAGGAAGAACGGACACCGTGTGATTCTGCTGGATGTATTTATGGGATACAGTGACCATGAGGAAGAGTTAGAAGGTATTTTTGATAAAGCGGAACAGATTAGTGTGACAGTGGGCGAAATTTCAGAAACAGCCCCTGACCTGAAAGAGGTAAAAGCTGCCAGAAAGAATCAGTCCGCAGGCTTTTTCGGGCCGAACGTTATCAGGATGTGCCAGATGGCGGATATTGTTTTTATGGGACTTCACGGGGAAAACGGCGAGGACGGGAAAATACAGGGAGCATTTGACCTTTTTGGAATAAAATATACCGGAAGCGGTTCCTTAAGCAGTGCAGTTGCCATGAATAAAGACCTGACAAAACAGCTGATTGCAAAAGCGGGTGTTCCGGTTGCGCGCGGTATACGGATGACAAAAAAGGACCGTATGGATACAGACAGGATTCCGGTTTCCCTGCCATGCGTGGTGAAGCCGTGCTGCGGCGGATCCAGTATCGGAGTGACCATCGTAAAAGAAGAGGCGGAGTTTGAGCCGGCGCTTGAAGAAGCCTTCCGCTGGGAAGATGAGCTGGTAATCGAAGAATATGTCAGGGGACGGGAATTTTCAGTCGGGGTACTGGCGGGGCACGCGCTTCCCGTCATTGAAATGGCACCGTTGGAAGGGTTTTATGATTATAAAAATAAATACAGGGCAGGAAGTACAATAGAAACATGTCCGGCAGAAATACCGGAGGAGATTTCAAAAGATATGCGCCAGTATGCGGAAACAGTGGCATCGGTCCTTGGACTTGATACATATTCACGAACAGATTTTTTGTTGGATGAACAGAACCGGATTTTCTGTCTGGAAACCAATACACTGCCAGGTATGACACAGACCAGCCTGCTTCCGCAGGAGGCAGCAGCCATTGGAATGGATTTTTGCCAGTTATGTGAAAAGATCATTGAAATTTCCCTGGATAAATATGAGGTGCAGTAAATGGACGGACACAGAATACAGGACAGAGAAAAAAACTGCATGCCGGGGATGACTGTTGAAAATATTGTAAAGGCATGTGAAGGAACATATCATGGTGCAGAAGAAAATCTGCATGAGGTAATCACTGGTGCAGTAACAGACAGCCGGCAGGTGGAGCCGGGATTTTTATTTATCCCGATTAAAGGTGCGCGTGTGGACGGGCACGATTTTATACCCGACGTTTTTGAAAAGGGTGCTCTTGTCGTTCTTTCCGAAAAGGAACTTACAAATTCAAAAGGACCATACATCCGGGTGAAATCCTCCGTGGAGGCAATGAAAAAACTGGCGGCATTTTACAGGGAGCAGCTTTCTGTAAAAGTAGTTGGTATTACCGGAAGCGTTGGGAAAACAAGCACAAAGGAAATGATAGCATCAGTACTTGCGCAGAAATACCAGGTATTAAAAACAGAAGGGAATTTTAATAACGAAATCGGACTTCCGCTTACCATTTTTAAAATCCGGGAACAGCATCAAATCGCCGTACTGGAAATGGGAATTTCAGATTTTGGGGAAATGCACCGTCTGGCAGCAATGGCACAGCCGGATATCAGTGTAATTACCAATATCGGTCTTTGTCATCTGGAGAACCTTGGTACAAGGGACGGCATTTTACAAGCAAAGACAGAAGTGTTTGAGCATATGAGACCGGACGGAACAGTCATCTTAAACGGGGATGATGACCGTCTGGCAACAAAAACCGTGGTGAATGGAAAACCGGTTATTTTTTATGGCATGGATTCCACTTCGGGTTTTGCGGAAAAAAGTATTTATGCGGCTGATGTAAAAAACTGTGGCCTGGAGGGAATGTTTGCACAGATTCATACTCCGCAGGGCAGTTTTGCGGCACAGATTCCGATTGCCGGAGAGCATAATGTGTATAATGCGCTGGCTGCAACGGCGGTTGGTTTACAGCTTGGGCTGACGACTGCAGAAATAGCACAGGGTATTGCTGCGGCACAGACTATCAGGGGGCGCACGAATTTAATTCATACGAAGGGATTTACGATTATTGACGATTGCTATAACGCTAATCCGGTATCCATGAAGGCGTCCATAGATGTGCTTGCACATACGGAAGGCAGACGGATTGCTGTGCTGGGGGATATGGGAGAGCTGGGGACTGATGAAAGGATTTTGCACCGTGAGGTTGGTGCTGCGGTGGCAGAAGCGGGGATTGATGTGCTTTTTTGCGCAGGAGTCCTTGCAGAAGAATATGCACTGGCAGCAGGAGAAGCGTGTGACGTCCATTATTTTAAGACCTGCGGGGAAATGCTTCCGGAACTTACTGCTTTTGTGAGGGAAAAAGACACCATTCTGGTAAAAGCCTCACACTTCATGGAATTTCCGAAAGTGGTTGATGCGCTGAAAACACTTGCTAAATAAGGAAGGATTCGGTACAATACTTGTTATACCCATAAAAAGGAGACAGATGAAGATGGAAAATCCAATAGTAACTTTTACAATGGCAGACGGTAAGGTAATGACAGCAGAACTTTATCCGCAGACTGCACCAAATACAGTAAACAATTTTATCAGCCTGGTGAAAAAGGGATTTTATGACGGGCTGATTTTTCATCGTGTAATAAAAGGATTTATGATTCAGGGCGGCGACCCGGAAGGTACCGGCATGGGTGGTCCGGGATATGGTATTAAGGGAGAATTTGCCCAGAATGGTGTGAAGAATGATATGGCCCATAAGGCAGGCGTTCTTTCCATGGCACGCTCCATGATGCCGGATTCTGCGGGCAGCCAGTTTTTTATTATGCATAAAGATGCTCCGCATCTGGACGGGGCATATGCTGCCTTTGGAAAGATTACCGAGGGACAGGAGGTTGTCGATGCAATTGCGGAGACTGCAACCGATTACAATGACCGCCCGATTGAGGAGCAGAAGATTAAGACCGTGACAGTTGAGACATTTGGCGTGGATTATCCGGAACCGGAGACTCTGTAGGCACAAAACAGTTTTACTTATGAGTTACCAGATTTTAATGTACATTGAAGGGGAATGGTCCCCGGACTTATTAACAAACAGAATTAACCAGAAAATTATAAAAGTGCCAAAAGAAATGCCGGTGGCAGAGGTTCTTGCAGACTGTCAGATTTCAGCGGATGCAGTTCTTTTAATTACCGCAACCGATATTCGTGCAGAAGAAGCAAAAGAGCTGAATCTTGCAGTGCTGGGCTATTTAAACCCACAACTGCCGGACCAGTCGCTCTGGGGGCTTACCATGCTTGTACAGGGGTTTGAGGAGGTAGACGAAGCCTTCCTGGAACAGGTGTACAGGAGGGAACACGGGCTTCCATGGGAAATAGCAGATACAAAACGGTGTGTAATCAGGGAGCTCGCCATGACGGACCTGGGGGCTCTTCGTAGATTATATGACAAGCCGGGCGTTACTATGCGCCTGGATGAGGAAGGCAATACAGTAAAAGGTTTTATAGATCCATTATATCCTCCCAGGGAGGAACAGGAGTACCAGCAGGCGTATATTACCAATATGTATGGCTATTACGGATACGGAATGTGGCTGGTGATTGAAAAAAAGTCGGGAGAACTGATTGGACGTGCAGGACTGGAAAACCGGGAATATCCGGAAGGGACGGAGCTGGAACTTGGGTACGTGATTGATCCGGAGTGGCAGCACAGGGGCATGGCAACGGAAGTCTGTACGGCAATCATGGAGTTTGCAAGACAGGAACTGGATTTTTCCAGACTGAATGCCCTTACCAAAAAAGAAAATAAAGCTTCCATTGCGCTTTTAGGGAAACTTGGATTCCGGTATATGGAAGATACGGTGGTATCCGGCAGCAGGATGCAGCGATATGTTTATTCATTTTGAAGCTGCTGTATCCCACAGGAAACGGTAAAAGCAAATGCTCCGCTGTTATTGCCTTATAACAAATAAAAGAAAGGAAAATATGTTCTACGAAAGATTAGATAAGACACTGAAGGAAAAGAATTTAACACTTAATAAACTGGCGAAAGGATGCCATATAGCACAGTCTCCGACAACCAGATGGAAGGACGGTACGCTGCCATGTCTGGATTCATTCAGAAAGATATGCCAGTATCTGGATGTATCCGCGGATTATCTGCTCGGACTTGAAAATACACCCCTGCCGGTTCTGACAGAACAGGAAAAAATGCTTCTGGAATACTTCAGGAAATGCAGTCCGCAGATCAGAAAAAGTATTATGCGGCAGGCTGCTTCCGGGGCAGGTGAATCCAGACGGATGGAAGCTGTATTGCAATCGCGCAGTGCGGTGAAACATTCCTATCTGCAGAGGCTGGCATTTAAAAACAGCGTTTCAAAACGGCAGTAATGTTATAAAAAAGTTGACAGATAGTTTCTAAAATCTTGAAAAATGAGATAAAATATAATATAATATAATACTACACTTCATGAATCAGGTGAGAATATGGCAGACATTTCTACAGAAGAGCTGGAGCGGATTGAACGTGAGTTTCATTCCGGCTCTGAAAGCATTAAGCCGACAAAAGAATTTGCAAAACCAGAGGATTTATATGCGGATCTGATCGCGAGTATCCAGAAATACCATCCTTCCACGGATACGACGCTGATTGAGAAGGCATACCAGGTGGCGTACCATGCACATGAAGGACAGGTGCGCAAGTCCGGGGAAGCATATATTATCCATCCTCTTTGTGTGTCAATGATTCTGGCAGAACTGGAACTGGACA
>CANOLA010000108.1 GCA_947566705.1 uncultured Lachnospiraceae bacterium | reverse complement strand
CGCCTCCTGCAACATGGCTTTAGACTCTTCAATTGTCTTTGCACCGTCGTCCACTCCATAGAGCAGATGGCAGTGGATATCGATGATGTCATACATAATTATTATTATACTATATCCCCGGTTTTTACGCAAACTTTTCTGAAACGCTTGAATGCACCATCGCATTATGATATACTCTGTACATAAAAAGGAGCAACCGCCCAGCAAAGTGGTTAACCTCCCGGAATTGGTAATAAGCCTGCCCAGAATCGGTCAAAATTACAAGGCAGGCTTATTTTTTTCGCTTATTATCCCTATTATCTATATAGGCAAGCAATGCAATGAGAAACGTACCACCCAGAAATAACAGGCTCAGTACATCATATGTACTCATATACACCACCTCCCTCTTTTCGTATTTCCCATGACAGGATTATGCCGAATGGCATAAGCAATGATTACTGCTGTCGAAAGTAAGGGAGGCTACCACCTTGTAATGCGGTTGTCCATAAGGCATATTTTATCATATCCCCTATGTCAAAACAACCGTCAAATCTTTTTATAACTTGTCCAGTTCCTCCATCCACAGCGACGCACACGCATCACTCGGCATACGCAGGTCTCCCCGCGGGGAAACTGCAACAGAACCGACCTTCGGTCCGTCCGGCAGGCAGGAACGCTTGAACTGCTGCGCAAAGAAGCGGCGGCAGAAGGTTTTCAGCCACTGCAGGATTACCTCATCCTCATAGTTTTCTCCAAAAGCAGTTTTTGCCAGCCGGAATATTTTTGCCGGTGTAAATCCAAAACGCAGCATATAATAAAGAAAGAAATCATGCAGCTCATACGGTCCTACCAGATCCTCCGTCTTCTGCGAAATCCTGCCCTCTTCCGGCGGCAGCAGCTCCGGTGATACCGGCGTATCCAGAACATCAAACAGTGTTTTTGAAAGAACGCCGTCCCCGCAGGTTTCTGCATAATAACGAACCAGATGGCGGACCAGGGTTTTTGGCACGGAAGCATTCACCGCATACATGGACATATGGTCGCCGTTGTAGGTCGCCCATCCAAGCGCAAGCTCAGACAAATCCCCGGTTCCGACTACCATTCCGCCCTTTTTGTTGGCAATATCCATCAAAATCTGCGTCCGCTCCCTTGCCTGGCCGTTTTCATAGGTAACATCACGAAGAGCCGGGTCCTGCCCGATATCTGCAAAATGCACGTTCACAGCATTTTTAATGTCTACTTCCACAAACTCCGCGCCCAGCTGCCCAATCAGTTTTACCGCATTGTCATAAGTGCGGTCAGTTGTGCCAAACCCCGGCATTGTCACGGCTGTAATCCTGCTTCTTTCCCATCCAAGCAGGTCAAGCGCCTTGACTGCCACAAGCAGCGCCAGTGTGGAATCCAGTCCGCCGGAAATTCCAAGCACCACACACCTGCTGTTCGTATGCTCCAGACGCTTTTTCAGTCCCATTGCCTGAATCATCAGAATTTCATCACAGCGTTTATCACGGTCCGCCCTGCTTCCCGGAACGAACGGCGTACTGTCCACATGCCGTGTGAGTACCGTTTCCTCCACCTTAAGAGAAAATTCAATTACCTCATGGTCCTCATCCGTAAGGAATGTGCTCATCCTGCGGCGTTCCTCCACGAGCCGCTCCACATCAATCTCCCCAAAGGTAATTCCGTGCCCGAACCACTTTGACTCCGCTATCAGGTGACCGTTTTCCGCTATCATATTATGACCGGAAAATACCAGATCCTGCGTGGACTCGCCCTCCCCGGCTGAAGCATAGATATACGCACAGACCAGGCGCGCAGACTGTCCGCGCACCAGTTCTCTGCGATAACTGTCCTTTCCAGTAATCTCATTGGATGCCGAAAGATTGACAATCACATTCGCTCCTGACATGGCATGTCCAATGCTTGGCGGATTCGGCGTCCATAAATCCTCACAGATTTCCGCTGCAATACAGAGTTTCGGTAGTTCCCTGCAGGTAAACACCAGATTTGTTCCTGTTTCCACCTCAGTCCCATCAGGCAGAACCACCTGTGCACACAAATCCTTACCACTGGCAAAGTGCCTTGCCTCATAAAATTCATTATAATTCGGAATATAACTCTTTGGCACCATGCCAAGCACCTGCCCATGGGAAAAAACGGCAGCCATGTTATAAAGCTTGCCATTTACCTCATACGGAAGTCCCACAAAAAAAATGGCGTCCATTTCCTCACTTTCGGCAGCCAGTTTCATCAGCTCTTCCCGCGCACCGGCAAGCAGTGTCTCCTGCAAAAACAAATCCTGGCAGGTATATCCGGTAAGACACAGCTCCGGAAACACAACCAGTTTTGCGCCCTCATCCACCGCCTTATGCATCAGATCCCTTATCGCCTGTCCATTAAATGTGGTATCCGCCACCCTGATCTTTGGTGTAACTGCTGCTGTTTTTATAAATCCCTGTTTCACTCTGATAGCTCCTTTAGCTCATCTATTTCAAATGTATATGCCTTATTACAGAACTGGCATTTTACTTCAATACTTTCCCCGTCATTAATGATGGAATCCAGATCCTTTTTACTAATTGTTGCAAGCGCTCTCTTTACCCGCTCCTTGGAACAGTCACACGAAAATGCCACCGGCTCCTGCTCATACACTGTCATGCCAAAATCACCGAGAATTTCTTCTAAAATTTTCTCCGGCGAAAGACCCCGGTCCAGCATCATGGTTACGGAATCGATTTCCTGAATTCTTTTTTCCAGGCTCTCAATAACCTCATCCTTTGCATCCGGCATCAGCTGGATAATAAATCCCCCCGCCTGCTTCACTGTGTTATCCTGGTTCATTAATACTCCCAGTCCAACAGCAGACGGCACCTGCTCGGAAACTGCAAAATAATAGGTTAAATCCTCTGCTATTTCCCCGGTCTGCAGCTCGCACTGTCCCACATACGGTTCCTTTAACCCCAGATCTTTGATGACGCTTAAAATACCAAGGTCCAGTGCCCCGCCGACATTCAGGTGTCCCTGTGCATTGGGCGGCAGGTCCACAACCGGATTCATGGCAAACCCCTTGACATTCCCATGGGAATCTGCTGTAACTGTCAGTCCTTTTGCCGGACCGCTGCACTGGATCTGCAGTGTCAAAAGATCCTTTTCCCCTTTCAGCATGCTTCCCATCATTGCCCCTGCGGAAAGCAAGCGTCCCAGTGCCGCTGTCATAACCGGGGAAGTATTGTGCGCGTCACGTGCAGTCTCCACCATATCCCTTGAAGTCACTGCATACGCGCGGATTGCATTGTCCGCTGCAACAGCCCTTATCATATAATCATTTTTCATTTTCCTGCTCCTTCCTCCTGGACACCAGTCCATTCCTCATTTCTGTACTACAAAAACTGCCCGTTTACTGTAATCGTAAACCTCCGCTTTCGTATAATCATCATATACGCCCAGACAGGTAAACCCGGCATCTGCCAGGATTTCCCGTACCCTCTCTACCGGATAGTTTTTCTGAAAATGCGTCTCAGTATACCTGCTGTAAAGACCATTTCCTTCCGGGATAAAAAGTGTAAGATCATACTCATTGATACCGGTCTGTTCATCATAATAATTTTCCCAGATAAAACTGCCTTCCTCCCTGCTTTCCGCAAATGTACCTTCCCCAAGCATTTTCCGGTATTTATATTCCGTGTTCATGTCAAACACAAAAACACCGCCTTTTTCCAGATACTGGTATACCTTTTGGAAGGCCTGGGAAAGTTCTTCCTCCTCCAGTATGTAGTTCAGACAGTCACAGGAACTGTATGCGGCGCAGACACAGCCGTCAAGCTCCAGCTCCTGCATCTGCTGCATAAGATAAAGTATTTCAGAATCTTTTGTTTTTTCAAGTGCCATACCAAGCATTTCCGGTGAAGAATCCACACCTGTCATGTCATATCCCTTTTCCGCCATCAGTCTTGTCAGTTCCCCGGTCCCGCATCCAAGATCCAGAACCGGTCCATCTGTGATTCCATACTCACGAAATACCTTACAGATGTATGAACACCACTGCTGATAGGGAACATTATCCATAAACAAATCATAAACCCTGGCAAAACCTGTATATGCATCCATTGTATTACTCCTTTGTGTAATGCCCTTTTTGGGATATTACCGCAATTTATTCTTTATACCAACTATCATACTATGGAACCGCTTAAAACTCAAGGTTGATTATTCCAGGCGAAACACTTATCATATTTTATAGCCGGTATCTGTGCTGTGGCTGGCAACATAAAAAAAGGAATGATATCTTATGCAGAACAATTACGAACATTATATCACAAAAAATATTCAGGCATTCTATAAGAAAAGGCTTCTTTCCCCGGTTATTTACCTGCTGCTTCTGGGGGCTTTCTGGCTTTTGTTTCCGCTTGGGGACATGCTGCGCCCGAAATCCCTGACTGAAGATACCCTGGCCGATTCCTATCAGGCAAAAGAACGTTATGTGAATACGACTTTCCATGACCTGAAATTTACCGGCTATACAAGTACCGGACGCGGACAGACAACCGGATACTATTATTATACCATGTACAAAAAACAGTGCATTATCGTACTGCTCTCCCCGCGGACCTGCGAGGAAGGACTTCCTGTTATCAGCTCCCTTTCTGTAACAGGACGTATTGTTGAAGGCAAAAATAATTACAGAAAACTTCTGGCATACATTTCCACAGACCTTGACTGGACGGAAAAAGGAATTCTGAACCAGATGTCCCCTTATTTTTTCAGCGAACCGGACTACCACCCGGCAGTCACCCGTATTCTGTTTGCCGTTTATTTCTGTACCATGATTTATACACTGTGTTACCTTACTTCATGTATCATTTATATACAGGCCCCGTACCTTTCCCCGCCATGCCAGAACCTTGTGGTATTCGGAAAGCCGGGAAAACTGCTGGCACAGGCAGAAGAGGAACTTGCCACACTGCCCCAGCTCGCCACAGAGGACATGTTCATTACCGAACACTTTTTTATCATGACCTCAGCATATGCAAATGCCATTGTTCCTATTGATAAAATCCTGTGGATTTACAAGCATTCCACACTGCACAAATTTCTGTGGTATCATTTCAGCATCTCTTATACGATGCACATAACAGCAGCCAGGCATCTGCATATCCACTGCCCGAAAAACACCAAATCCGACATTGACGGCATCATGGACTATCTTGCTGAGGCAAACCATGATATCCTGGTTGGTTTCAGCGAAGAAAACCGCCTGAAAGTTCAGGCGGTCCAGGGAAAACCATTTCATATTGAAAAACTACATGCGCTGATAAACCGCGGCAGACGGGTTAATTCGTAACAAGATACACTGCGGCAAAAGAAATAACAATCTGAATAATCGCAAAACGGAAAACCACCTGTGCATTGGACCAGCCGCAGCTTTTCCGTACATGGTCATGAATCGGAGTGGTCACATTTTTTAAAATATGAATCTTTAAAAAACGGAGCAGGAATACCTTGATAAGTCCCAGGCCACCGTCAATAATCAACATTGCAGCTGCAAGCAGATACATGAACGGACTGTGCAGTTTTAAGACTGCAATCGCAATAAAGATTCCCATGGCACGGGAACCTGCATCACCCATCAAAAGCTTGCTCGGTGTGGCGTTATACCACAGATAGCCCAGAAGGCATACTACAAACAATAAAATGCAATAATTAAAACTGTCTTCAATTTTCAACATATTATCCAGAATAAAAATAGTCATCAGGGAAATGATGGAAAGCGTTCCGGATAATCCGTCCACTCCGTCCGAACAGTTCGTTACATTAATGGAAGCCCAGACCAGTATAACTGTCAGTATCCCAAAAACCACCGGCGGAATGGTCACTGTTGTTTTTGCAATGGCAAATGTAATCGTACTGGAATTATAATGAAGATATACCATGGCAGCAACTACTGCCACCGCCAGATCCAGAAAACCTTTCAGGTATTCTCCCCACGGCTCTTCTGCCGCGTCATCAAAAAAACCGGTTAACATCTCAACCACAACAAGTACCAGGTAAAACACGATTTCCATATCCAGTTTGCCAAACAGCAGCGCCGACAGTACAAATACAAACACAAAAATAATTCCTGCCCCTCTCGGTTTTCCAGCAGAAAGTGTTCCGTCATGGGCAAACTGGCGTCCCATGTCCTTTGGAAGATATTTATTAAATTTTGCAATTGCAATACATGTAAATGCAAAAGCTGCCAGTATGCCTGCAAAGGCAATCCTTGAATATTCAAATGCTCCAATTAAATCTATCATTTGATACTGTTACTCCTTGATTCTGTTTATCTCCGTATACTGCTTGTTTATCAATTATAGCAAACCTGATTTCCAGTGTAAAGTTTTACTTGCATTTTTCCCGGAATGTGTTATCATATATTTATTCTTTCACTAACGTGCGTTAAGGCGTTAAAGTGCTAAAACCAAGGAGGATACGAAAAATGGCCCAAAAGGGAGACTTAATGACAACACGTTCCGATATCCGTGTATTGGACGCAACAATCCGTGACGGAGGACTGGTAAACAATTTCATGTTTTCCGATGAATTTATAAGCGCGCTCTACCGTGCCAACGTAAAGGCAGGTATTGACTATATGGAGTTCGGCTACAAAGCTTCCAAAGAACTTTTTGATGTAAACAAATTCGGGAAATGGAAATTCTGTGATGAAGAAGATATCCGTGCCATTGTCGGTGATAATAATTCCGATTTAAAAATTTCCATCATGGCGGATGTCGGACGCTGTGATTACAAACACGACATTGCAGAAAAAAGTGAAAGTGTCATAGATATGGTTCGCGTCGCAACCTATGTACACCAGATGCCTGCTGCGATTGAAATGATTGAGGATGCCAAAAGCAAGGGATATGAAGTCACCTGCAATATCATGGCAATTTCCAATGCGCAGGAAGGGGATGTAAAGCAGGCACTTAAGATGGTCGGAGAAAGCGGTGCAGACGGCATCTATATTGTAGACAGCTACGGTGCACTCTATCCGGAACAGATTCGGCGAATCACGGAATTATATATGGAATACGCCGACGAGTACGGTAAATATATCGGAATCCACGCACATAACAATCAGCAGCTTGCATTTGCAAACACTATTGAAGCAGCAACAAACGGTGCAAGTTTTCTTGATGCCACAATGATGTCCATGGGGCGCGGTGCCGGAAACTGTGCGACCGAGCTGCTTTTAGGATTCCTGAAAAACCCGAAATTTAATATTTTCCCGGTTCTCAAATTCATCCAGGAATATATGCTGCCGCTGAAAGAAAGCGGAGCACTCTGGGGATATGATATTCCGTATCTCCTTACCGGACAGCTGAACCAGCATCCGTCGGCTGCTATTGATTATACCAACGAGAAAAAAACGGATTATGCTGAGTTCTATACGGATCTGCTGGATAAATAAATTGAAATCGTGATAAATATGTGCTAGAATTACCAGAAGGAAACAATCGTGTTGCAGGGTGGTGTTGACCTCTATTTCCAAGGAAATGGAGGTGATGCTATGAAAAATCAGAATAATTTTGATTTTAAGGATTTGCTTACTTTTGGCATATTCTTACTGGCATTGCTTACATTTGTTTTTACGTTTTGTAAGTAGAGCTACATAGAAATTAGAAAACCCACCCCAAAACTTTGACAGACAAAGGGGTGGATTTTCTATCTTTTTCAACCTGGTCAACCCATCTTGTGGGCGATTGCTTCCTCTTTATTTATTATATCATGTTACAAATCCCTTGTAAAGAACCAAATTCTTCACTTAAATCTGCCGGTACAGATTCTCCACCGAAGTAATCTCCTCCATCATACACATCTCTTTAAATTCATCAGCATTTTCTTCCGAATGCTCGACTTCCTTTGAAAAAATCCGGGCAGTATCAATACGGTCTGCAATGGTAAACTGCTTTTTTTCATACCACCGCACCACGTCCATATCACGAATCACAAGCGTTGCCGTGACCGCCAGCTTTGCATATGACAATATATCAAAATCATAGACCGCATTCATCAGATAGCGGAATACAAAATACACCAGAAGATGTTCATATCCGTCCGGCTGACAGTCCGGTGATTTTAAATATGCCTTTACCATCTCTGCATAGGTATCTTCCGTAAACAGTTCTTCAAACTGATTTTTGATATGAACCCACTCATCATCCAGCACTTCCATGTCCAGAAAGGCTGCAAAACGCTCCCTGAAATCCTCATAACAAAACTCTTCTGTCGGAAGGTTTCTGGTATCCGGCTCCCATGTCTGTCCGCATTCTTCTAAAATCCCGCTGTCTCCGTGTGCCTGATACTGGTTTGTAATATTTTGTGCATGCTCTGCCCACAAAAGAAAGCGGCACATCCGTTCCCGGATGGAATGCTGTCTCTCCTGCAGGATTTCAAACGCTTTCTTCTGCACATGCTCCATGAAAACAATATAGTTCCTGTCCTCCCCGTCATCCGGCTCCCCGGCAGTTTCTTCCCCGCCGTCCGGTGCATCAGTCATTTCAAGCTCAATAAACTGCGCCGGAGATTTCTGTTGAAATATCATCCGCCCTGCCTCTTCGCAGGAAAGGCTGAGTCCTTTCTGCATCACGTTGCCATATAACAGCAAAAAGCGCGGATACTCCGTGCATACTTCACACAGTGCCTCCTCGCCCAATGCTGTATAGAGATCACATAAATTTTCATCATTTAACATGGCACAGCGTTTGCCAGGAGATTTTCCCGTGCCCGTTACCTGCAGACAGAAACGGTATTCCCCGTCCGCCTCATACATATTTGCCTTAAGAAACTCTCCGAATTCCCCTTCACAGCTCTGATAATAGTCATATGAGCCTTCATCAATATCAATCTCCCATCCCGCACAGCAGCTGTCCTTACAGCGGTCTGCAATACAGGAAAAATCCGTATAGTACTCTGGTACACGTAAAATCACGATGTCTGCCCCTTTTCCTTATGTTTCTTCATCCGTTCTGACATAATGGATTCCCAGTCCGGATCCTCGTCACCCTTAAAATAATTATATCCAATATATCCCAGACACCAGATAAATCCTGTAAGCGTTGTGGAGAACAGTATTTTTATCCCGCATATCAGTACAAGTGTCAGCGTAAGTTCCCCGGCAATACATGCCGCAAACAGCTGATGCAACGGAATACACAGCATTTTCCAGAGTCCGTAATAAGCAGCACAAATAACACCGGTCATATAACAGCTAAACCCGATCACCATGCATATACGTCTTTTCATACGTCACACTCCTTAATTATTTTATTATTTTTTATCGTTTCTTTCAGATTTAAAATCCTCTGGTTTGATGAACCACGGAATTTCAGTGAAATGTCATATAATTCCTGCCGGAACGGTCCGTCAACAAGCACATCTATCATGGAAAGCAGTTCGTCTGTATCCTCGGTATGTTTCCTTCCTCCGGCAACCAGATCCTTATCATAAATATATCCGGTATATGCCCAGACATTCTTATTTGGATATTCTTTTTTAAGCTTTCTCATAAATACAAGAAGAGCCTTCTGATTTTCTTCTTCAAACGGCTCTCCACCCAGCAGGGTAATTCCTTCTATATATTCTGGCTCCAGTGAATCAATGACTTCCTTCTGCACTCGTTCATCAAATAATTCCCCGTATCCAAAATCCCATGTCTGTGGCTGAAAACAACCGTCGCAGGCATTCCTGCATCCGGAAACGAACAAGACTGTACGACAGCCCGGTCCGTTTGCCACGTCACAGTATTTTATTCCTGCGTAATTCATACACGGTTCTTCTTTCCTAATACCTTAATGCAGACTGTAGATACTGCAAGAAACAGTACAATCGCTCCACCAAAAGCAAACCGTAAACTGAATGCTCCTGTTTTCGGTGTAGAATCCACCGGCTTTTTTCCACTGGTGGAACCATTACCACCTGATGAACCGTTGCCCCCGCCTGAAGGATTCCGGTCCGACTGAGACTGGCTCTGGGACTGAGACTGACTCTGGGACTGAGACTGGCTCTGGGACTGAGACTGACTCTGGCTCGGTGTCTGTGTACTCTGGCTTGGACTCTGGGTCTGACTCGTCTGTGAATCCTGACTGCCACTCTGTGTCTGGGACGGATTCTGTGTCTGGGTTGGATTCTGTGTCTGGGTTGGATTCTGTGTCTGAGTCGGATTCTGGGTCTGAGTC